>CAMOYC010000009.1 GCA_946629665.1 uncultured Lachnospiraceae bacterium
CCATCAAGAATGCCATCAACTGTAATTACAGGACAGCCTTGAAGGATGCGAAATAGACACGTATCCTATAAACCTGCGGCAAGGACAGTGGCAACAGCAGTTAAGACCAGATGAACAGGCTCTCTTGTGGATCGATCACTATTCATAAAGTGATTGATCCACGGAGGCCTTTTTTATTGCTATAGATTCGATCAAAAAACTGACCACTCGGCCGCAGAGAGCAGAAAGGGAGAAAACGGCCGAAAAACTGGGCATCTCATCAGAAGAGTTTCAGGAAAAGTTAAAGGATTATCTGGAAAACCGGGAATAAGGAAAGTGAAAGTGGAGAAATCCTGTCTTACGACAGAAAAAAAGAATGAATAAGGTACAATTAAAGTTCTTGTGTTTCTGCTTCCAAGAGAGTAAAATATAAGTAACTATATTCGGCCGGTACCGGCCGTCATATTACAGTACGGAGGTATTATAATTATGAAGATCATTATGTTGGGTGCTCCTGGTGCAGGAAAAGGCACACAGGCTAAGATGCTTTCCGAGAAGTATGACATTCCTCATATTTCAACGGGAGATATCTTCCGCGCGAATATCAAGAATAACACGGAACTGGGCAAGAAGGCGAAGTCTTACATGGATGCCGGCCAGCTGGTTCCGGATGAGCTGGTAGTTGATCTGGTTGTTGACCGGATCAAAGCGAAAGATTGCTTCAAGGGATTCATTCTTGATGGTTTCCCGCGTACCATTCCTCAGGCCGAGGCTCTGGATTATGCTTTGAATAACCAGAATGAGAAGATTGACTATGCGATCAACGTGGATGTTCCGGATGAGGATATCATTGAGAGAATGTCCGGCAGAAGAGCCTGCGTAGGATGCGGGGCTACTTACCACCTGGTTTACAATCCTACTAAGAAAGAGGGCATCTGTGATGTATGCGGCGAAAAGCTTATCCTGCGTGATGATGATAAGCCGGAGACCGTGAAGAAGAGACTGCAGGTTTATCATGAGCAGACCCAGCCTCTGATCGACCACTATGAGAAGAAGGGCGCTCTGCTGACCGTTGACGGAACCCAGGATATCAAGGTTGTGTTCGAGGATATCACAAAGGTTCTTGACAAGTAAGTCGATTTTATGGCATTAATATTATTGTGATTAAGCAGGACTGCTACGCAGTCCTGTTTTCCTGTCTTAACAGATGTGAGGATGAGCCTTACCCTTCAGGAAGTTTTTATCGTATGATAATTGCATTTTTTACTTGTATCGGAGAGAATTTATGTTAGAATATAAATTAGGCTATTTTGCAAGATCCCTGTGCGGCCACGATAAAAACAGATTATATATGATAGTGGATATAGACGGGGATATGATCGGATTAAGCGATGGGAGACTCCGTCCCTTAAGCCGTCCAAAGTACAAGAAGAGAAAACATATACAGCTGATCCGCTCCGAGAAGACTGCGGCTGAATTTGAGACGATAAAGAGATCGGGAGATCCGGATCAGGCTGTTCGTGCAGAAGTTTCTGCCAGAGAAAAACCCACAAGAGATCAGGAGGATTAAAAAGTATGTCAAAGTCAGATGTTATCGAAGTAGAAGGTAAAGTTGTCGAGAAGCTCCCGAACGCCACCTTTAAGGTAGAACTTGAGAATGGCCATCAGGTGCTTGGACACATCAGCGGAAAGCTGCGCATGAACTTTATTAAGATCCTGCCGGGCGACCGTGTTACCATCGAGCTTTCACCCTATGATTTGACAAAAGGCAGAATTATCTGGAGAGATAAGTAAGAACAGTCCGTGTGACTTGTAAAGATTCACGGGAAAACAAAGGGCATACTGTGCCCTTTTTGATGAATTTTTCTCTTGCTTTTGATTTTTCCGGATGGTATAATAGATTCCGAGTGTTTTTGGAAAGGAGAGATTATCGTGAAGGTTAGAGCATCCGTAAAGCCGATTTGCGAGAAATGTAAGATCATTAAACGCAAGGGCGCTATCAGAATCATTTGCGAAAATCCAAAACATAAACAGAGACAGGGATAAGTGATCTCTGATTTGTTTTATGATTGGTGTGATATCCTGTCGGCCATCCCGGATGGCCTATTATAATTAGCGGACAAAAGGTGCCTGCGGATATCATCGATTATATTGCCTCCGTCATGGCAATAACTTTTTAAAAGCGGCTGAGGTGAGCGGATCTGGCTCACCGTATCATCATGTAATTTTTGAGAAAACCAGTTCCGGTTTGAGACACGCTAGTCATTTCACCGTACTGCGGTAGCGATGGATTTTTCCGGAAAGTATTAATGGAGGTGCCACATGGCTCGTATTTCAGGTGTTGATTTACCTAGAGACAAACGTGTAGAGATTGGGCTTACATACATCTACGGCATTGGCAGGACCAGTGCTTCCAAGATCGTTGAAGCTGCTAACGTGAATCCCGACACACGTGTTCGTGATCTGACTGACGATGAGGTTCGTCGTATCGCAGAGATCATTAATAATGATTACCAGGTAGAGGGTGATCTTCGTCGTGAGATCGCTATGAATATCAAGCGTCTGCAGGAGATCGGATGCTACAGAGGAATCCGTCACAGAAAAGGACTCCCTGTTCGCGGTCAGAAGACTAAGACGAATGCAAGAACACGTAAAGGACCCAGAAAGACAGTTGCTAATAAGAAGAAATAAGTCTATTTCGTAAATATTTGATTTTAGATTGATCCTATAGGAGGGAATCATCAATGGCAAAAAGAACCGGAAGAAAGGTGACTAAAAAGCGTGTGAAGAAGAATGTCCAGAACGGACAGGCACATATCCAGTCATCCTTTAATAATACAATCGTAACATTAACGGACTCTGAAGGAAATGCACTCTCCTGGGCAAGCGCAGGCGAGATGGGATTCAGAGGATCCAAGAAGTCCACACCTTATGCTGCACAGATGGCAGCAGAGACAGCAGCAAAGGCTGCCCTCGTTCATGGTTTGAAGACTGTTGAGGTAATGGTTAAGGGACCGGGCTCAGGTCGTGAAGCAGCAATCCGTGCACTTCAGGCATGCGGTCTTGAGGTAACAAGCATCAAGGATGTTACTCCTGTACCTCACAATGGTTGTCGCCCGCCGAAGAGAAGAAGAGTCTGATAGAGGAGGTATGGAATAATGGCAGTTGATAGAACTCCGATCCTGAAAAGATGCAGATCTTTAGAGTTAGATCCGATCTATTTAGGTGTGAATAAAACATCCAAGAGACAGTCCAGGAACAACAGAAGAAAGGTCAGCGAGTACGGCCTTCAGCTTCGTGAAAAGCAGAAAGCTAAATTCATCTATGGCGTTCTGGAGAAACCCTTCAGAAATTACTATGCCAAAGCTGAGCAGATGAAGGGCCTTACCGGCCAGAACCTTATGGTTCTCCTTGAGACCAGACTGGACAACATCGTTTTCCGCATGGGATTCGCAAGAACCAGAAAAGAAGCAAGACAGATCGTCGGACATAAGCATGTGCTGGTGAACGGAAAGTGCGTGAACATTCCGTCCTACAGAGTGAATGCAGGCGATGTGATCGAGATCAAAGAGAACAAGAAATCCATGCAGAGATATAAAGATATTGCTGAGGTTACCGGAAGCACTTTAGTACCTGCATGGCTGAATGCGGACATCGAAGAGTTTAAGGGAACTGTAACAGAACTTCCTGCAAGAGAGATGATCGATGTTCCTGTTAACGAGACACTTATCGTCGAGTTATATTCTAAATAATGCGATCTGACGATTGAATGCCCACATTTTACGCGGGCATTCAATTGTGGTCTATGGAAGCTGTTAGATTTGGAAGTGATTTTCCGTTTTTTTCCTAAAGGAGGTCCGATTCTTGTTTGAATTCGAAAAGCCGAAAATTGAAATAGTAGAAGTTCCGGATACTGATAAAAGTAAATATGGTCGATTTGTGGTAGAACCCTTAGAGAGGGGATACGGCACAACTTTAGGTAATTCCTTAAGAAGAATCATGTTATCTTCCTTACCGGGAACAGCTGTCAGCGCTGTGAAGATCAAAGGAGTCCTTCATGAGTTCACGTCCATTCCGGGCGTGAAAGAGGACGTTACTGAGATCGTTATGAATATCAAGGAGCTGGCAATTAAAAACAACAGCTCTTCAAACGAGCCGAAGAGAGCTTTCATCGACGTCAGCGGAGAACGTGTCGTTACGGGTGCTGACATCCAGGTTGACAGTGATATCGAGATCATCAACCCGGATCAGGTGATCGCAACACTGAGCGGTGGCGCAGACTGCCATTTTGAGGCAGAGCTGACCATCACCAACGGCCGTGGATACGCAGGCGCTGACAAGAACAAGTCAGAGGACCAGTCCATCGACGTAATCGCAATCGATTCTATCTACACTCCGATCGAGAGAGTGAACCTGACAGTTGAGAATACCCGTGTTGGCCAGATCACTGATTTTGATAAGCTGACACTTGACGTATACACCAACGGAACACTGGCACCGGATGAGGCAGTCAGCCTCGCAGCCAAGGTTCTCAGTGAGCATCTGGCTCTCTTTGTTGATCTTTCCGAGCATGCCCAGAAGGCAGTCGTCATCGTGGATGCAGCTCCGGATCCTGTAGATAAAGTACTTGAGATGAACATTGATGAACTGGAATTATCTGTTCGTTCTTATAACTGTCTGAAGAGAGCCGGCATCAACACTGTTGAGGAGCTGACCAACAAGACAGAAGAAGATATGATGAAGGTTCGTAACCTTGGACGCAAGTCCTTAGAAGAAGTATTATCGAAATTACATGAATTAGGCCTTGAACTTCGTTCAAGCGAGGCTTAATTCCGTAATATATATGATGACCCGCCCAGGCTGAAGGTGAAGTAAGCACGGCGAAAAATGTAAAGGAGGTCCATTATCATGGCAAAGTACAGAAAATTAGGAAGAACATCTGATCAGAGAAAAGCTCTCTTACGCAGCCAGGTAACTGCTCTGCTCTACCATGGAAAGATCCGTACCACAGAGGCAAAGGCAAAAGAGATCCGCAAGATCGCTGAAGGCCTTATTGCTCTTGGTGTAAAAGAGAGAGATAACTTTGAGGTTGTTAAGGTTCAGGCAAAGGTTGCCAGAAAAGACAAAGACGGCAAGCGCGTGAAAGAAGTAGTAGACGGCAAGAAGGTTACCGTATACGATACCATCGAAAAAGAGATCAAGAAAGATCTTCCGTCCAGACTTCATGCAAGACGTCAGATGTTAAAGGTTTTATATCCTGTGACAGAAGTACCTGCAGAGGGTAAAGGCAGAAAAGCAGGAACCAAGAAGATTGACCTTGCTCAGAAGATCTTTGATGAGTACGCTCCGAAGTATGCAGGCCGCAACGGTGGTTATACAAGAATCGTTAAGATTGGCCAGCGTAAGGGCGATGCAGCTTTAGAAGTAATCATCGAGTTAGTTTAATCATTGCTTATTTTCAGGGAGATTGTAGATACAATCTCCCTTTTGCCATTTATCGGGAGGAACAGATATGGCCTGGATCGATGTGAAGAATCTGATCTCCAAGTACAAAAGATATTCCGGAGAGACCGGACAGATGGAGGAAAACACGGCTCTTGCCGATGTGTCTCTTTCCATTGAGAGGGGGGATTTTGTCGGCATCCTGGGTCGTAACGGGTCAGGCAAATCAACCCTTGCCAGACATCTGGCTGCCTTGTTGCTGCCCGGCCAGGGCCAGGTCTGGGTCGGCGGCCTTACCAGCTCAGATCCGGAGTCGGTGGTGGCGATCCGGAAGATGGCCGGCCTGATCTTTCAGAATCCGGACAACCAGATCATTGGAAACCTGGTGGAGGAGGAAGTCGCTTTCGGTCCGGAGAATCTTGGCCTCCCGCCCGATGAGATTGACAGACGGATCACCCGGGTCCTGGAGACCACAGGAATGCAGGCCTACCGCCTTGCCAGTCCGAATGCTCTTTCCGGAGGCCAGAAACAGAAGATTGCCATATCCGGCGTGCTGGCCATGGAACCGGAATGCATCATCTTTGACGAGCCCACTGCCATGATCGATCCGGAAAGCAGGGATGAGCTGTTGAAAGCCGTCTATGAACTGAATAAAAAGAAAAAGATTACGATAATCTATATTACGCATTTTTTTGAAGAAGTGGAGAATGCAGATTACCTGTATCTTATGGATGGGGGAAAGGTTGCCGATATGGGAAACCCGCGGGAATTTACGGATTCTCCGCAGAGGCTGAAAGCCTTGGGGATTGGCCTGCCATTTAGCGCATTACTCAAGGAAGAATTCGGGGCGGAGGATACCGGAGAGCATTTTTTCGGAATATCCGGCCAGGAGCCCCGGGAGGAAGGCCTGCGTTTTCAGGATGTTTCTTTCCGCTACGCAGACCAGGAAGAAGCCGGATTTGCTTTGCTTCATGTGGACCTGACGGTCCGGCCCGGAGAATTTACTGCGATCATCGGTCCGACCGGATCCGGCAAGTCCACCCTGATCAAACATATGAATGCCCTGCTGACTCCGACGGAAGGGAAGATTTTTTTCCGGGGCAAGGATGTATCCGAGGCAGGTTTTTCCAAAAAAGAGCTTCGCACCAGGGTGGGCTTGTGTTTCCAGATTCCTGATTATCAGCTTTTTGAGGAAACGGTGATCGGGGACATTGCCTTTGGCCCCTCCAACATGGGGTTTCCCAAAGAGGAGTGCCTGGCAAAGGCCCGCCGGGCGATGGAGCTGATGGGCCTGCCGAAAGACCTGGAGGGTGTCTCCCCATTTTCTTTGTCGGGCGGACAGAAGCGCCGGGTGGCGATCGCTGGGATCCTGGCCATGGAGCCGGACTACCTGGTGCTGGATGAACCCGGAGCGGGAATGGACTGGGAAGGCCGGAAAGCCTTATATGAGACTCTACACACTTTGAATGAAGAAAATGGTATTACGATCCTTGTCGTTTCCCACAATATGAATGAAGTGGCAGAACATGCCCGTCGCCTGATCGTGATGCGGGAGGGGCAGATCTGTATGGACGGAACTCCCCGGGAGGTCTTTTCCCGGAGAGAGGAAATCAAGGCATGCGGCCTGAAACTGCCGGATGCGGCAGCCTGGTATCTGGAGCACCTGGATGAATTCCGTGAGCATGATTCTGTGGGAGAAGGACAGTATCTTCCGGTTACCGTTCGGGAACTTGCCCGGCTGCTGAAAGAATGCGGAGTGAAAGAGATAAGCTGAGAGGGAAGAAAATGTTTCGAAATGTGACGCTGGGACAATATTATAAAGAAGATTCCGTCATTCACAGACTGGATCCCCGGGTGAAACTTTTCGGGACTCTCATGTATGTGATCACCTTATTTTTTCCGAAGAATCCTGCCGGCCTGGCGCTGGCAGCGGCTTTTCTTTCTCTGGTGATCGGCCTTTCCAAAGTGCCGGTCGGAAGGATGCTGCGGGGGCTGCGGCCGCTTTTCATCATCATCCTGCTTACGGCGGTGATGAACCTGTGTTTTACCGAGGGGCAGGTGCTGGCTTCTTTCGGGCCGGTTCACATCACGAGGGAAGGGTTGTACCTGTCAGCCTACCTGGTGGTCCGGATCATTTTCTTAGTGATGGGGTCCTCGGTCATGACTTACACCACCACGGCCAAAGAGCTGACAGACGGGATCGAGAAGGCTTTGGGCTTTCTCAAGGTCATCCGTCTGCCGGTCCATGAGTTTGCCATGATGATGTCCATCGCTCTCCGCTTTATTCCAATCCTTACGGAGGAGCTGAATAAGATCATGGAAGCCCAGATGGCCCGGGGAATTGACTTTGAAGAAGGAAATGTCCTGGAACGGGCCAGGAAACTGATTCCCATTCTGGTTCCGCTTTTTGTGGCTGCGATCCGGCGTGCAAACGACCTGGCTCTGGCCATGGAGGCCCGCTGTTATCACGGCGGGGAAGGGCGGACAAAACTCCATCCGCTGTCTTACCAAAAGAGGGATTACATGGCTTACGGTATCCTGATCCTGTATGCATTGACCATGCTGGGGCTGAGCTTACGGCTCCGCTTTACGATCTGACCGACCGTGACGTCAAGGGAGATTACGATATGAGCAAACGAATCAAATTAACTGTTGCCTACGATGGAACTGCCTACTGCGGCTGGCAGATCCAGCCTAACGGTATTACGATAGAAGAAGTCCTGAACAGGACCCTGACGGATTTTCTTGGGGAAGAGATCCGGGTGATCGGGGCCAGCAGGACGGACTCCGGGGTTCACGCCCGGGGGAATGTGGCTGTGTTTGACACGGAAAGCCGGATACCCTCCGACCGCCTGAGCTATGCTTTAAATACGCAGCTGCCGGAAGATATCCGGATCATGAGTTCGGAGGAGGTTGCCCCGGACTTTCATCCAAGGTATAGGGATTCGGTCAAGACCTACGAGTACCACATCGATAACGGCAGGTTCCCGGATCCGGTCCGGAGGCTGTATACGCATTTTGTTCCTGCGAAGCTGGACACAGAGGCCATGAGGAAGGCTGCGGCCTGGCTTGTGGGAACCCATGATTTTGCCAGCTTTTGTGCCTCCGGCAGCCAGGCAAAGACCACGGTACGGACCGTGAGGGAGATTAACATTTTCTCCGAATCCGATGAGGTTCTTATCCAGGCAAAAGGAGAAGGCTTCCTCTATAATATGGTAAGGATCATAGCCGGCACCCTGATCAAGGTGGGCCTGGGGGTCTATCCGCCGGACCATGTGAAGGAGATCCTGGAGGCTAAGGACCGCGGCAAAGCCGGAGAAACAGCGCCTGCTAAAGGACTTTTGCTGAAAAATATAGAATATAAAAAAATTGATTGACATAGAAAATCGGTTATTATATAATCATTAATTGTGAACGCTTATAAAAGTGTAAACCAAAGCCCCGGTTTATGCTTTTGTCATAGATCTGTCAATTGCCAGGCAGATCCGATGCGGCGGAGGGTCCGGACAGCCAGGAAGCCGCGTCATCAGAACTGATGAATTTGGTTTAATTAACAGGAGGAACCACTCATGAAAAGCTTTATGGCTAGCCCATCTACCATTACAAGAGACTGGTATGTAGTAGATGCTACAGGACATACATTAGGACGTCTGGCTTCTGAGGTTGCCAGCATCTTAAGAGGAAAGAACAAACCGATCTATACTCCCCATATGGATTGCGGAGATTACGTGATCATCGTGAATGCTGATAAGATCAAAGTTACCGGCAAGAAGATGGATCAGAAGATCTACTATCACCACAGCGAGTATATCGGCGGAATGAAAGAGACCACTTTAAAAGAGAAGATGGCTAAGAAACCTGAGCAGGTTATCGAACTCGCCGTTAAGGGTATGCTTCCTAAGGGACCTCTCGGAAGACAGATGTACAAGAAGCTTTATGTATATGCTGGTCCGGATCATAAGCATGCTGCACAGAAACCGCAGGCTTTAGAGTTAAAGTATAACTAAGGAGGTAATGACAAGTGGCTACTACAAGATATTACGGAACCGGCAGAAGAAAAAGCAGTGTTGCAAGAGTTTATCTGATGCCCGGCACAGGCAAAGTGACGATCAACAAGAAAGATATGGATGATTACTTTGGCTACGATACTTTAAAGGTTATCGCTCGTCAGCCTCTGGAGTTAACATCCACTACCGATAAATTTGACGTATTAGTTAACGTTAAGGGTGGCGGCTACACAGGTCAGGCCGGCGCGATCCGTCATGGTATCGCAAGAGCTCTCTGTGAAGCAGACGCAGAGTTCCGTCCGGTTCTCAAGAAAGCCGGATACCTTACCCGTGATCCGAGAATGAAAGAGCGTAAGAAACCGGGTCTCAAGAAGGCACGTAGAGCTCCGCAGTTCTCTAAGAGATAATCAGCAGGTTATTGGCTTTATACGATTTCAAAAGAATCCCGATTCTTTCCAGCTGGAGAGAGTCGGGTTTTTTTATTATAAATTTCGCTAAATGCAAACAGTTGACCATCCTTCGAATATGCGATAAATTAGAAAAAAGACCTATTACTTCCGGATCCGTACCTACATGAATGTGGGTGGCACCCGGTATGTGAGCAAGTGGTCTCCGGTAAGAAAAGTGAAGACAAAATAGCTGATCTGGTGTATTCTGATACATGGAAAGATTTTAGAGAACTTTCCATCTACGAAAGGAGCAGACATGGAACAGAAGAAAAAAATAGCAGGGATCTCCATCATGGTCCTGCTTGCCCTGGTTTCCTTTTTTGGCCTGTCAAAGCCAATGACATCGGTAAGTTTTCACAAGAAGTCCATCGAGTCCCTGGACAAGAAAAGGGATACGGTCATGGAACTGATCGCGGCATCTACTGCTGCTTCCGTGGCGATATCTGCCACCCCCGGCGACGTGGGAACCCCGATCGCAGATAAGCTGGCAGACCTGAGTAAGTATTTTATTGTGGTCTTAACTGCCATTTTCTTTGAAAAGTACCTGTTGACCATTACCGGATTTGCAGCCTTTAATGTGTTGCTTCCGATCGCTTGCCTGTTTGGCGCTTTGTATTTCTTATTGGGCCGGCAGGGCTTAAAGGCAATCGGGATCAAGGTGGCTTCCTTCGCGATCATTCTCTTTCTGGTGGTGCCTGTCAGTGTCTGGATGTCCAATACGATCGAGAAGACATACGGGTCCACGGTGGAGGAGACGATCAACGCGGCCAAGAAGGCAGAGAAGGATGCGTCAAGTGAGGCAGACAAGAAGGTAGATAAGGAAAAGAAATCCGGAATTGCCGGAATCATAGCCGAAGCCACAGAAACCGTAAGCGGGATCAAGGAACAGATGCAGGCCGTTCTCAACCAGATGATCGAGGCCTTTGCAGTGATGCTGGTTACTTCCTGTATCATACCGATCGTGGTCCTGATCTTCTTTATCTGGCTGATCAAGATCGTGTTTGGCGCGAGCTTTGGTTCCTTTCCCGCACCTCCTGTCTCCGGATGGCTGGTGCCGGCCGGGGATAAGCCTAAGGACAAGGATCAGGAGATAAATCCGGAGAAGGAGTGACCATGAAAAAAGGAAAGAATACATCAGGATCCAATCTGATCGTTTCATTGTTTTATATCGCAGGTGCCATTTTCTTGTGCATGGAGGGTGTTTCGAAGAGCCAGTATATTCTGGTGGCCATTGCGGCAGCCTTCCTGGCCATGGGAGTGCTCTACCTGAAGAAGTATCTGGACGAGAAGAAGAAATAAGAATTAAAATAATAATATCATCGTAACTCTGACGGCAAGGCCTACCGAACCGGAATAGTTGTAAGATATAAAGCTGTGGGAAAAGTGTACCAGAAAGTATACCCATAATGCCCCTTTATTTTACATGGTTCCGGTTCGGACCAGGTAGGATAAAGGGGTTTTTTATGTCAGAGCAAAGGAGGACATTATGCTGAAAATTGCAATATACGGGAAAGGGGGCATCGGCAAGTCGACGGTGACAGGTAATCTGTCGGCAGCTTTTGCCAGCCTTGGGAAAAGGGTGATCCAGATCGGTTGTGACCCGAAGGCAGATTCGACCTTCAACCTGCTGGGCGGCCAGCCCCCCATGCCGGTGATGAATTACATGAGGGAGCATGACCGGGATCCGGAGAGGATTGAAGAGATATCCAAGGTAGGGTTCGGAGACGTGCTCTGTATCGAGACCGGCGGCCCCACGCCGGGCCTTGGCTGCGCGGGCCGGGGCATTATAGCAACCTTCGCGCTGCTGGAGGACCTGGAGCTGTTTGAAGAGTGGAAGCCGGACGTCGTCCTGTATGATGTCCTTGGCGATGTGGTCTGCGGCGGTTTCGCAGCCCCCATCCGGGAGGGCTACGCCGGTCAGGTGCTGATCGTCACTTCCGGGGAGAAAATGGCTCTCTATGCGGCGAATAATATCTACCAGGCCGTGAAGAATTTCGAGGACCGAAGCTACGCCCATGTGGAAGGCATCATCCTGAACCACCGGAATGTGACCGATGAAAAGGAGAAGGTGGAAGAGTTTGCCGGACAGATCGGTGTTCCGATCATCGGGGAGATCCCCCGGTCGGACGTGATCACCGCCTGCGAGGACCGGGGCATGACTGTGGTGGAAGGCGCACCGGAGTCGGATGTGGCGGGAGCTTTTCTGGCTTTGGCAAACAGACTGCTGGAGGCAGAGGAATAGGCGGCTGGCCACGGAGGAGAGAAAATGACAAAAAAGGAAGCTTATTATATTACTGCAAAGGAGCTGAGCCAGGCCGGGAAGGAGAAGATACCGGACCAGCTGGTGTCGGGACGTCACCTGATCTACAGTTCCCCGGCTACCCTGGCCTTTAATTCCCCGGGCGCCCAGGGCTTTGGCGTGAAACGGGCCGGGCTTGCCATACCGGGCTCCGTGATGCTGCTGGTGGCTCCGGGCTGCTGCGGGCGGAACACGACGATCCTGTCCGAGCTGGGTGGCTACAGCGACCGTTTCTTTTACCTGCTGATGGACGAGACGGACATCGTTACCGGCAGACATCTGAAGAAAATACCCGAGGCGGTCAGCCGGGTGTATGACTGCCTCACGAAGAAGCCCTCGGTGGTCATGATCTGCATCACCTGTGTGGATGCGCTGCTGGGCACGGATATGGAGCGCATGTGCCGGAAGGCTTCGGACCGGGTCGGGATCCCGGTGCTGCCCTGCTACATGTATGCGCTGACCAGGGAAGGCCGCAAGCCTCCCATGGTCCATGTGCGCCAGTCCATTTATTCCCTGCTGGAGCCCAGGAAGAAAAAGTCTTCCTCGGTGAATATCCTGGGACATTTTGCCCCTCTTACCGATGACTGTGAGCTCTACGACCTTTTGCGGTCCGTGGGGGTGAAGAAGATCCGGGAAATATCCCGGTGCGGAGACTATGAGGAGTATCTGGCGATGGCAGAAGCCAACTTTAACCTGGTCCTGAATCCGGAAGCCAGGTTTGCGGCGGTAGACCTGCAGAAGAGACTGGGCATTCCTTATATTGAGCTGCGAAGACTTTATCAGATTGATAAGATCAGGAACCAGTATGCCCTCTTCGGAGGGGCCCTGGGCCTGCAGTTTGATGACCGGGAATGGTACCTGGCTGCGAAAAAGCGGGTGGAAGACTTTTACGGGAAATTCGGGCCGATCACATTTTCGATCGGGGAAGGCTGCAATGCCCAGGCTTTTGAGCTGGCTCTGGCCCTGCTCCGCTATGGCTTTAAAGTATGCGAGATATTCGCAGACCCCTCCGATGAAGATTTTATTTATATCAAGAAGATTGCGGACTTAAGTCCGGACACCAGGATCTACTCCAACCTGGAACCGACCATGCTCTACTATGATCTGAGCGATGAGAAGGCGGATATTACCATAGGGAAGGATGCCTCCTACTATCATCCGGATGGGGCCAGCACCGAGTGGTCCGATGATGTGCAGCCCTTTGGCTATACCGGGCTGATCCATTTCTTTGATACCTGCGAGAAAGTGCTTCATGCCGCCGGGAAAGGAGGAGATATATCATGAAAGGATTACGTTTATATATTCCTCCCTTCGCTCCGGACCAGTCCGGTGCGGCGGCAGTACTTTGTGAGCTGGGCGGCCTGATCGTGGTCCTGGATGCAGGAGGCTGTGCGGGAAACATCTGTGGCTTTGATGAGCCCCGCTGGTTTGGCAGCCGCAGTGCGATCTACAGTGCCGGGTTGCGGGATATGGATGCCATCCTGGGCCGGGATGACCGGCTGGTGGAAAAGATTGTTAAGGCCTGCAAGGAGATCAGTGGTTCCTTTGTGGCGGTGGTCGGAACTCCGGTCCCTGCAGTGATCGCGACGGACTACCGGGCGATCGGCCGGATGATTCGGAAGAAAACCGGGATGCCGGCGATCATGATCGACAGCAATGGGACCGGCCTCTACGATGAAGGGGAAGAAAAGGCCTGGCTGGAACTCTTTAAGACCTTTGCTGGAGGGGAAGATTCCGGCCGGGAAGGTAAAAACGAGTCGGAGATGCAGAGCCCGGAGGAAAAGGCCAGCGGTCGGATTGGCGTGATCGGCCTTACTCCCCTGAATCTTGGCGGGGATTATGATCTGGATTCTTTGAAAACAGTGCTGGCCCAGGTCCACTTTGACCGGCCTGTCTTTTACGGGATGGGGGCCGGACTTTCCGAGGTCGCCCGGGCATCTCACGTGGAAAAAAATATGGTGGTTGCACCCGGAGGGCTGGCGGCAGCCCGCTGGTTAAAGGACCGGTTTGGCACCCCCTATGAATTTTACTGTCCCCCGGAGATCCTGCCGGAATGGAAAGGGATCGAGAACCGGATGGCAGAGCTCACGGGCCGGAAGGTCCTGGTGGTCCACCAGCAGGCTTTGGCTAACGCAATCCGGATGAAGATCATTGCCACGACAGACAGTCCGGTGACGGTGGCATCCTGGTTTCAAATGGACCGGAAAGAGATGGCGGAAGGAGATATCGCTCTTAAAGAGGAGGAAGACTGGATCCGTCTGGTGGACCGGGGCGGTTATGACGCCATCCTGGCAGACCCTCTGTTGAAACGGGCAGTACCCGGCTATCAGGGGCTCTGGATGGATCTCAGCCATTTTGCCCTTTCCGGGAAAGGGATCGTCTAAACAGATAAAGGCGGACAGACTATGAAAAAAGCGTTGAAGATACATGTTTTCGGTATTGTCCAGGGAGTCGGCTTCCGGCCGACGGTCAGCCGGCACGCGATGGAATATCAGGTGGCCGGATCCGTCTGCAACATGGGCCCCTACGTGGAGATTCATGTCCAGGGGGAGGAGGAAGCGGTGGACGGCTTCCTGCAGGCAGTCCGGGACCGGTCTCCGGAGCGGGCAGTCATACTGAAAATGAATATAGAAGAAAATGAATATGATCCGGCTCTTTCTGTCTTTGAGATCATAGAGAGCGGCAAGGTGCAGGGGGATATCTTTGTCTCACCGGACATTGCGATCTGCTCCCGCTGCCGGAAGGAAATGTACGATCCGAAGGACCGGAGGTATCTGCATCCCTTTATCAACTGCACCTGCTGCGGACCCAGACTGACCATCCTTGACGGGATGCCTTATGACCGGGTGCGGACCAGCATGGCGGATTTTCCCATGTGTCCGGAATGCGAGTATGAGTATACCCATCCGGAAACCAGACGGTATGATGCCCAGCCGGTCTGCTGCAATGAGTGCGGACCGGAAGTGTATCTGCTGGGCCGGGACCAGCGTGGCCCGGAGGCGATCCGGACAGTCAGGGCGGCGATCCGGGACGGACAGATCGTGGGGATCAAGGGGATCGGCGGGTTTCATCTCTGCTGTGACGGGACCAACGGGCAGGCAGTCCGGACCCTGCGGGAGAGAAAAAAAAGACCCATGAAACCCTTCGCCCTGATGATGAAGGATCTGGAAACGGTAAGGCGGGAATGTCAGGTCCTCGAACACCAGGAGGAGATGCTGACGGGCCATCAGAAGCCGATCATTTTGTTGGAAAGGAAGGGAGGACCTGGTCCTCTTACCGCCCCGGAGGTGGCGCCGGACAACCCCAAGCTGGGTGTCATGCTCCCCTACGCCCCGATCCATCATCTGCTCTTTGATTACCGGGACGAGGTGGAGGTGCCGGATGTGCTGGTCATGACCAGCGCCAACACCTCCGGAGCTCCGATCTGCCGGGACGATCAGGATGCGGAAAAGGAACTGACCGGCCTGTGCGATCTCATTTTATCCCATAACCGGCTGATACGGATCCGGGCGGATGATACGGTGATGGACTATTATAAGGGTGAACCCTATATGATCCGGCGGTCCCGGGGCTTTGCCCCCCTCCCCTTTCTGCTGGACCTGGGAGAGGAGAGGACAGTACTGGCCATCGGCGGGGAACTGAAGAATACATTTTGTGTGGGGAAGAACCAGCTTCTATACCCTTCTCCCTATATCGGGGATATGGGGGACGTCCGGACAGTACTGGCTCTGGAGGAATCAGTGAGGAGGATGCTGGATCTCCTGGAGGCAGAGCCCTGCATCATCGCCTGTGACCTGCATCCGGGCTACAATACCACGGAATTTGCGGAACGGCTCAGCCGGGAGTATGACCTGCCCCTGCTGAAAGTGCAGCACCATTACGCTCACATCTTATCCTGCATGGCAGAAAATGAATGGGCAGACCCGGTGATCGGGGTTTCCTTTGACGGGACCGGCTACGGGACGGACGGAACGATCTGGGGAGGAGAGATCCTCCTTGCGGACTACAAAGGCTTTCGACGCCTGGGTTCCCTGCAGCCCTTTTCGCAGACCGGAGGGGACCTGGCAGCCAGGGAGGGCTGGCGAGTTGCGGTGACCTTGCTGTCGGAGATCTACGGCAGGGAAAGCCTGCCGGAACTGGCGGAAGAACTGGACCTGTGCACCGGGCAGGAAGCAAGGATCCTTGCTGCTATGGCTGACCGGAGGATCAACACCGTCACTTCCACCAGTGCGGGGAGACTGTTTGATGCGGTGAGTGCGATCCTGGGAGTCCGGCGGGCATCCACCTTCGAGGGGGAGGCCTCCATCAGCCTTCAGTTCGCAGCCCAGCGCTGGCTGGAAAAAGAAGGGAAAACCGAGCGGGGATCTGCCTTGTCCGGTATGGAACCGGAAGACCGGGATCCCTGGCATATGCCGACACATTTTCTTGTGAAGAAAATGGTGGAAGGAAAGCGGGAGGGCCGATCTTCGGAGGAGCTGGCTTACTGCTTCCATGAAGGCCTGGCGGACCTGATCTCTATGGCCTGCCTGCGGGCCCGGGAGGAGACCGGAATCACCACGGTGGCCCTGAGCGGGGGAGTCTTTCAGAATACCCTGCTCCTGGAACTGACAGAGAGCCGGCTGCAGGCCCGGGGATTTAAGGTGCTGCGGCACAGGCTTACCGCTCCGAATGACGGCGGGATCTGCCTGGGACAGGCGGCGGCAGCCATGACCTTCCCGATGAAGGATACCATGCAGTAAATGACGATATAGTGACAATACAATTAAGATAGAACGGGGAAAAATACGGAGGAAAGATTATGTGTGTAGGATTACCGGCCCGCGTGGTCAATATGAAAGATGGCAAGGCTGTGGTAGATGCTTCCGGTGCGAAGCGGGAGATTTCCGCGGACCTGATCGAGAACCTGGAACCGGGGGATTATGTGATGGTGCATGCGGGGATTGCTATCGCAAAGATCACCTCGGATGACGAGGAGGAGACGGATGAGCTGCTGGAGGATCTTCTATGAGTGGAAAAGAGAATGGCAAGAAGGAAAATAAAGCCCGGGAGATCATCGAGAATTATGATGGACCCGGCCTGCGGATCATGGAGGTCTGCGGCACCCACACCCACGAGATCTTCCGCCTGGGGATCCGGCAGATCCTGCCCCCTCAGGTAGAGCTGATCTCCGGACCCGGATGTCCGGTTTGCGTGACCCCCGCAGATTTTATTGACGAGGCGGTCTGGCTGGCCCTGGAGAAAGGGGTTACCGTGTGCACGTTCGGGGACCTGGTCCGGGTGCCGGGCAGCAAGATGAGCCTGGCCGGCGCAAGGGCAGAGGGCGGAAAGGTGCAGATCGTGTACTCACCTCTGGATGCCTGTCAGTATGCGGCAGACCATCCTGAGGAAGAGGTGGTATTTCTTTCCGTGGGATTTGAAACGACCACACCTGCGGCCTGCCTGTCCCTGCAGGAAGCGGACAGGCAGGGGATCACCAACTACTCGGTCCTCACCGCCAACAAGACCATGCCCAGAGCCTACGAGGCCCTGCGGGGAAGCGCAGATGTCTTTCTGTATCCGGGGCATGTGAACGCGATCACCGGCACCGCTCTTTGCAAGTCTCTGGCGGAGGAAGGCATCAGCGGAGTGGTTGCGGGATTTACCGCGAAGGAGCTGCTGGCAGCCCTGGCGATCGCCCTGAAAAAATACCAGGAGGGGAAGCCATTCTTTGTGAACGCCTATCCCCGTGTGGTTTCCGAGGAGGGCAGTCCCGGGGCCATGAAGCTGGTGGATGAATGGATGGAAGCCTGTGACAGTGAATGGCGGGGCCTGGGACTGATCCCGGGGTCCGGCCTGAAGATAAAAAAAGATCCGGAACGCTACGATGCGCGGGTGCGCTACGGGGTTCCGAAGATGGAAGGCAGGTCCAATCCGGCCTGTCGCTGCGGAGAAGTCCTGCAGGGAAAATGTCTGCCGACGGATTGTCCAATTTTCGGCAAGGCCTGCAACCCCCTTCACCCGGTGGGAGCCTGCATGGTTTCCGGTGAGGGTGCCTGCTCCGCCTATTATCAGTACGCATTAAGATGAGAATGAGGGAAGAACAGATGGAAGAAAAAGGAAGAGTAACCCTGGCCCACGGCGCCGGGGGAAAACAGACCAGCGAACTGATCGACCGTGTATTTAAAGAATATTTCGCCAACCCGGACCTGACCGGGGATGATGCGGCCGTGCTGGGGCTTGCGGGAGGCAGGTATGCCTTTTCCACGGATGGTTTTATCGTGTCCCCGGCCTCCTTCCCGGGAGGAAATATCGGGAAGCTTAGTATCTGCGGGACGGTCAATGACCTGGCCTGCATGGGCGCGAAACCGCTCTACATCACCTGCGCCTTCGTGATCGAGGAAGGTTTCCCCATGGAGGAGCTGGAGCAGATCGCCGCCTCCATGGCTGTCACTGCAAAGGAAGCCGGTGTACGGATCGTTGCGGGAGATACCAAGGTTGCAGGAAAAGGGCAGGTGGACGGAGTCTTTATCACTACCAGCGGGATCGGCCTGATCCCTGAAGGCGTGGAGACCTCCGGAAGCAAGGCGGTTCCCGGTGACCTGGTCCTGGTGACCGGAGATATCGGCCGCCACGGCTGTACCATCCTCCTGGCCAGGGAAGATTTCGGGATCGAGGCAGATGTGACCAGCGATTGTGCTCCCCTGGCCGGCGCGGTGAAAGCCATGCTGGATGTGACGGACCAGATCCATGTGATCCGGGATGCAACCAGGGGCGGTGTCGGTACAGTCCTCTATGAGATCGCCGAGCAGAGCGAAGTTGGCGTCAGCCTGGATGCGGAGGCAGTACCGGTCCGGGAGGACGTGAAAGGGGTCTGCGGCATGCTGGGCTTAGAGCCCCTCTACCTGGCTTGCGAAGGCCGTCTGGTGGTGATTGTACCGGAAGAGCACGCCCAGGCAGTGCTGGCAGCCCTGCGGGAAGGAAAATATACCGGATCCGCAGCGGTCATCGGCAGGATCACTGACGAGATGCCCGGCCGGGTCATCATGACCACGGAGATCGGAGCGAAAACCCTGCTCCCGCCTCCCCGGGGAGAGCTGCTGCCCAGGATCTGCTGATCCGGGCTCAAACAGGGGACAGGAAACCGATAGGAATTGATAACAGGGATAAGAAAATGGATACGAGAATAGCAGTACTTTCCATCATCATCCAGGATGATGAGAGCGTTGAGAAGATCAATACTTATATACATGAATGTGCGCCCTATGTGATCGGGCGCATGGGGATCCCCTACCGGGAAAAGAATATGAACATCATCAGCCTGGTACTGGATGCTCCCCAGGATACCATCAGTCAGCTGTCCGGCCGGATCGGCCGGCTTTCCGGGGTTACCACCAAGGTAGCCTACGCAAAGGTATAAGAGATGAAGAAAATAGCAATTTATGGCAAGGGCGGTATCGGGAAGTCCACCACGGTTTCCAACCTGGCGGTCGGCCTTGCTGAAAAGGGATATAAAGTGATGCAGATCGGCTGTGATCCCAAGGCGGATTCCACCATCCTGCTCCGCCATGGGAAGGACCTGCAGACGGTGCTGGACCTGACCCGGCAGAAGGGGAATGACATGAGTCTTACAGACATGACCGTGGAAGGATTTGCCGGCGTGGTCTGTGTGGAGGCCGGCGGGCCTGCACCAGGTCTTGGCTGTGCGGGCCGGGGGATCATAGCAGCCCTGAATAAGCTGGAAGAAAAAGGGGCCTACGAGACCTATCAGCCGGACATTGTGTTCTACGATGTGCTGGGAGATGTGGTCTGCGGTGGCTTTTCCATGCCCATGCGAAAGGGCTATGCGGACCAGGTTTACGTGCTCACTTCCGGAGAAAATATGGCAATCCACGCGGCGGCCAATATCGGCCTGGCGGTGGAGAATTTTAAGAATCGGGGTTATGCCCGCCTCGGCGGCCTGATCCTGAACCGGCGGAATGTTAAAAATGAGCAGGCCAAGGTGGAGGAGCTGGCGGATGACCTTAAGACCGTCATCGTCGGCAGCCTGGACCACAGCCAGCTGGTGACCGATGCAGAGGAGCTTCAATGCACCGTCATGGAAGCGTTTCCGGATTCAGCTATGGCACAGGAGTACCGGGCCCTGGCGGATGCGATCGCCCGGCAGTGCGGATTGGAGGACTAAAGTGCTTACCATGATCCACGGGCGCAGGGGGGATCCTGCGTCAGATTCTTACCAAAACAGACAGAGCCTGTCAGAACGGGTGACCATGAAGGAGGCTGCCTGGCCGGTCCCCTTCACACCGGGGCTCGAGTATAACAGCGCAGCGCACGGGACCTGGAATATCGTCCATACCGGCATGCTTCTGCCGGGGGCCCACCAGATCTACGTCTGCGCGGATAACTGCAACCGGGGCGTGGTGCTGACCGCGGCCGAGATGAATGCATCTGACCGGTTTTCCTTTATCGGGATCCGGGAGGAGGACCTCTACAGCGGGGAGATGGAAGAGATCGTGATCGAGGGTGTGGCGGACATCTTAAGACGCCTGCCCCGCAAGCCCACGGCGGTCCTGCTGTTTACAGTCTGCCTCCATCATTTCATGGGCTGTGATATTCCCTATATTTACGAGGAACTCAGGACAAGATTTCCGGACCAGGATTTTATCGAATGCTACATGGATCCCATCATGCAAAAGGAGGGGCTGACCCCGGACCAGAAGCTGCGGGCCTCCATCTATGACTGCATCAGGGACGATGGAAAGGAAGCAGACCGGGGCCGGGTCAACCTGCTGGGCAGTGATTTTGCCCTGGACCGGGACAGCGAGATCTATGAGATGGTCAGGGAGGCAGGAGGCCGTTTCCTGGAACTGCCTTCCGCCCGGGATTATGAGGAATACCTGGCCATGGGAGCCGGTTTCCTGAACCTATGTATCTACCCGCCGGGCCTTTACGGGGCCAGCCGTTTCTCTGAAAGACTGGGCCGGGAATGCCTGTATCTTCCGGCCTGCTTCGGGTATGAAGAGATCACCCGCCAGCTGGACCGGCTGGCTGAAGTCTTGGGCCGGGAGAAGATGAGCCGGGAGAGAATCCGGAAAGAGATTGCCCTCTGCGAGGAAGAGCTGGAGAAGACCCGATCCTGCCTTGGTCATAAGCCGGTGGCCATCGATGCCTCCGCGGTGCCCAGACTGCTGGGCCTGACCAGGCTGCTGGTCAGTCATGGAATATCCGTGAAGCGGATCTTTGCCGATGCATTTTCTCCCGAGGAAGAGGAGGACTACCTCTGGCTGAAAGAGCATGCTCCCGAGATGGAAGTCTGCGGGATCATCCATCATAATATGCGGGTTTTCCCCCGGGGGGAGGACCCGGACCTGCTGGCGATCGGGCAGAAAGCGGCCTATTTCCAGCAGACGGCGCACTTTGTCAACATCGTCCAGGGCGCAGGCTTCCACGGTTTTGAAGGCATCCGCAAGATCGCTCGCCTGATCCGGGAAGCGGCTATGGAAGAGAAGGATACCAGGGACCTGGTAGTCCGAAAAGGATTGGGGTGTGAGAGCTGTATATGAAACGGGTTTCCACAGTGATATCAACTTACACGGCGGATGTGTCCGGTGTGTGCTCTGCCCTTTTTGAGTTGGGCGGAATGGTGGTCATGCATGATCCCTCGGGCTGCAATTCCACCTACAACACCCACGATGAGCCCCGCTGGTATGATCAGGACAGCCTGATCTTTATATCCGGCCTGACCCAGATGGACGCCATCATGGGCAATGACGAGAAACTGATCCGGGATGTGGCCAGGGCGGCCCGGGACCTGAAACCGGCCTTTATTGCCCTGGTCCGGACTCCGGTTCCCCTGATGGCGGGAACGGATTTTTTTGCGGTGGCAGACCTGATCCGGGAAGAGACCGGACTGCCCACCTGGTATTTTCCCACCACCGGCATGGCTTCCTACGTGAGCGGAGCCGGGATGGCCTTTGAGACCGTGGCCCGAGAGATGATCCTGCCGGCGGCTTCGGACAAGGAAAAACTGCCGGATCATAAGGACTCTTCCGGAAAGATCGGGATCAATCTGCTTGGGGCGACGCCCCTGGACCTGTCCGTGAAGGGGACGCTGGAGTCAGTGATCCATTTTCTTCGGGAAAATGAGATGGAGGTCCTCTGCAGTCTCGGCATGGACAGCCCGGCCCTCACGGGGGACCTGGCAGATCAGCTGGAGCGGGCCCACCGGGCGGATGTGAATCTGGTGCTTTCGGAAACCGGCCTGCCTGCGGCAAAGCTTCTGGAACAGGAACTGGGGATACCCTACGTGGTGGGGCTGCCTGTTTCCGAATTCGGAGAAGATCTTATCGATGCGATCCGCACAGCCTGCGCCGGAAAAGAAAATGTGATCGCCTGCCGGGAGGATCCCCAGCCTGCCGGGGAGGGGGAACCATCCGAAAAGAAGAAGCTTGTGGTGATCGGAGAGACGGTTTACGCTCAGTCCCTGCTGCAATCCTTAAAGAACCGCCGGGACCTTAACGTAGAGGCTATCTGTCCTCTGTCCCTCCGGCCCGAATTACTGGGGAGCAGAAGCCTGTCCATCCGGAGCGAGGAAGAGATCCAGGCGGAGGTTGCGGACGCGGACATCGTGGTCGCAGACCCCATGTACCGGCCGATCTGCCCGAAAGAGTGCCTGTTTATCCCGGTACCCCACGAGGCATTTTCCGGGAGGACCTTCCGCAGGGACCTGCCGGATCTGGTTACCTGCAACATTTTTCAAAAGCATTTTCCTGGGAATTATTGTGATTCTCAGACGCAGGTGATAGAATAGATATTAATAAGCAAAAATACTTTTACAGGAAGGGAGAAGGGATCCATGACAAAGAACGTCATCACGATTAGCAGAGAATTTGGCAGCGGCGGCAGAACGATCGGCAAGCTGGTTGCCAAGGAGCTGGGTATTGAGTTTTATGATAAAGATCTTGTCCGTCAGGCGGCGCAGAAGTCCGGCCTCCGGGAGAAATACGTGGAATTGTACGGGGAGTTTGCACCGAGTTCAGACCGGTTTGCCTACAATTTTGTCGATATAGATGAGGATAAGGAATCTCCGCTGAAGCTTCTCTGGAAAGCAAGAGAGCAGGCGATCGTGGAGTTTGCCCAGAAGCCTTGCGTCATTGTCGGCGTCGGCGCTGATTATGTGCTGAGAGACCGGGATGACGCGCTCAAGGTATTTCTCTTTGCGGACGAGGAGACCAAGCAGGCCAGGATCGTGGAAATGTACGGGGAAGCAAAACTGAAGGACAGGAACCGTGTCCATGAGATGGACGTGCGCAGAAGCCTGAATTACAAGTATTACACCGGCCAGGAATGGGGAAAGGCCCAGAACTATGACCTGGCTTTAAACCGCAGCAGCCTGGGGATCGATAAATGTGTTGAGCTGATCGTCAGCTCCGCGAAATGATCGGAAGACGGAAGAAGGCAGGGAGACATCATGAAAAAAGAATTGCAGGATTTGAGAGATAAGATGCAGGAATACGGGATCGACGCCTATATGATCCCCACCGGAGACTTTCACGGGTCCGAGTATGTGGGAGATTATTTCAAGTGTCGTGACTATATCTCCGGTTTTGACGGTTCCGCAGGAACCTTGATCGTGACTGCCGACGAAGCCGGCCTCTGGACGGACGGCAGATATTTTATCCAGGCTTCCGACCAGCTTGCCGGAAGCGGGATCGAGCTTAAGAAGATGGGGCAGCCGGATGTGCCTTCCATCGCAGATTATCTGGCGGACCAGCTGGGAGAAGGGCAGACCTTAGGTTATGACGGCAGAGTGGTCATGGCTTCCGCAGAGAATGCCCTGAAACAGCGCCTGCGGGGAAAACAGGTCCGGATCGTATCGGACAAGGATCTGGTCGGAGAGCTCTGGACGGACAGACCGCCCCTTTCCCGCCGGCCGGCATGGCCTCTGCCCGTGATCTATGCGGGGCGGAGAAGATCCAACAAGATCGCACTGATCCGGCAGGAACTGAGAAGAAAGCAGGCAGATTATCTGCTGCTGGCTTCCCTGACGGACATCTGCTGGCTGCTGAATGTGCGGGGAGATGATATCGCTTACACGCCGGTCGTCCTGAGCTACCTGCTGATGGACCAGGAGAAGGTATGCTGGTACGTACAGAAGTGTGTTCCCAGAGAGCTGACTTATGAGCTGAAGGACGACGGAGTCGAGATCCGGGATTACGAGAGCATCTATGACGATGTGGCAGCTCTTCCGGAAGGCTCGGTCCTCTACTATGATATGGGCACGGTGAACTCCAGGCTCCAGAGCCGGATTCCTGCTTCCGTGAAAAGGATGGTAGGACCCAATCCCACCGAGATGCCCAAGGCAGTGAAGAATCCGGTGGAGGTGGCGAATTTCCGTAAAGCCCACATCAAGGACGGCGTCGCGGTCACCAGATTTATCTACTGGCTGAAACAGAATGTGAAGGATGGTGTGGACGGGAAGCCCATCACCGAGATCAGCGCCGCTGAGTACCTGGAAGGCCTGCGGGAGAAGCAGGCCCGCTATGTGGAACCCAGCTTTGCCCCGATCATTGCTTACCGGGAGCATGGCGCGATCTGTCACTACAGTGCCACCGAGGAATCCAATGCGGTCCTGAAACCGGAAAGCTTTGTGCTGGCGGATACCGGCGGCCACTATCTGGAAGGAACAACGGATATCACCAGGACCATCTCCTTAGGGCCTCTTTCCCATAAGGAGAAGGAAATGTATACCCTGGTGCTCCGGGGTCATATTAACCTGGCTGCAGCCAGATTTTTAAAGGGCTGCACCGGCCAGAGTCTGGACAGCCTGGCAAGAACTCCCCTCTGGGATCGGGGGCTGGATTATGACCATGGTACCGGCCACGGGGTCGGCTTCCTGATGGGAGTCCATGAAGGTCCCAACAGTTTTCGTTACCGCAAACCTGCGGGCGGAGGAAGGGAATGCGTCTTTGAAGAAGGCATGGTTACCTCCGATGAGCCGGGTATCTACCTGGAGGGGGAATTCGGCGTCCGGATCGAGAACCTGATCGTCTGCCGGCAGGCGGATGACAGCGGTTTCGGGGACTTCCTGAGCTTTGATACCCTCACCATGGTGCCCTACGACCGGGATGCGATCCTCCCTGAGATGCTTACGGAAAAGGAGCGCAGATGGCTGAACGCTTACCACTCTGTGGTTTACGATACGATATCTCCTCACCTTGATCCGGAGGAAAAAGACTGGCTGAGGCAGGAAACAAGAGAGCTGTAGACCGGACCGCCTGAAAAAGAAACCTTGATTCACCTGGGATACTTTGTTATACTGAAGAATATGTATAAGCACTTATTACAGGAGGCACAGTATGAAAAAGCCAAGTTTCATAAAAAGATTCTTATCATTCCTGCTCAGACTGGCTGTTGTGGGAGCACTGATGGCTGCTTTTGCGGTGATCACATTCGAGGGAGTGACCTATTATCTGACCGGAACACTCATGGATGTCGATGATGTGAATGAGAAGATGCATGCGGCCAGCACACAGACGGCCAAAGAGACGGAGGAGACGACTCCCGCGGAGATTGATAACGGGAATCTGGAAGCAACGCTTCTTTTCGTTGACAGCCAGGACGGCTGCTACGAGTATATTATGCTGAGCCTCTACAACAAGGAGTCCAAAGCTCTTGATCTGGTGCTTCTGCCGGAGAATGCCAGCATGAAGTGTCCTGACGAGAAACTGGTCAGGGAGATCAAGAAGAAGCTGCCGGAAGCAGGGGAGAGTATTTCTTTTGCCGATGTCTGCAAAGTCTACGGAGAGGACCGTTACGATATGCTGTCCAAGCTGATCGGGAAGCTCTGCGGTCTGGAGATCGATGCGTATGATATCCTGACTCTGGACCAGCTTGCTGAGGTCATTGACGCAGCTGACGATGTCTCCTACAACCTGGACTATGCGATTTCCTATCGTGATTCCGACAATAAACTGAAAACCCTGGAGGGTGGAAACCTGAGAAGGGACGGCCGGGAATCGGTAGCCATCCTTACCTATCTTGACGGCTCTGACAGCCAGATATCCGACCGCCTGGAGAGGACCAGCACTTATCTGAATTCCTACATTGGCAAAGTTTCGGGCAAAAAGAGCGAGAAGACTGCAAAGAAGTTTGCCAAACTGGCGAAGACCAGCCGGGGTAAGGATCTGACTTCCGTGGAAGATATCCTTAAGAATATCTCCGGGGATACCTGTCTGGTCCGGATCGCCCAGGGAAGCGAGAAAGAGGGCATCTTCAGTCTCGATTACCAGAAGATCCAGCTGCAGTTGTCCGCTCTGATCAAGCAGTCCGATTCCCTGACGGCGGATTCCTCGTCTTCTTCCTCCTCCTCAGACAAGGAAGAGGAGAGCGTGAAGAGCTCCAAGAACTGTTCGATCGAGATTTATAATTCTGCCTATGTATCCGGCCTTGCAGCAGGATGGCAGGCTTACCTGGAGTCGGAAGGATACACGATATCCATGATCGACAACTACCAGGATGAGGGACCGATCTCCCAGACCAGGATCCGTGTGACCGAGGAAGGAATGGGAGAAGATCTCCTGGAATACTTCCCGGACGCAGACCTGTCTGTAGTTGACAGCATCTCCACCGGTGGAGATATCCGGATCTATGTCGGTACTGATTACACAGACGTTCCGGAGGTCACCAATTACAGTAATGAAGAAGATGAGGAATATGAAGATGAGGATGTTTCTGAGGATACTTCCGATGATTCCTCCTACGATGATTCCTCCGATTCCGATGATTCCTCCGATGATTCCGGCGAGACAGACGATCCGGGCAGCTATGATTTTGACACAGATTCTGAATGATCCTCTTTGCCTGCCGTAAAGGAAAGGAAACTGATCTATGGATTCGAATTTGAATAATAATAATTCCCATCCGTTTTTCTCTCACAAGAAGGCAGAAGTATTGGGCATGGATGTTGATCAGATTCGGGTGGAAAAAGCAGTGCATGAATCGCTGGACCTTATGAAGGGGAAAGACCGTCATACGATCTTTTTCCTGTCGGCGGCGAGTGCTCTGTACTGCCAGTCCCATGAAGATGCTGCGGACTTTGTAAGTTCCTGTTCCCTGGTCCTCCCCGGAGACAGTCAGGTAGAGCAGGCGATGGAGCATGTGCAGGCTCTGAGCCAGACGGGGTCCGGCCAGGAACTTCCGGAAGGACTTGGCAAGTATGCTGACAGCTATGTGAATAAGTTATTTCATCGGCTGAACCGTGACGCGGGGGCGGTTTATGCCGTCTTTGAGAAGCAGGAGGAGCTGGATGCTTTCCTGAATTATACCAGGGAAGAGTATCCTTCCGTTCATGCCGACGGGATCCTTTTTGAGGAGAGCACGGAAGGTGCTGCCGAGAAAGTGGTGAACGAGATCAATGCGATCATTCCCGGCCTGGTGTTTGTATGCCTGAATGCCCGGACCCAGATCCATTTTGTGAAAGACTATTTTTCCATGATGAATGTCCGTCTCTGTGTGTGTATGGAGGGGATGCGGCCCCTGGTAAAGGAGAAGACAGAAGAGATTCCTTCCTTTTTCCGGGTTTTAGGCCTGAGCCGTTTCTATCGCTGGCTGCGAAGGGAGAGAAAACTGCAGACCCGGATCCTTCAAACCGCTTTTCGCAAAAAAATGACGGAAAAAGAGGCGGAACTTTCAGCAGATTCACAGTCTGAGGACAAGGAAGATTTGTGAAACATTTATGGACTAAAAAAGCAAGTTTGTCTAATTTGATGGGAAACATTTATAATTAACCCCCAAATGTCTACAATTATGTAGAATAATAACGAAAAAAAGATTAAGAGGAAGTGCATTTTTTATGGATTTCCTCTTTTATTTTTGTTCAATATGTATTAAAATAAAGGAAACACTGTTGGGAAGAGAAAAACAAGGGGTGAAGAAATGATATCGAATCAGATTTTACAGGATACGATCGATGGTATCAAAGCAATCACAAGAATAGATTTATGTGTCATGGATACCGATGGAAAGGCACTGGCATCCACCCTCACGGATGTGGACGAGTACAAGGAGGCGGTGCTGGTATTTTCAGAGTCCCTGGCGGAGAGCCAGGTGCTACAGGGCTATCAGTTTTTTAAAGTATTTGACGAAAACCAGCTTGAGTACATTATCCTGGTCAAAGGTGAGACGGATGATGTATATATGATCGGAAAGATGGCGGCTTTCCAGATCCAGAATCTGCTGATTGCCTATAAAGAGAGATTTGACAAGGATAATTTTATCAAGAACCTGCTTCTGGATAATCTTCTCCTGGTTGATATCTATAACAGAGCGAAAAAACTCCATATCGAGACGGACGCCAGACGCTGCGTCTTCGTGGTGGAGACAAGGAACGACAGAGAGAACAACGCCTTTGAGACGGTGCGGAACATTTTCTCTGCAAAGACCAGAGATTTCATTACTGCTGTGGATGAGAAGAACATCATCCTGGTGAAAGAGGTGAAGAGCGGGGAGACCTATGACGACCTGGCCAAGACGGCTCAGGTGATCGTGGATATGCTCAACACCGAGGCTGTGACTCAGGTCAGGGTTGCCTTCGGTACGATCATCAACGAGATAAAGGAAGTATCCCGGTCCTACAAGGAAGCCCAGATGGCCATGGATGTCGGCAAAATCTTCTATCCTGACAAGAATGTAGTAGCCTACAGCAGCCTGGGAATCGGACGACTGATCTATCAGCTTCCGCTGCCCCTGTGCAAGATGTTCATCCGGGAGATCTTCGAGGGACGGTCTCCTGATGAGTTTGATGAGGAGACTCTGCAGACCATCAATAAGTTTTTCGAGAACAATCTGAATGTCTCCGAGACATCCAGACAGCTCTACATCCACAGGAATACGCTGGTCTACCGTCTTGACAAACTACAGAAGAGTACCGGCCTTGACCTGCGGGTATTCGAGGATGCGATCACCTTCAAGATTGCCCTGATGGTTGTCAAGTATATGAAGTACATGGAGAATAACGGCTACTAGAATACCGTATGCGGTCTGTTTCATCCGGGACAGATGCAAGAGGGATACATAGTCAGAATATAAAGACCTTCCGCCGACAGACAGTACTGACGGGAGGTCTTTTCAATGGAGGGAACGATCATGTCAGAATATAATGAAGGAAGATACCGCTATGATCCGGAAGAGTCCGGATCTCCGAGGACAGGCGACAGGGACTTTTCAGAGCCTGTAGAGCCCAGGAGAAAAAAAGGAAAGGGCGGATGCTTTTTGCGCCTGCTTTTCACACTCCTTCTTGTTTTGGCAGCCGCAGGCGTCGGATTTGCTGCCGGCCGCTTCAGTATAGACCGGGCTGCAAAGGGACTGGGCTTAGATAATGCTGCCATTACAAAGAAACTGGAGATGATTGAATCCTATGTGTCAGATTATTATCTGAACAAGGTGGATGACAAGAAGGTTGAGAATAATATCTATAAAGGATTCATGAAAGGGCTGGAAGACCCTTACGCAGATTATTATTCCCAGGAAGAGTATAAGCAGCTGAATGAGGAGGATTCCGGGGAGTATTACGGAATCGGCGTCACCGTCATGAAAGACCCTAACTCCTCCTACGTCCTTGCAGAATCTGTTTTCAAGGATATGCCTGCCTACAAGGCCGGCATGGAGAACGGCGACCTGATCATGGAAGTGGATGGCCAGAATACGGCGGAAATGACCCTGCAGGAATTCGTATCCAAGGTCAAGAGCAGGGACAGTGAAAAGACGGTCCTGAAAGTATTCCGGGACGGAGAAGAGATCGAGCTCACCGTGATCAAATCCGACGTCATCATCGATACGGTCGACTATGAGATGAAGAAGGGGAAAATCGGCTACATCAGCGTCTCCCAGTTCATTGATAATACCGATGAGCAGTTTATGGAGGCGATGGATGACCTGACAGGTCAGGGCATGAAGAGCCTGATCATTGACCTGCGGGACAACGGCGGCGGCCTGGTGACCACCTGTGTCAATATGGTTTCCAGGATCATACCTGAAGGCAAGATGATCTTCTATATGCAGGATAAGCAGGGAAACAAGACAGATTACAACAGCAACAGCAGCCAAACCTATGACGGCAGGATCATCCTGCTGGTCAACGGCAATTCCGCCAGCGCATCCGAGATCATGACCGGATGTCTGAAAGATTACAAGTTAGCCACGGTTGTCGGTGAGAAGACCTACGGAAAGGGGATCGTACAGAATATCATGCCGCTTTCCGACGGTTCTGCGATCAAGTTTACGGTTGCTGCTTACTATACACCGAGCGGAGCGAATATCCATGAGAAAGGAATCGAGCCGGATGTGAAGGTAGAGATGACCAGGGATGAAGTGAAGGAAGCCCTGAAAGACCCTTCTAAGGATAAGCAGCTGAAAAAAGCATTAGAACTTTTGAAATAAAAAAAGCGCGCAGGCTAAGCCAGCTGGCGCTCTTTCAGAAATCGGGCTGTGAAGTCATCAAAGGCATGTTCCAGAGTCCGGTCCATGGTAAAGGTCCGGGCGGACAGGCCTGTCGTGAGGGACAGATGGTCCGGAGAGAACAGGATATTCAGGTACATGCCCTGGATATCTTCTGCGCGCAGCGGACCGCCGGAGCTTTCGATCAGACTTCGACTGGCAGACTCGGGCAGGGCCAGGACGATCTTCATAGCCAGGGGCATGCGTTTTCCCTTGATGATGGAGAAAATGTGCTGGCGGATCTCCTTCCAGAGACAGAATTCCCTGCTGATCTGCAGGTCAGAGTCATAGAAGTCCTTGTTCAGCCTCCCGTCAATGTGGTAGCTGACTCCCATCCGGATGGAGGCTTCGACGAACAAAAAGGGATCGAAGGTATCCGTGGCAAGAAGCGTGTTCATAAAGTTTTTAACATCGGTTATCTGGACTTGGATCATTTTCTTCTTTCGATACACAGTCTGGTGTGCAGACAATTGATTAGAATAATTTGGAAATACTTTAGACAGTTTATCATAACTTGGCAGATACGTCTAGAATATTCCGATGACAGGAAGGGTGGAAGTATATGGATGTATTAATGGAATGCCTGGAGCGGGGAACTGCTCCGGTCAACGTGGTGGCTTTTGCCGAAGAATACCTGGAGGGCCAGGGATTTGCCAAACTGGCCTGGGACGCTCCTTTAGAGACAGCGGACGGCGGAAAGTACTATGTGACCCCTTTCCCGGATGTCCTGTTTGCCTTTATCATGGACAGGGGCCCCGGGACTGCTGTGCCCGCCCGCATGGCTTTTGCCCATGTGGACCAGCCGGGTTTGAAGGTGAAGGGAAAACCGGATTTTAAAAATATGGGCTGCGCCATGATGAATGTGGAAGTTTACGGGGGCATGAATGACCATACCTGGTTTGACCGGCCTCTGGGTATGGCGGGGCTGGTAATGTTAAGGGGAGAAGACCCCTTTGAACCGGTTCCGGTGGCCTATGACAGCCGCCGGCCTGTGGCAGTGATCCCCGGCCTGGCCATCCACATGGACCGGGAGGCTTTAAAGGGCTGGAAGATCGACCGGCAGAAGGAGCTGATGCCCCTGACCGGCTTTGCGAGGGGAGACTGGACCGAGGAGCGGTTCCTGCATTTTCTTGCCCGGGAACTGAAGACGGATGTCGGCGAGATCCTGTCCTGGGACCTGAATCTCTACAACAGAGATCTGCCGGAGATCTGCGGATTTGAGAAAGATATCCTTTGCTCGCCCCGGCTGGACAACCTGGTTTCCGTGACTGCTCTTCTGGAGGCGATCGGGGAGGCGGAAGCCACGGACCATGTCAAGCTGATCGGCCTGTTCAACCATGAGGAGGTCGGGTCTGTCAGCAAGTCCGGCGCCCGTTCCTTCCTGTTGCGGTCTGTGCTGGAACGGATCTATGCCGGGAAGGGCTGCAGCCCTGAAAGCCGGGAGATTGTCTTTATGCACAGCAGTTTCCTGTCTGTGGACGGAGCCCACGGAGCTCACCCTAACTATCCGGACAAATGTGACCCCACGACCCGGGCCCTGCTTGGCCGGGGAGTGGTCTTAAAGGTGAACACCAACCAGAAATATGCCTCGGATTGCAGGATGACCGCAATCATAAAAGAGCTGGCGGACCGGTATGACATCCCGCTGCAGGAGATCAATGACCGCAACTCGATCCGCGGGGGATCAACCCTGGGCCCCATGGTGGGGGCGGGCCTGCCCATGCAGGGCTGCGATATCGGCATACCCATGCTGGCCATGCACTCTGCCAGAGAAACCATGGCGGCAGACGACTATGAGAGCCTTTATCAGCTGGTCTCCGCCTATTTTTTCTAGGAGGGACAGGAATGAAAGTAAGTATATATACGGATG
>CAMOYC010000010.1 GCA_946629665.1 uncultured Lachnospiraceae bacterium
AGGAAGAGAGGATAGCATTTTGCTTTATCAGACGAAGATCAAAGTTCGTTACAGTGAAGCGGAACGAGGGGGAAAGGCCGGCTTGTTCCAGCTCCTGCAGTATTTCCAGGACCTGGCCACTTTCCAGTCCTATGATTTCGGTTTCGGTGTCTACGAAGAATGTATGAAAGACCGGGCCTGGTTCCTCCTGGCTTACGATATAAAGATAGACAGATACCCCAGGATGTTTGAGGAGATCACGATCAGGACCAATCCATATAAGATACAGCGCGCCTATGGGTACAGAGCTTTTGAAGTTCTGGATCCGGAAGGAAATGTGATCGTGGAAGCGGATTCTATGTGGGTATTTATGAACACGGAAAAGCTGCTTCCCGTCAAGGTGCCGGAAGAACTGGTCCATTCTTTTGAAAAAGTCAATGAGGAGCGGGAAGACGCGCTGAAAAGGAAGTTTAAGCTGCCAAAGGAAGTAGAATGGGATTTCGCGGATGAGTTTGATATTACCAGATTTTTCCTGGACACCAACTCCCATGTGAATAATGCCTATTACGCTCTCTGGACGGAGCTGATCCTTCCGCCGGATGCTGCCTTGTCGAACATACGAATCGATTACCGCAAGGCAGCCTTGCCGGGAGACCACGTTACTGTGTATACCGGAAAATGTGACGGTATGGATTATATTAAATTTGAGAATCAGGATGGCGATATCCTTGCTCTGCAGAAGATGGAATTTGCAGATCAGGATGCCGGCAATTAAACAGGAGAGAACATGATTGAATTAGGAAGAACCCAGAAATTATATATTGACCATAAGACCGATTTCGGTGTCTATCTTTGTGCAGAGCCGAAGCCGGACAAGCGGAACCGCTGTGTGCTGCTTCCGAGAAAGCAGGTGCCTAAGGGGGCTCAGGTCGGCGACCAGGTCGAGGTCTTTGTCTATAAGGATTCCTCGGACCGTGAGATCGCAACCACTACAAAACCCGCTCTGGAGGTAGGAAAACTGGCAGTTCTCCCCGTGGCTCAGACTACCAGGATTGGAGCCTTCCTGAAGTGGGGTCTGGAGAAAGACCTGCTGCTGCCTTTCAGTGAGCAGACAGTGAAGGTGAAAGAGGGAGATGAGTATCTCGTCAGTCTCTATATTGATAAGAGCGAGAGGCTCTGCGCGACCATGAAGGTGTATGATTTCCTGAGAACAGATCCTCCCTATAAGGAGGAGGATCCGGTGCAGGGAATCGTGTACGGATTCAATCCGGAATACGGAGCTTTCGTGGCAGTCGACCAGCTTTATAACGGAATGGTACCTAAACAGGAGATGGTCAGGAAGCTACATATCGGAGACCGGATCGAGGGAAGAGTGATCTCTGTCCGGGAGGACGGAAAGATGAATATCGGCCTCCGTCAGCGTGCCCACATTCAGATGGATGTGGATGCCGGACGTATCTTTGAAAAACTGGAAGAAAATGATGGTTTTCTGCCCTATCATGATAAATCTTCACCGGAAGATATCCGGGCAGAGTTCGGAATGAGCAAGAATGAATTCAAACGTGCGATCGGCCGTTTGTATAAGATGAGAAAGATTGAGATCAGTCATGACGGGATTAGAAAGACAGATGTCTGATCAGAACAGGATCGATGTGAATCGGTTTTGGGTGTGTCTGATCATAATATATTTCGTTACAGCGAGCATGCCTGTGTTTGCCCGGCTGATCCCCCATTTCCTGACCATCGTCGGGGAGTTGGTCTGGATTGCCCTTTGCTGTTTTTACTATTCCAGAAGAAAATGGAATGGCTGGATCGGGATTGGCATTCTCGGTTTCCTTGGGCTGGGCCTGCTCTTTAAGCTGGTTCCTGAGGCCTATGAAACGAATTTTCTGCTCTCTGAGACCCTGCTGGCCTTTGTTTTCTGCCTGGCGGAAGCGAGAGATATCTCCATTCGGGATTACTGCCACATAAGAAGACTCAGGCCCCCCTCTGTGCTAGCTGCGATCGTGGCCGGATTGGCTGTCTATGTGACGGCAGCTTTTGTGAACGGGGTGGCAGAACTATTCTCCCGCAATTATGTGCAGGGACGTTTTATGACGGGAGAGAAAGAGTTTTTGATCGGCTTCCTGGTGTTTGCCATCCTGCCTGCGATCATGGAGGAGATTACCTACCGGGGGATCATCTTTCGGGGGATCGGGGCTTCCGTGAAAGGGTTGCTGGTATCCTCCCTTATGTTCGGCCTGATGCACATGAATTTCAATCAGATCAGTTATGCGGTCCTGATGGGGATCATTTTCGGCATGGTGCTGATGATCACGGACAACCTGTTGGTAACGATCATCCTCCATATGACATTTAATGGGTTTACCGTTTTTCTGGCAGCTTTTCAGGAGACGGGAGTCGTGCGGTTTTTCAGTAATCTGAATATTGCCGGCTACTATCTTTACGCGCCGTATTTTCGAATGGAGAACGGTGGGATTTCCTGGAGTCTTTTGCTGGTTGGAGCGCTCTTCGCTCTGATTGCCCTGGGCATGACATTCTTGTTTGCAGGGATGATCAGAAAACTGGAGAGAAGTGGGGAATCCGACTTAAAAGCGGAGACAGATGAAAGCCAGGGAGGAACCTGGAGACCGAATGCAGCTTTCTTTACGGCCTGTGCAGTGTGTCTCCTGGTTGCGGTCCTGACAGAATTATTCGTTCATTAGATGAATGCTTTCAGATTGATAACTTTAGATTGATGACTTAAGATTCTGACTGCGGGCGGACTGCCCGGAAAGTTCCTAGGTGATCCTGGTTGATCTCCGGTACTCATTCGGAGTCATGTAAGTGTTCTTTTTAAAGGACTGGGAGAAGTAGGACTGGGAAGAAAATCCGATCTCCACCGCAATCTCCGCGATGGAAAGATTGGTTGTCTCCAGGAGCCGCTTGCTTTCTTCAATCCTTTTTTCATTCAGGTAGCTGATGGGGGAACACCCAAATGTTTTCGTGAAAGAATGAACCAGGTAATACTTGTTCATCTCACTCTTTTCAGAGAGAACATCCAGCGTGATATTCTCAGTGTAATGGGCATCCAGATATTCCTTTACAAATCTGCAGTCCTTGGACTTCTTTTCCTTGCTGGCAGAACTGTAATTATAATTCGTCTCCCGCTCGATCTCGATGAGGAGAAGGTTCATATAATAATTACATGCCAGCTCAAAAGAATTCAGGTGATTGCTTATCTCCCGGATCATCATCCTGGCAATGGTGACATAGTTATCGTTCAGAAATGAAACCTGCTGGAAGGTTGCGAGCGGACTGTTATCCTTCGATTCAAAGTAGATATTCTCTATGCCAAGAACGGTGAATTCCAGCGTGGAATCCGTCACATAAACGGAAAAACGATGCTTGTCAGGATTCATGATAAAAAGGTCATTTTCTTTTACAGGAATAATCTGTTCCTGCAAATGAATCTGTCCGAATCCTTTCTGAACAAAGATTAGTTTGGAATAGGGATAGCCCGGCGCAATATTGTGTGTATCAGATTCACAATGATACATATTCACGTGAGATAACTTTATCTTTGATTTAACGTGAATGGTATGTTGCTGAATGGTATATCTGGTCTGTTCCATAAAGAACCTCCCCTGTAAAAAGGATGCTGATCTTGAAATAATTCAAGACTCGCTTGCGAGTCTTTGCGGAGCGTTCATCAGATGGGAGTCTTCTCCCATCTGATAAAACCTATTACTATTATAGGACTTTATTAGGTTTAATACAACAAAAAAATAAAATTATTCAATAAAGACACAATACATATTATAAAGAAGGTGGGTAAGATTATGAAAAAAGAACCTGTATTGGTAGTTTTGGCAGCCGGGATGGGCAGTCGGTATGGTGGATTGAAGCAGATGGATCCTGTGGACGACCAGGGTCATGCAATTCTGGACTACAGTGTGTTTGACGCCAGGAGAGCGGGATTTAAAAAAGTGGTATTTATCATAAAGCATGCCATCGAAAAGGATTTTAAAGAAGTGATCGGCAGCAGGATCGAGCCTTTTATGGAGGTGGAGTATGTATTCCAGGAGCTTGATGTTCTGCCGGAAGGCTATGAAGTCCCCGAGGGCAGAGTCAAACCGTTTGGTACCGGTCATGCGGTGCTGTGTTGTAAGGACGTAGTGGACGGTCCTTTTGCGGTGATCAATGCAGATGATTATTACGGCCCCAAGGCCTTTGCGGTCCTCTATGATTATCTCATCAGCCATGAAGATGATGACCTCTACCGCTATGTGATGGTGGGCTTCCATATTGAGAAGACGATCACGGAGAATGGCCATGTTGCCAGAGGAGTCTGTACGGTGGATGAGGATCATTTTCTTACGGAGATCGTGGAGCGGACACGGATCGAGAAGGTCGGCCAGGGAGCCGCTTATACCCTGGATGACGGAGCAACCTGGAATCCCTTGCCGGACCGTACGCCGGTTTCCATGAATTGCTGGGGATTCAGCCGCAGTTTCATGGATGCCCTGGAAGAGAAATTCCCGGCATTCCTGGACAAGGGCCTGAAGGAGAACCCGGAAAAATGCGAATATTTTCTTCCCAGTGTCGTGGAGGCGCTGCTGAAGGAAGGCAAGGCTACCGTGGAAGTGAGGGAATCCGAGCAGAAATGGTATGGCGTGACCTATCAGGAAGACAAGGAAGTTGTCGTGAATGCCCTGGCCGGGATGAGGAGCGACAGCCAGGAGGTCGGACCGGACAAGCTGTATCCGAAGGATCTCTGGGCGTAATCTCCACAGATCCTTCTATCAGATTAAAAAAATGCCGGACTCGGGAGTCCGGCATCTTTTTTGTAGCCTATTTATGGTAATCTTATCTGTCGCTGTGGTCCAGATCCATGCGCTGGTAGAGCGGATTGCTGCGGGCCAGGCGAACCCTTTTCTGATATTCGGAGGGGGTCATGCCGGTGAACTGCCGGAACTGCCTGGAAAAGTAGTGGGCGGAATGATAACCCAGAGCGCTGGCAGTATCTTTCAGAGACTCATCGTGCTCCCGCAGGTACTTTCTGGCATTGGAGATCCGCATGCGGCAGAAATAGTCGATGGCAGGATAGCCTGTATATTCCCGGAATATGCGCTGGAGATGGGCACGGCCTATGGAGAATTCCTGGCAGAGCATCTCGATCGTCAGCTGGTCAGTAATATGGTCCTCGAAGTAATCCACGATCCGGTGGAAGAGGATCCGGTTCGTCTCCGAACTCTGGATCTCCGGCAGGGAGTAGTCAGAGAGGGACCGGCCCCGCATGATACTGATCAAAAGACTTTCCAGATAGCCGCTGACTAACTGTTCTCCCCCGAAAGGACAGTTATAATTCCTCTCCAGAGAGGCAGTTCCTTCCGCGTCGAGGCTGAAGGAGAAACAGCGCTGGCCTTCCTCCGTAATCAGGGCGATCAGCTGTTTTTCTTTATCAGACAGGACAAAGGGGCGGGCTGTCAGCAGTTCCAGGGACTCACCCTCGCAGTCAAAGCCCAGGCAGAAAACCGTGGCAGTTTCTTCCCCCGCCAGGCGCAGGGAGTAACTCACGTTTGCCGCTTCCAGAAAAAGCTGGCCGGGCTGCAGGATGATCGTTTCGTTCGAAGAGGAAATCTCTATGCTCCCGCTCCGGATATAAAGCAGCTGCCGATATTCGTGATATTCACTTTTGAAAAAAAAGTCACTTTTATAGCGATAGGTGTATAATGAATATATGTGAGTGATCTCGAACTCTCTGGTGACGGTCAATGGATCGGGCATGAGTTTTCCTCCTTTATTCCTAAGGATATTGTACGATATTTTCTTCATTTAATCAATGAATTCGGGGGAAAAGCAAAATCCTGTAAACAGTTTTTGTTGACCGGGACGGGGGGCTTAGAATAAAATGAAACAGACTATACTGTAGATGGAGTGTGAGTGTTATGTTTATCACCATTGCCATGCAAGCCGGGCTGCTGGCAGCCGCAATTACTGCGATGGCCGGGCTTTTGACCTATCGTTCTTATAAAGAGAGGCTCTCCCAGAACGCATATCTTATGGATATCGCGGAAGATATTTCCGAGGAGGAGGCCCAGCGTCTGGAAGAGGAGAGACAGAGGCAGGAGGAGGAAGAGCGGCTTCTGGCTGACAGAGCCTTAAGCTGTGATTTCCGTATTGTCCACGGGTCTGCTTTCGGCGGATGCGCGGCAACTCTGCCAAGCGGGAAGAGAAGAAGAGGGAAGATCCCCCTTGATCAGATCATGATGCACGGGCGGCACCCTTCCGGTAAGGAATTTACCTACTATATTGAGGACCAGGGGATTGAAATCTGTGCGGCGGACGAGCCGGCTACCCTGTTGGTCCGGTCCACGGAATATCCCTTTGAAATCCGGGAGGATGGTTTTGGCCGGGACAGCGGTGTGCAGACGATGCAGGCCCTGATCCGCCAGGACATTCTTTATTACATTATTCTGGAAACCAAGCATGAGATCTCGATCAGGGCAAGCAGGCCCTGCTGATGACAGGAGGATAGAATGGCTGATACGAAAAAAATAAAAAAATGTCCTCATTGTTTTCGGGAGATCGCCAATGATGAGGCAGGTTTTCTGATCCACGCCGACGGCGCGAGATTCCAGTCGCCGGCTCTCGGCAGTTATCTTTCCCCCAAAACAGATACTGTCTATGAGATCTTCTGGTCTTCCATGGGTATCCCCGAGGAACAGATTGACTCTAGGAGGATCATCATTGATAACGACAGCATCACCGAACTGAACCAGGAGCTGATGTCCTCCGGCCGTGATCTGGCGGCCAAACGGTATAATGAGGAGAGCTGCGGCTATACATTTCAGGTGGATGAGGGACCGATCACCGTCTTTTCCAACACAATGGTCTGTCCTTTCTGCCATAATATATTACCCCATCATTTTTTCAAATATGATATGATAAGGATAGGTCTTGCGGGGAGCGTAGCCTCCGGGAAGACCGTTTATCTGTGTTCTCTGGTCATGAACGGCTACGAGGCTATGCAGCGGGAGAATCTCTTTGTCAGAAGTTCCGCCGGTTCCGTGGTGGACGACTACAAGCTGGAGATGGACCGGAATGCGGACAGGCTGTATCTCTACGGCATCTGTCCGGAGTCTACCAGCAAGACTTTCCGAAAACCGCTCTTTCTGGAGATGACATACCGGATCGATGACAAGGTCCTGCCCCTGATCGTCGCGATCTATGATGTGGCAGGGGAACTTCTGGGAGAAGCAGTCGGCAACGGCCGCACCGGCTTTGTCCGCCATATGGATGGCTATATCTACCTGGTGGATCCGGCCCAGATGCATCTGGAGCATTCCCTGATCACCAGCGTGGTGCCCGATGAGAGCACGATCCTCTCCGGACTTCACGTTATGACCAGGCAGGAGCAGAGTAATATCCAGCGGCTCAGCAATGAGAACGGCAAACAGCTGATGAACCAGGATGATTTTCTGATCGCCAGCAAGGGCGGGGCCGGCTATCTGACGGAACGCCGTGTAGAGACGGTCATGGATAATTTCCGCAGCATGCTGGGAGAACCGGAACTGTCCCGGAAATATATGGCTCTGACCATAGCTAAGAGCGACCTGCTGGAAGATCTGGGGGAGATCCTCGAATACACAGGGAGCAGCCTGCTGTTTGAGAGGAACCAGCCCGGTACCGGTTTTATCAACACGGACCACCATTTCCTGAGGCAGGACATCCTGAAGCAGATCTTTGACCAGAAAGTGTTCCGCCTGCAGAGAAATCTGGCGGATTATAAAGAGAGCAGCCTGTTTGCCATGTCCGCTTTAGGCTGCGAGACCAAGGAAGAGATGGACGGTGCACAGAAAGTGGTGAAGGCCGTCGGACCGGTGCGCCCGATGCGCATAGAAGATCCGGTTCTGTGGATGGTCATGAAATACATGCAGGAGAGGGGGTGGCTTGAATGAGTATAAGCATCCCAAGACATGAATATACCTGGTCTGACCACAGTCTGACCGGGAACGGCCTGGGGTGGGGGCTTGTTGCAACCTCCTCACCCGGAAAAAGAGATACGATCAGGGAGATGGAGAAGATTGCCGCAGGCCTTGATGTAGATACCCGGCACCGGGTCCCTGTCGAGATGCTCCTCTACAGCAAAGCAGCCGGATTTGTGAGAGCATGGGGGATACCCTGTGAATCCGGTAAGGATGGCCGGCAGAATAAGAATGTCCGTCTGTACCAGATGGGCACAGAGCCGGATCCCGGCCTTTATCTGGCTCCCCTGCCGGAATGGGAAGAGGCCCGGGGTCAGGATCTTGCGCCTGCTGATCTGGATCCTCCGTCCGAGGAGGAACTGATCCCTCTGATCTGGAAAAGCAGGTTATCGGAAAAGATCGGCCGGCTGGTCCGCCTGGCTTATCGGAGTATGCTCGGAGAGACCAGCGGGATCAACCTGGTCTGCGAATCGTGGAAGCGGGAAGAATTCGAAGAAAATGCACGGATCGTGATGAGTTTTATCCATCGCATGCTTCCGGCAGCTCTCCGCAGGAAAGCAGGTTACATTTCTTTCACCGACCAGCAGGTAGGCGGGGTAGCTTTCAGCTTTTCCGCAGCTCCGGCGGGAGAGAATCATTTTCTTTTTGAGGAAGAGGACCGGGATATCCATGCGGATGAGGGAGAACTGGAGAATCTGTTCTTTGAGAAGCTGGCGGATGGTTATCTGACCAAAGACCAGGCTTTCCATGATTTCCTGGATGAGGCGAATTCCTATCTGGAAACCTCCAAAAGCCTGGATGAAACCCTCCCCAAACTTCAATGGATTTTTTATAAGACATATCGTGACCGGGGTGGCCGGGCCTTGTCTTTTGCCACTTTGTGTCAATCTTATCCCAGACTCCTCTACTGGACAAGCCGGGAGCCGGCTCTGGCACCGGTGGCTCTTGCCGTGAGGAGTGACCTGGACGGATATATGGATCAGGACGAGAATCGGACCGCCTTTATGGAGGCCCTGATCACGGGTATGACCAGGCGGACCGGCCCTGCGATCGCCACTGAGATCAGCGGGATCCTGCAGGACTATTTTGATAAGGACAAGGAACGATTTCTTAAGGAGCTGGCCGGGATCCGCGGAAAAAACAGAGAACTTTACACGCTGCTTTTGTCCGTATCCTGGCGGGATGAGAGGGTATCTCCATCCTATGACGAGGTGCTCCTTGAGGAGAACAGCGATACCATGAATACGCTCTATCTGTACGTGACAGATATGAAGGCGGAAGCGATTCCGGACGACATGAAGGATGAGGTCTTAAGAGACGGGATCCACCTGCTCAATCAAAACCTGTTTGACCGCAACCAGTACGATCTTTTTGATGCGCTCTGTACTTTCCTGGATCGGAAAAAACAATGGACCGGCATCCTGGAAGACCTGGTCAGCCAGTTTGAACATTATGCTAAGCAACTGGATCCCTCCCAGAAGGAGACTGCCCTCTATGCGGACCGGCTGCTCCATGAGTACCGGCCGGATCATCCGAGTTTGCTAAAGAGCCTGCTGTCAGAAGAAAATGAGCAGGTCCAGGAGGACAGGAAAAAAGAGGACAAGAAGGAAGAGAAGGATACTGAGGAGATGCAGGAGCAGGAGACGGAAGAACAGGCAGTAGAAGAGAAGGAGCCTGATCTTGCGGAAACCCGGGAGATCACCGATGAGGAGCCCATGCTGCCCTTCTTCCTGATCAGCATACCCCAGGGTTTCCTGACCGGCTGCTGTCTGTTCCTGATGCGGTATTCCTTCAAGATCGGTCACTGGAAGATCGCTCTTGGATTAACCGGTATGTGGGTGCTGATCATGCTGAACTATCAGTTCCTGCTTTTGCACAGGAAGGCGAATCATCCGGTATGGAAGGTGCTGGGGATCTGTCTGATCGAGGGCCTGGTGATCGAGATCATCGCCTGGTTCTTCCCGACCCAGCAGATCCGGATCTTCTATTTCGGCATCCTGGGAATCGCGACGATCATTATGCAGGTTATCAACATATTGAGCCTGGGCAGGGACAGAATATCAAGGAGAGAGTATGAGTGAGAAAACTCAGGGAAATGCAGATGCTTTCCTGGAAGAAATCGAAGAAAAACTGAATCAGGAAAAAAAGGATAAAATATCGTTTGCCCGTTTTCTGGAAGAGAAGATGGACCAGTTTGATTACAGTAACACCTCCCTCGCGAAGAAGGTGTACCATCGTGTTGACAGGAAGAAAGACGGCCGGTCAGAGTATGTGCCTGTGACCAGACAGGCGATCGGAACCTGGCTGAGAGGATCGATCCCGTCCTCCAGGGAGATCTATGTTACCCTGGGCATGGCTTTCGAGATGGACGTCACTGAGATCAACCATATTCTGGAGACCTATATGGGATATGGCCTCTACTGTAAGAATATTGAAGATGCCATGTGGATCGCCTTGATCAACGGGCTCTTTCCCATCCAGCAGTTCGAGGATGTCAAGGAGGAGATCGAAGCGATCCTCCAGACGGAGGAGGAGTCTGATTCCAGAAGTCTTCCTACCGGAGAACTTTGGGACCTGCTGGCCCACGCCGGAAGACTGGAGGAATTCTACCAGCTGATCCGGACCTACCGGGATGAATTCCGTAATGGCGCAAAGCAGTTCGGCCAATGTCTGAATGAAGTGATCGAGTATGAGTACGGCCATTTCGAGAAGGCTTCCTGGTTCCTGCGGGATATCGGATGTCTCCATTGCGAGGCCCAGTTCTCCAAGATCCGGGCAGGCAAGGCAGTGGTGACCAGGGACTGGCTGCTGCGGTTCTGCATCGCTCTCCAGCCCTCTGTGGAGTCTATTGAAAAGCTTCTGGACAAAGCCCAGATGGAACCTCTGGGGATCACTCCCATGGAGATCATCATCGACATGATATCCAGAAAGAAGGCGGATTCCCTGGCCAACAGCCAGCAGACCTGGATCCTGATCGAATCCGTCGCGGAAAAATTATCGGAAAAAGGCTACGAGATCGATGAGGACCTGTGCCGGAAATATGATACCATCTATGATCTGTCGCCGGAACGGAAACTCTGGTTTGCAATCTGCCTCGGCAAGCAGATCCTCGCCTGTCAGGAGACCAGGGATTTCGGCTATACGAGACAGGGTTACGCCCGTTTTGAGATCGTCGACCAGATCCTTTTTGATGAAGTGAACCGCTGCAAAAAAAGCGCTGCTTTCAAAAAGCAGGCCAGCCAGCTGGCGGAGGGCCTTCCTCAGCCGGAAATCCCGGAGGATATCCCGAAGATGGAAATGGTGCCGGTCTGTATGGATAAGGAAACCGATCCCTTTGATATGGAAAAATTCGAGGATTACTGCTATGTAGCCCGTCCCAACCGTTTTTCCAAAGATTTTCTTATGAATGATACCTATTTTTATTCTGCGATGATCTACTCGATCTGGACCGGAAAATGTTTTGTGAAAGAAGAGGGAGACAGTGCGGCCTCCAAGGTGGAGACGGAGCTTAAGAAGGCCGGATTGGTCAATCCTGAGTTGATCGCCATGCTCCATGAGAATCTGAAAACAGATGCGGTCTACGATGATGCCCGGAATGTGAAAGCTCTCACGGACTGCCTTTCCCGGACGGCAAGGATCGGGCAGTAAATTGTCGTAAATATCATGAATTGAATCCATGAGTATCCTATGATATGCTCCTGTTGACTGAAAAACCCGGGGACCGGCCGGTTTCCCAGATTCGGAGAACAGGAGCTGTTTTTATGTCTATTATTTCTCAGGCAGCAGTGATTCTGCTGATTTTGTTTATGATATCCATTCTGATAAGATCCAACCATGAATTAGATGAGGCGGCTGTCGGCGGAGAACACTTTGTGGACAGCTGGGCGATCGCTCAGGCCAAAAAAGAAGAATATCAGCTGACCGGAAAAACCGGGGAAGAAGAGATGGACTTTGCAGACCGGGAAGAAGAGGAAGATGACAGGGCTTCTTACGATCAGGAAGAGGAAGAAGCCGAGGAGGAGAAAGTCCCGATGACCCGGACCCTGGAGCCGGAGATCGGTTTCCTTCTTTTAGACGAAGAAGGTCATCCGGACCGGTCCGTGATGATCGACCATGTACCCTTTTCAATCGGACACGGTTCCGGAAATGATCTGGTGCTTGATGATCTTTCCGTCGCCAGAAACCACTGCATCATCGATGAAGCAGAAGGAAAGTATTATCTGAATGACCTGGGATCCGGAACCGGGACATATGTGGACGGGAAGAGAACGGATAACGCTTTGCTGGAGCGAGGAATGCATATTTTCCTCGGGGCCAGCGAACTGATCGTGGAGAGATGATTATGCAGGAAGTGTCAAAGACCGGAAAAAAAGATAAACTGTATTTTGAGCTGAGCCGGGCTCTCTATTCATTTCGTGGAAGCCCGGTTTTTGTATTGGTTCTGATGCAGCTGGCCGCGATCGCCTTTGTAGGGGCCAAGGGAGCCGGGAATATCTACCTTGATATGGTGGTGATCCTGATTCTGATCACCTTGCTCTCCTGGTTTTTGACCTCCCTGGCCGAGGGAAACCACAAGCTGCTGGTCTACGCGGTCATCCTGCTGACGGTGGGGACTATGCTCCAGAGTATTTTTCTTGCGGAAGATATCCTGAAAAATCCGGAGAAATACGGACAGGGTAATCCCGCGGCCGGCCTGCAGCTGCAGTACCTGGTTGCCATGGCCGCCGCAGCAGCGGCCGGATTCGGTTACCGTTATTTCAAAAAAATGTCCTCCCTGAGAGTCTGCCAGATCCTGTACCTGATCACGGTCTTTTTGTCTGTCATGACTTTAGCCCTGGCAGTGGGAGTCGGCGGAGTGAAAAACTGGATCATCATCGGCGGATTTTCTTTCCAGACGACGGAGATCACAAAGTTCCTGTATGTCCTGATCGCAGCAGGCCTGCTGGCGACGGTGGAAAAACCGGACCGGAAGCGGGTCCTTGCTTTCTATCTGGTCACCTTGACGGATATGGCCTTCCTGGCGGTCCAGGGGGAGTTTGGCACCTTGCTGCTGGTTTTGTTTATGTGTCTTACCTTCCTTTTTCTCTTTGTGGGGGACATCCGGATCCTTGCCGGGACAGTGGGATGCCTTGCAGCAGGAGGATTCGGGATTTTTGCTCTGGGCAGCTGGCTTGGCGCCCTCAGGGACGGCGGTTCCGCTCTCGGACAGTCAGCTCCGGCTACCTTTTTCTTAAATAATTACGCGAAGATCGCAAACCGGTGTATCTACTGGCTGCATCCGGAGAAGGATGCCCTGGGGCTGGGTTATCAGCTGCTGAGAGCCAGGGAATCCATCCTGCTCGGCGGCTGGTTCGGAACTTCTTCCATCACAGCCCTGCCGGTAAAAAGCAGTGACCTGGTCTATCCTGCCTTGATCCAGAGATGCGGGATGGTCTTTGCGATCCTGATATTTATTGTCTTTATCCTGCTCTGGCAGGAAGGAGAGAAACTCTATCTACGTAAGGCAGACCGGTACCATCAGGCGGTTGGGGCAGGTTTTATCTATCTCCTTTTCTACCAGACCGTGATCATCATAGCCGGAAGTACAGGGCTCTGTCCTCTGACCGGCATCACTCTGCCCCTGATTTCCAGCGGTGGAAGTTCCCTGATGGTGACCTTCATGATGCTGGGGATCCTGGTCAGCCTTTCCGGCAATACCGGTCCGGCGGACCCGGTGGACAAGAAAAGTCTGCTGAAGCGGACAAAGGTCCTGCAAAGTGCCAGCCTGATCTGTGTGATGCTGATGGTCCTTTCTCTCATAAGGATCTCGGCTATTTTGCCCGGAGTTTCCAAGGAGGCGGACAAGCAGAAGAAAGAAGCGACCGCGGCGGCTCACGAAAGAGAGTACACCCGCGGGGCCATAGAAGACCGGGACGGCGAGAGGCTGGCCTGGTCCGAGGAACCCTTAGGAAAACGGCAATATCTGCATCCCAGGGCTTTTTCCAACGTGCTTGGCTACTGGTCCAGGATCTATGGGACCTATGGACTGGAGAAAACCTTGAATGCAGACCTGACCTACAGTAAGTCTGAGAAGGATGACAAGAGAGGGGCGGATGTGAGGACTACCCTGGATTCCTCCCTTCAGAAGACAGCCTACCGGCTCATGAAAGACCAGATCGGATCAGTGGTAGTCCTGGACGCAAAGACCGGGGAGATCCTGGCCCTGGTATCCACCCCGACCTACAATCTGGAAAAGCTGGAGGATAACTGGGAGAAGGTCAACGAGGCGGAGGGAGTCCTTCTTTCCAATGCCTACCAGAACCCGGTGACACCCGGATCCGTCTTTAAGCTGATCACATCCAAGGCAATCCTGGAAGAGGGGATCGAGGATGAGACCGTGGAAGATACCGGTGCCCTCAGGGTGAACGGGCAGACGATCCGCAATTACAACGGCAAGGCTTACGGAACCATTTCTTTTGAAGAAGGGTTCGTGAAATCTTCCAATGTCTACTTTATGGACCGGGCCCTGAAAATGGGCGGCAGGAAGTTGGAGAAGGCTGCGCAGGAATGCCTTCTCGGTCAGAAGATCCCCCTCGATTTCACAACGCTGCGCTCCACCTTTGACCTGGGAGACTATGAGGATAATAAGGTGGCATCCACTGCCTTCGGCCAGGGAGAAACCCTGGTAACTCCCCTGCAGATGGCCATGATCACCCAGAGCATCGCAGCCGGAGGGACCATGATGGAGCCCTATCTGATCCAATCCATCACCAGCGCGAAAGGAGAGCAGACTTATCTGGGAGAGCAGGAAGTCCTGGCCACCACCATGGATCCGGCAACCGCTGCCGGGATCGCAGATGCGATGGTGAAGGCGGGAGAGTCCTACGACCTGCCCCGGGTGGGCAGTCAGGATGCAAGGATCGCGGCCAAGACCGGCACCGCGGAGCGGGGAGACGGCAGCAACAATGCCTGGTTTGTCAGCTTTGCCCCGGCGGATGACCCGCAGTATGTGATCGTAGCGAACAAGATAAAAACCGATGCCATCGGCAAGACGCTGGCACCGGTCGTGACGGAACTGTATGAACAATTGCTTCCCTGATTTGTCTGTATCTGTATCAGCAAAGCTCGGAAAATGCTTTTAAATAGTCGGCGAGGGACAGGGAGTCCGGGGGATGTGCACCGGTTTCTAAGAGTGCGTAAAGCCTGGAATTCCTGTCCTCTTCCTGTCCGAAAGCATTTTCTTCCAGAAGGTGGGAAGTCAGAAGGGAGAGTTCCTGGATCAGGAGCTGCTGCCCTTTCAGGCTAGGGTCCAGGTCATAGGAAAAACGCAGACCATACTCCGGCTCGGGATTCTTCAGGAAATAATAACAGTAGGTAAAGTCCAGCAGGACGACCCGGAGGCGGGACTCCTCCTCGTTGACCAGCAGGTTATCCGGGTTCAGGTCCGTGTAGAGGATGCCGTGATTCAGAAGAAAATGCAGCAGCTCACCCGCTAGGACCAGGATTCCCAGAAGCTGGCTGCGGTCAAGCCGGTCCTGGATCCGGGACAGAGGAATGCCCTGACAGTGTTCCATGCACAGGACGAGCATGGGGCCCGGTGCTTCCGGCAGCCCCTCCATCATCTGCAGCCCGAAGTAGGCCGGTATGGAAGGGTGGGAGAGCCGGCAGAGGCTTTCGTATTCATCCTCGGCAGCCCGGCAGGCCGCCGGCGACTCCGGCGGAAAACATTTCAGAATATAAGTCCGGGAGCCCTCCATGGCCCGGTAGACTCGAAGGTCTTTTTTCTTCTGCAGAAATATGATTTTATCAAAATGTTTCGGAAACATAGGGCTCCTCCATGGATTTTTTGCTTTATTCAGTGTATCATATAGTATATGCCAAGGTCAAAAGAAAGAAGACCCAGCAGGGGGAAAGATAGGAGGCAGTCCACTATGACCTGTTTCTACGCGAGCGATATCAATAAAAGAAAGGAGAACCAGGACAGTTACTGCCACATGGAACTTCGCATGAACCACGAGGCCGCTGTGAGCGGCATGGCTGTGGCTGATGGAATGGGCGGCATGGCAGGCGGAAAGTATTTTTCCGAGCTGGCCGTGAGGCTCTGGTTCCAACATCTGCAGCAGATGATCATGAGTGATGATTTCCGTGGGCAGACCCTGATGCAGCAACAGCAAAGGCTGGAGCGCTTCAATAAAGAAGTGTACGGGAGCCTTGCTTTTACCCTGTATAAGAAGGGGCTGGACGAAGGCTACCGGGGAGGTACGACCTTGTCGGCAGCGATCATGTTCTGGGATACCTTCTATCTGTCAAACTGCGGAGACAGCCCGATCTACATCGTCAGGGACGGGAAGATCAGGCTGCTCAGTGAGATCCAGAACGTGGCGGGTATCATGGTGCAGCAGGGAAGAACAACTATGAAAAGCCGCCTCTACTATCAGAATAAGAATCTCCTGGTCCAGTATCTGGGCGGTAAGGAAGTTCCCCAGCCATGGACTGCCGCGATTCCGGTCAGCGAAGTTGATTACCTGCTGATGGGGTCTGACGGAGCTTTCGGAGACCTTCTGCCGGAGGAGATCGGCCGGATCATGACCGGGGCCGAGAGACCCCAGGACATCATTCCGGACCTGTTTGCCCGTACCCGGGAAGAAGGGGAGGATGACAATCAGACAGCGATCCTCTATGTGCGGGATGAACTGGGCCGGCAGGGCCTGACCGATGTGGGGCTTGCAAACATCCGCTATGAGAGTGAGAAGATCAGCAATGAAAGCCTGTTTAAAAAGGTGAGGAACAAACTGCTGGGAGAATGAGGTTGACCACACATGAGACATTATTTTAAAGAGGGAGAGCTTTTCACCTGGGTCCGGGATGCCGGCCGGGGAGAGAAGGAGCTCATCATCAATCTGAAGATGCTGCGGGAGATCCACCTTGCCAGCCTGAAACAGGGGCTGGTTGCCCAGGATATCCGCACCGGGAAAATGTACTTTGCCAAAGTCATTTTCTATGATGAGCTGGACCAGGTTTATGTGGAAAAAGAGAGTAAGGCCCAGCTGTTTTCACCCTTTATCATCCGGATCTACGGGGGCATGCTGGACTCCGACAACCACCGTTTTATCACTCTGATGGAATATATTCCCTGGCCGGATCTTTCGGACCTGGTCAGAAACCGGGAGCTGGCGGCATCCGGCTGGAATGAGAAAATACAGATCTGTCATAAGATCGCAAGAAAATTACTCTACGGCATCCTCCACTACATGGAGCTCTACCAGGAGGACCCCATGATCCACCGGGATCTGAAACCGGAAAATGTGATGGCTTCCCCGGACGGAAGTGTGGTGAAGATCATTGATTTCGACTGGGTCCACATGCATGCGTCCAATGTGACCATCACTCGGAAGATCGCCCAGAAGGGCACTCCCGGCTATGCGGACCCCCGCTACTGGAACAGCCATATCGCCAGCCCGGCCATGGATATCTATTCTGCGGGTCTGGTTTTATATTTTCTTTATACGGGTCATCACCACTTCTACGGGACCGATGAGATCAACCACTACATGGTGGGAGATGACTATGCCTACACGTGCAAGGAGATGCCAGGGATCGACGAAGACCTTCATAAGATCATCGCCAGGATGATCGCCCGGGAGGAAGACCGGTACGGGACGATCCGGGAAGTGATCCGGGATTTTGAGGATTACCTGACCGGTAAGGGATCTCTTCCGGAGATTCCGGAACTGCTGGACGATCGGCCCGGCCAGGATGTGATCCGGTTTTCTTACCGGGTGGGAGATATCCGCTACAGCCCTTACGTGAAAAACTATCGTTTTGTACCGATCGAATATGGCAGAAAACAGGAGAGAAGCCAGAACGGGCGGCTCAGCGCCCACATCATGTCTTTCTACCGCACGGGCAGCAGGATGAAGGCTATCCTGCTCCATGAAGACTGCCATCCGGTTTCCGTCCTGCGGCCTGACAGGGTCAGTGAGGGGGATACTTACTCCTATGCCGGCACCACCATCGAGGTGCTTCGGATCAGGGGCTAGATGATTTAATGACAGACGATCAGGAGGGAGAAACCAATATGAATATGAATCCGACAGATGGTTATAACCCGGAGATTCCTCAGACTCTGCGGGACAATCTGACCAGGGAAAAAGAGCAGGCCCTGACCTTATATATTGATTTTGTGATCGACGGAACCGCTTCCATGCACAGTGTTTTTCCGGCAGTATATTTTGCGATCGTTCATATCCTGCAGGCCCTGAACGGGTATGAGATTAACCCCATGATCGGCCTGACCGTGCTGCGCAATGAGCAGGCCGGGGAGATGACGGAGCTGGTGGAATTTGAGGAGGGCAGGAAGTTCACCTCAGACATGGAAGCTTTTCTGAAGAAAATACGTTTCCTGAAACTCTACGGCGGCGGGGACGACGGAAAGGAATCCGTCCACACCGCGATCCGCCGGTCCCTGGACAAATTCGAAGGAAGGGGCCGGGGCAAGGTGATCATGGTATTTACCGATGCCTACGAGAGCAATGACACGGCAGACTATATGGACGTGCCGGTAGGCCAGGTCATTTTCTTCTCCACGGACGAACTGGCGGAGGAGGATTTCCGCTTCTGCTTCCTGCGGGAAGACGGGGAGCTGGATGAGGAGGCTTCTCCTATGTTTCTGAGCCTGGAAAGCCTGCTGAAGCCCATGAGCACGGAATATCTGGATAACATAGTAAAGCCGGTCAAGGACCTGATGAAGGGAGTTTCGATCGGGGCTTAGCCTGACCGGACCGAAAGTGAGAGGATCAGATGAATACAGAATCCAGTTACGGACTCACAAAAGAACAGATATTGTCTCCCACCCATCCCATCGGGCACAAACTGCGGGAGATTCCGGAAGTCATTTTTCCGGAAGAAATGGACCGGCTGCCGGAGGATGCGGTGGCCTTAAAACGCTTATTCCGCCGGGAGGAGATGGATGCCTGGCATGTGGACGCCCTGGTCCTGAAGAAGATTGCCGGTAACTTGCTGGACCTGCTGAAGCGACTGGGTGAAATTCCGGTCTATCCGGGGCTGCTGGGCCTGGAGAGTATCCTTGTGGATCTCATGGACAGCCGTTGTCCGGTTTACCTGATCTATCCGGATATGTTCCAGCTACTTGACTTAGAGCAGGAATTTGAATGGTTCCCGGAGGACGAAAGACTGTTTTCAGACGTGGCCTTGTTTGACAGCGAGAGTCAGCTGGCCGTCTACAACCGTTTGGTCTACCGGATCCTGATTGCCTCCTCCAAAGGAAATGTCAAGCTGCCTCCGGCCAGGGTGGATACCGATTACTCCCACCTTTTCTACCAGGTTCTTCCGGAGTGCTGGAAGGAAGACTGGATGGCCGGGAAGATCCTTTCCATACCGGAGATGGAGGAGCGGCTGACGGAGGAGATCGCAGAAGAGAAACATGCGGAGGCCAAGGCCCGGAACAGGATCAAAGAAAAAGCTGCCAAGGCCGGGGCCGGTGATCAGCCGGAAGCGGAAGAACCGGGAAAGAATCCTGATATGGCCTGGGAGGACCTTCCCCTGACCGGGGACAGGCATATCCTCTTTGTGGTCCTCCGGACGGATCTGAAATGTGCCCGGGATACCAGCCGCATGGTCTACATGCTCCTTGAAGAGGAGGAGCGGGAGTGCATGCTGGAGAAAAAGAGACCGGTTATCAGCTTCATCTATGGGGACGGCGCTGTATGTGTGCGGGACTTTACTTCCTATGCCCCGGGATTCCGGGTCCAGTTCTCACCGGAGATCCGGGCCTGCTACGCGGGAGAACTGCTGACGGTTGCGGCGGACCAGCTGGAAGACCTGCGAGGGAGGCTTCCCTCCCAGGAAGACCAGATTCGGGTTTACCTTGTCCTGGACGGGCGACTGGCCAATGACACTCTCTTCCGCTTTGCGATAAAAAGGATGGAAGAGGAGCGGGAGAAGAGCCGGGCAGCAGACCGGCCCGAGATTGTTTTGCACCTCCGCTACAGCGGAGAGATCTACTGTGAGGCCGCAGCGGAATTGGAACGGCTGTCCGATTCCTCTGAACGGATGTAAGCAGGGGGCTCATATGAAAGAAAATAATGATAAGAGGAGAAAATCCTCTATGATCGCCGGAAGGATCCCAAACCCCTTCCGGAATTTTCATGAAAGGACACTGGAAGCTTACAAGGAGGCACATCCCGAAGACCGGGAAGGCTGGCGCCGGCTTGTCATGCGGATCCACGAGGAGTCCGATTTCCTCTTTTACTTTGACGATTCCATGGAGATGTATCCCGAGACCGTAAGCCTGCTGGTTTTAGGCGAGCAGGTTAAAGGAGACCTTCCGACCGGGAGTCCTCTTTATCTCTATACAGGTCAGGGAGAATACCTGGGCTCCGGCCGGCTGATGAGCAGTCCGGAGGAGAAGGAGCAAGGGCGGAAAGGCCTGTTGAAAAGAAGAAGAAATGAATTCCTCCTGGAGTTGACCGACCTGGCCGGTACCCCGGCCACAGGCCTCCCGGAGCGGGAAATCCGCAGATGCTTCAACAGGCTCCTGATGGACCTTTCTCTGATCAGTGACAAAAAATTTGAAGGATAATGAAAGAAATACCGGTCCATATTGCAATATTTGCTGAGTGAACGGAAGGTTTCCTGTAAAAAATGAAAAAATGACTTGTTTTTTATGCAAAAAAGGGATAGAATATACTTTGTTGCAGAAATAACAGATCCGCCCTGCGGCGGATGAAGTATAGATAATTGCAGGAGGTCATGATGTTGAAAGCATACAAGGATATGAACACAGAAGAATTACAGAAATTGTATGAGCAGGTTCTTGCTGAATATGATGAGGCAAAGGCGAAAGGCCTTTCCCTGGATATTTCCAGAGGAAAGCCCGGAGCGGACCAGCTTGATTTTTCCATGGCCTTGCTGGATGTCATGCATTCTGAGATGGATATGATCACGGAAGACGGAACGGATACCCGTAACTACGGCGTCTTCGACGGTATCCCGGAAGCGAAAAGGTTGATGGGAGGCATGATGGGATCCAGACCGGACCAGACGATCGTCTTCGGAAGTTCCAGTCTGAATGTCATGTACGACTGTGTTGCCAGGGCAGAACTGTTCGGCATCATGGGCAACACTCCCTGGTGTAAGCTTGACAAAGTGAAATTCCTCTGTCCGGTCCCGGGTTATGACCGCCATTTCGGCGTGACTGCCCAGTTTGGCATTGAGATGATCAATATTCCTATGGACGAGAACGGCCCGGATATGGATCTGGTGGAAGAATATGTGAATAACGATCCCGCGGTAAAAGGAATCTGGTGTGTACCGGTTTATTCCAATCCTACCGGCATCGTCTACTCCGATGAAGTGGTAAGAAGGTTTGCGGCCCTGAAACCGGCAGCTCCGGACTTCAGGATCTTCTGGGATAACGCTTACTGCATCCACCATCTGTACCCCGACAAGGAAGCGAAGATTCTGAATATCCTGGAAGAGTGTGAGAAGGCCGGCAATCCGGATATCGTGTACCAGTTCTGCTCCACTTCCAAGATCACATTCCCGGGTGCGGGTGTGGCGGCCATGTCCGCTTCTCCGGCTAACGTCGCTGATATCAAGTCCCGGATGCAGTGGCAGACCATCGGTTACGATAAGGTAAACCAGCTGCGCCATGTGCGTTTCTTTAATAATATTGAGGGCCTGGAAGAGCATATGAGAAGACATGCGGATATCATCCGCCCGAAATTCGAGGTCGTTCTGAACACTTTGGATAAGGAGCTCGGTGAACTGGACATCGCCACATGGACAAAACCCATGGGTGGATACTTTGTATCCTTTGATTCCGAGGAAGGCTGCGCTAAGGCGATCGTGGCTAAGTGTGCGGAGGCCGGTCTTACCATGACCGGTGCCGGAGCTGCATTCCCTTACGGGGTAGACCCTAAGGATTCCAATATCCGGATCGCGCCCACTATGCCCTCCCTGGAGGATATCACGGAAGCGATCCACCTCTTCACGGTATGTGTGAAACTGGTAACCCTTGAGAAAATGCTGGGCCGCCTGAACGGATAAGGGCAGCCTGCCTTCCGGTTCCCAACCTTTTTGCGGGGAATGGCGGCAGTGAACTTGAAATATTTGGGAATTTGCTGTAAAATATGAGATTGTATGGCAAAAGATATAGCAAAGGATAAATACGATTTGTCATCGTATTTATCCTTTTTTTCATAACACGAAGATAAAAATCAGATTATTTTGTGTAGAGGAGAGATCATGGAAAATATACGGATCAAAGAGATCGTGGAAGCTTGCGGGGGCAAGCTGCTCTGCGGTGACGAGAATAAACAGATCAAAGACTTTTCAATTGATTCCAGAGAAGGAAATGAAGATTCCATCTTTGTGCCGATCATCGGCGAGAGGGTGGATGCCCATCGTTTTATCAACGGGGCCCTGGAACTGAACGGGGCTACCTTTACCAGCGAGCATGACAGCGCATCCGGGGAGAAACCCTGGATCCGTGTGGATGATACGGTGGATGCCATGCAGAAAGTCGGAACTTATTACCGCAACAGGCTGGACCTGCCGGTGGTTGCGGTTACCGGAAGTGTGGGCAAGACCACGACCCGGGAGATGATCGCCTCTGTACTGGCTTCCCAGAAGAAAGTATTCCAGACCCGGGGCAATCAGAACAGTCAGATCGGGGTTCCGCTGACTCTGGCCCACATGACGGGGGAGGACGATGTTGCGGTTCTGGAGATCGGAATGAGCGAGCGGGGACAGATTGAGAAGCTGACCGGCATGATCCGTCCCAACATTGCGGTGGTGACGGTGATCGGTGTATCCCATATCGCCCAGCTGAAGAGCCAGGAGAATATCTGTCAGGAGAAAATGGATATCATCAAAGGTCTGCCGGCGGATGGGAAAGTATTCCTGAACGGGGATGATCCTTTCCTGGCCCCCTATGCCGGTAAGCTGGACTATGAAACCTGGTTCTACGGGATGGGCGAGAATTGTGACTACCGGGCGGAAGATTTCCATTTTTCCGGAGGCAAGTCCCGGTTTACTTTTGTCTATAAAGAGCAGGGACAGGAGAAGCGGATTCCTGTCACTTTGGGAAGTCTGGGCGAGCACAATGTGCGCAACAGCCTTGCGGGCCTGGGGATTGCCCACCAGATGGGGCTTGATATGGAACTTGCCTGCCAGAGCCTGAAAGCTTTCCAGGGCCAGCGGTTAAACCGTTATGACCTGACCAGCTGCATTTTGCTGGATGATGCCTACAATGCAAGCCCGGATTCCATGAAGGCCAGCATCAAAGTCCTTTCCGAGATGGAAGGGGTCAGCGGAAGGCGGATTGCCGGTCTCGCTGACATGCTGGAACTGGGAGAAAATGAGAAAGAATACCACTATGAAACCGGCCGGTTCATCGCCGGTACGGATATCGACGAAGTTGCAGCTTACGGCCCACTGGCCAGGGAGATCCTCCGGGGTGTAGAAGATGCCATGGCTGAGAAGAATGTCATGGAGGAAGACCGGATCACACTTCGTCACTTTGAAACACGGGAAGAGCTGGAACAGTATCTTCTGGACACCGTGCAGCCGGGAGACGCCCTCCTGCTGAAGGGATCAAACGGCATGAAACTGTCCGCCATCGCGAGCACATTGAAAGATCGGGAGGCATGACCCAATGGCGCAGCAAAACTACAATGCAAACAGTATAGACATCCTTGAAGGACTTGAAGCTGTCCGGAAACGTCCCGGCATGTACATCGGCAGTGTATCCACCAAAGGTTTGAATCATCTGATCTACGAGATCGTTGACAACTCTGTGGACGAGCACCTGGCAGGACACTGCAATGAGATCCATGTGACTCTTGCGGATGACGGGACCGCGACAATCTCGGATAACGGGCGGGGTATCCCGGTCGGGATCAACGAGAAGGCCGGTCTCCCTGCGGTTGAGGTGGTCTTTACCATGCTCCATGCCGGAGGAAAGTTCGGCAATGAGGGCTATAAGATCTCCGGCGGTCTCCACGGTGTCGGGGCCTCGGTGGTGAACGCCCTTTCCGTCTGGCTGGAGGTTAAGATCAAGAACGGCGGAAAAGTATATGAGCAGATGTTTGAGAAGGGGCGGACGGTAGCTCCGCTGGAAGTGATCGGCACCTGTAAGAAAGAGGAGACCGGAACCATGGTCACTTTCCTGCCGGATGAAGAGATCTTTGACCAGACTTATTTTAAGGCCTCTTCTATCAAGAGCCGGCTGCATGAGACAGCCTACCTGAACCCCGGACTTAAGATCATATTTGAAAACCAGAGACCCGGCGAGGAAGAGTCGGTCATTTTCTTCGAGGAAGAAGGTCTGAAGGCTTACGTATCTGATCTGAATAAAGGCAAACCCAAAGTGTCGGAGATCATTTATTTTCATAAAAAGGTGGACGACATCGATGTGGAGATCGCCTTCCAGTATATCGATGAATTCCAGGAAGAGATCCTGGGATTCTGTAATAACATCTACACGACGGAAGGTGGAACCCACATCACCGGCTTTAAATCCAAGCTGACGTCCGTGGTGAATACCTACGCCAGAAATCTCGGGATCCTGAAAGAGAAAGACCCTAACTTTACCGGCCAGGAAGTCAGGAACGGACTGACTGCGGTCCTGTCCATCAAGCACATGGACCCCCGTTTTGAGGGTCAGACCAAGACCAAGCTGGATAATCCGGATGCGGGTAAGGCAGTCAGTGAGGTGCTGGGCGAGGAACTGGAATTCTATTTCGACCGGAACCTGGAAGAACTGAAGAAGATCATCTCCTGCGCGGAGAAGTCCGCCAAGATCCGCAAGGCGGAAGAGAAGGCAAAAAATAACCTGATCACCAAGTCGAAGTTCTCCATTGATACCAACGGCAAGCTGGCGAACTGCGAGAGCCGGAAAGCCGAGGAGTGTGAAGTGTTTATCGTGGAGGGAGATTCCGCAGGCGGTTCTGCAAAGACCGCAAGAAACCGGAAGACCCAGGCGATCCTGCCCATCCGCGGCAAGATCCTCAATGTGGAGAAAGCCTCCATGGACAAGGTCCTGGCCAACGCGGAGATCAAGACGATGATCCACACCTTTGGCTGTGGTTTCTCCGAGGGTTTCGGCAATGATTTTGATATCAGTAAACTTCGATATCATAAGATTGTGATCATGACCGATGCGGACGTGGACGGTGCCCACATCGCCACGCTGCTCTTAACATTTTTTTATCGTTTCATGCCGGACCTGATCCATCAGGGGCATGTGTACCTGGCGACCCCTCCCCTCTACAAGGCAATCCCTAAAAAGGGAAAGGAGGAGTATCTCTATGATGACCGTGCCCTGGAGAAGTATCGGAAGACCCATAAGGGGAACTTTACCCTCCAGCGTTATAAAGGTCTTGGAGAGATGGATGCCGACCAGCTGTGGGAAACCACTTTGAACCCGGAAACCAGGATCCTGAAGCAGGTGGAGATCGAGGACGGAAGAATGGCTTCCGAGGTCACCTCCATGCTGATGGGCAGCGAAGTTCCTCCGAGGCGGGAGTTTATCCATACCCATGCCAAGGACGCCGATATTGACCTGTAGGCCGCGGATTAGGAGGAAATCATGTCAGAACAGATATTAAAAACAGAATTTTCCGACCTCATGCAGAAATCCTACATCGATTATGCGATGAGCGTCATATGCCAGAGAGCCGTGCCGGATGTCCGGGACGGCCTGAAACCTGTCCAGCGCCGTGTACTCTACGCAATGCAGGAGCTGGGGTTATCTTCCGATAAACCCCACCGTAAGTCCGCCCGTATCGTCGGCGATACCATGGGTAAGTACCATCCCCACGGTGACAGTTCGATCTACGAAGCGCTGGTGGTGATGGAGCAGGAATTTAAAAAAGGAATGCCCCTGGTGGACGGCCATGGGAATTTTGGCTCCATCGAAGGCGACGGGGCAGCGGCGATGCGTTACACCGAAGCCAAGCTGCAGAAATTCACTCAGGATGTCTACCTGAAGGATATGGATAAAAATGTGGTGGATTTCATGCCTAACTTTGACGAGACAGAGAAGGAGCCCGTGGTACTTCCTGTCCGGATCCCCAATCTCCTGGTGAACGGGTCTGAGGGAATCGCGGTCGGTATGACCACCAACATCCCGCCCCACAACCTGGATGAAGTAGTGGATGGCGTGATCGCCTACTTAGACAAGCCGGAGATCAGTACGGAAGAACTGATGAAATACATTAAGGGGCCCGATTTCCCCACCGGAGGCCTGGTGGTCAATGCCAGCGATATGAAGGAAATCTACGAGACCGGCAGCGGCCGGCTCCGTCTCCGCGGCAAGATCGAACTGGAGAAGTCCAAAAGAAAATCCGGCCGGGACAAACTGGTGATCACAGAAATCCCCTACACGATGATTGGAGCGGGTATCGGCAAGTTTATCGCAGATGTGGTAGCCCTGATCGAAAACCATACCATCACCGATGTGGTGGATGTGTCCAACCAGTCTTCCAAGGAAGGCATCCGCATTGTCCTGGAACTGAAGAAAAATGCCGATGTAGACCAGCTCAAGAGCATCTTATACAAGAAGACCAGGCTGGAGGATACCTTCGGTGTCAACATGCTGGCCATCGCCGACGGCAGGCCGGAAGTGTTGGGTCTCAAGGATATCATCCGCCATCATACGGACTTCCATTATGAGATCCTCCGAAGAAAATACCAGACTCTGCTGGAGAAAGCCCTGCTTGACAAGGAAGTCAAGGAAGGTCTCATCCAGGCAGTGGATATCATTGACCTGATCATCGAGATCCTGCGTGGCAGCAGCAGCCTGAAAGAAGCCAGAGCCTGCCTTATTAAGGGAGATACCGGCAATATTAACTTTAAGAGTAAAAAGTCAAAGACCGCAGCCTCCAAACTGCGCTTTACGGAACGGCAGGCAACCGCGATCCTGGAGATGAGACTCTACCGTCTGATCGGTCTGGAGATATTGTCTTTGCAGGAAGAGTACGCTGAGATCCTCAACAAGATCCGCGACTACGAAGATATCCTGAATAATCCGGAATCTATGAAAAGGGTCATCAAAAAAGACCTTCGTAAGATCAGCAAGGACTACGGTTTTGACCGAAAGACCGTCCTCACGGATGCGAAGGCCGTGGTGATCAAGGAGAAACCGGTCGAGGAGAGAGAAGTCGTCTTTGTCATGGACCGCTTTGGCTATGCCAAGACCCTGGACCGGTCCACCTACGACAGGAATGAAGAGACCGTTCAGAAAGAATATAAATATATTCTCTTCTGCATGAACACCGACAAGATCTGCCTGTTTACGGACACCGGTAATATGCACTCCATCAAGGGCACCGATGTACCCGCCGGACGCCTGCGGGACAAGGGAACGCCGGTGGATAATCTCTGCAATTATGACAGCAGAGAGGAGAGGATCCTTCTGGTAGCATCTGACCGTGCACTTACGGATTCCAGCCTGCTTATCCTCACTGACGAATCCATGGTCAAGTTCGTTGACGGCACCGAGTACCTGGTACAGAAGAAAACCGTCCAGGCCACCAAACTCGGTCCCGAGGACCGGGTATGCGCCATGTTCCTCCTGCCCGGCAAAGAAAAGGATGAGAAGAAAGGCTGTCTGGTCATCCAGAGCCAGAATGGATATTTCCTTCGCTTCTCCCTTTCTGAGATCACTTATAAGAAAAAGACCGCGCTCGGAATCCGCGGCATGAATCTGGGGAAAGATGACAGGGTAAGAAAAGCGTACCTGTACGGAGCCGGCGACGGTAGTACGGAAACAATCCTATATAAAGAAAAAGAACTTGCCTTCAGCAAGGTGAGACTGATGGGACGCAACTCCAAAGGAGTGAAGGTTCGGAGATAAGAAACGGGAGCATATCAATCGCGATATGCTCCTTTTTAATTGGTAAACTTGAAATCACCTGGGACTGTAGAACCAGCATATACAGGTTTTCGGAAATGGACTGCTTTTAGCGCTCATATAATCCGTTTCTTTTCTGCTCTGCTCCTAAACGCACTTCGTTTAGACAACGTCGCAGAGCAGGAAACGGATTAGTATTCGCTTTAAGCAGTTGCCATTTCCTCATGACAGTACCTGCTCGGTTCTACAGTCCCAGGCGATTATTCAGAAGTTTACAATAAAAAAATTGAGCACCTTACCTGGTCCGTCCGAACCTCGGTCGTCCCTAGCCTTAGGTAATCGTGGACAGCTCCGGGTAAAACGGAAAAAAACGTGGCGGTAGCAAAAATGTAGATTTCAGGGCATTTTTGCGAAGAAATTCGCAAAAACTAAAAGAATCTTACTATTTTGCAACCCTTCACTGGGTGCTGGGGCAGCGGGAATTTGACGAGAGTTAACTGTTCATTGACAAGCGTTCAATTGGAAAAAAATGGGGGTAGCAAAAAAGAGTATTATGAGTCATAATTTGCGAAAAAGGTATCAAAAAGTGGGTTCACAAGACGATTTTGCTACCGCCACGTATTTTTTCGGGGAATTAGTTTTTCGGTGAGTTCAGATCCTTGCTCGGGATGATCCTCTTTTAAACAAAATTCTCTTAAATAGACGTGGCGGTAGCAAAGCCGACGATTTCAAGGCAGTTTTGCAACGAAAAGTTGAAAAACCACCATGGCACCCCGATATGTTTCAACCGCCAAAAACTTCGGGAAAGCAGATAATCTGACCAAAGTTAACTATTCACTGATAAACGCACTGTTGGAAAAATATGGAAGTTGAAGAAAGAGAATCTGAGCTCATAATTTGCAAAGAAAGGCTGCAAAAAGTGGGCTCACAAGACGATTTTGCTACCGCCACGTCTATTTGGCGAAAAAAACACCGCCAGGCTATGCCTGGCGGTGATATGATTCCATTAATAAATTACTACAGGGTAATTCTCCTGTACATTGTTCCAGATCGTCTGGGCTGCAGAGAATGGCAGGTTTACACAGCCGTGGGAACCATGGCCTTTGTATTCGCTGCCACCGAAGGAATTTCTCCACTTGGCATCATGGAGACCCTGATTGCCGTTAAATGGCATCCAGTAGGTAACCTCGGAAGCGTAGGAACTTCCGTCTGCATTCGGTCCGGTAAGGGTAGCCGGACTCTTCTTGAATGTGATGGAGTAAACTCCCTTATCTGTATCCGCATGTCTGGTCGGGTCACCTGTAACACAGGAGCTGTTCATCACGCACTTGCCGTCTACTACCATCCATACTTCCTGCTGGGAGATGGATACTTCCACATAAGTATCTCCGATATCATCCCGTCTGCCGTTGTGGACGAGGGCGGTGTACGCCCAGACAGGCTCACGGCTTACGTCTTTACCGGATTTCAGATCCTTGATCAGTTTTTCCTTTTCCTTCAGGAAATCGATCTTCCAGCCGTAGTCGCCATCGGCTACGTGGATCTTTTCTCCGTTCTGGGTGGTGAAATCTCTGGCGGTACCCATGGTGTTATATTCAGCTGCCAGACTTTCTACATAGTCTCCAACATCACTTTCGTTCAGGGAAACCTTAAAGTCATCACTGATGTCGATCCAGTCCTTGGTGGTCTTATAATCAAGAGGCACTGTGGTGTAATCGAAATCGTAAGTGATGGTGCCTGCACTGAACTTGTTAGCTTTTTTCAGGGCTTTCTGGATGTCTTTGTCTTTCTCGTAAACCTTGGGGAGCTTGTAGAGGTCGGCTTCCTCCAGATTGATCTCTGTCACGCCTTCTGTCAGATCCTGCCCGATCAGCTTGAGCAGCTTATTCTTCTTTACGGTATTACCAAGAACCTCAGGTACGATCTCAAAAGCTGTTTCACCCTGCTTGATATAAGCGTCTTCCGGTGCGATCACATTATCCTTGCTGAAACATTCCATCTGGTCGACATATTCTTTCAGTTTCGCTTCATCGTAGGAAACGTCAAGGTCGATCTCGTTGTTATCCTCTTCGAACAGGTCAAGGAACCAGGTCCACTTGTTCTGGGATTCCTGAAGCAGTCTGACCTGATCACCGACATCGATCACAGTTCCGACAGCAACGGCATCAATCTCTTCCGTTCTTTCTTTCTCAATGATCTGGATCTTGTGGGAAGCAAAATCCTCTGTGAATACTTTCTCAGCCTCCCGCACGTCCATCTCCCCAACCGGAGTTCCGTTGATCGCTGTGTTGTGGTGGAAATGTGTTCCGTAATAATAAACACCGCCGCCATAGATTCCTGCAAGCAGAAGGACAAGGATAAAGGCGGTGATCTTCAGTCCACGATGTTTCTTTTTCTTTTTAACGGGCTTCTCGGGTACCGGCTCCGCTTTTGGTTCCGGTGCGGGTTTCCCTTTCGGTTTTTTCTCCGGCTGAGGAGCCTTTTTTGGCTCCGGCTTAGCTTCCGATTTGGGCTCAGCCTTGGGCTCCGGCTTAGCCTCCGGTTTAGGCTCAGCCTTGGGCTCCGGTTCAGCCTCCGGTTTAGGCTCAGCCTTGGGCTCCGGTTCAGCCTCCGGTTTAGGCTCAGCCTTGGGCTCCGGTTCAGCCTCCGGTTCAGGCTCAGCCTTTGTCTCCGGCTCAGCTTTAGGCTCAGCCTTTGCCTCCGGCTCGGTTTTCGTCTCTGTTTCAGCTTTGGGTTCTGATTCAACCTTCGTCTCAGGCTCCGGCTTAGCCTTCGGCTCAGCTTTTGCTTCCGGTTCCTGAATTTTTGTATCAGTTGCTTTTCCTATGTTCTCATCCTTAAGCGCGTCATCTTTCGGGACAGCAGTCTGTTCCTCGGTAGTCTCGGGCGTTACAGCAGCCTTTTCGAGACCGGATTCCTCATGGATGTTATCACTCATGATCATCGTTCCTTTCTATTCATAAATTGCCAGCATTCATTATATGCTAAATGCCCCAAAAAAGCATTATCCAAGTTTTAAGATTATATTACTATTTCTTTATGAAATCAATGTGTTTTTCAGAAATTTTTTAGCTGATTTATAAATTCAGCGGCTTCTTCCGGGCTTCTGCGGCTTAAGTTAGAGTTGTGGAAGCGGGAATCTTTGGTCACATCCGGGCCGAACCAGCCTGGCGGGGTGTAGGCTAAGGCTTCCTCGACTGAAGAAAATTCGACTTCCGCCATGATGAAGCCTTCATAGATCCCTTGAAAGACATCCAGCTCGATCAGGTATTCTTTGTCAGACCGGGTATCCGGGATGCGGTAGCGGGTTTTTTCTATAATAATGCCGTCTGCCTTTTCAAGTAGGTGATGATAGGCTTCCTTGCCCAGGGGAAACTCAGTTTCCTGGCGGGCCATCAGGCCGCCGGACTTGATGGTCAGGATATAAGAGTCATCCTGTCTGCGCACCCGAATGACGGGATTGGTGCAGATGTAGGCCTGGGAAAGCTGGCTTTTCGGGTTCTTGTCTATGTCTTGCGGAAGCTGATCTATCAAAAATTTTCTTTCTATTTCCATGGACGGATCCTCCTTTTGGGAAAAATTTGTTTCCTAGTATAACACAATG
>CAMOYC010000011.1 GCA_946629665.1 uncultured Lachnospiraceae bacterium
GAGATCTGTATCACTTTTCTATTCTTTTCATCACGTAGAGATAGAGCGCCAATCCATAGATGCCCCCCATCAGCCAGGCGGCAGGATCACAGCCCACAGCCAGGGCATAACTGCCTAAATGAACGGAGAGGGCTGCCACACCTGCCCTGGTAAACAACTCTATGATCCCCATACTCATGGCTTCCAGACCGTATCCGCATCCCTGCATCGTATTCCGATAGATGAAGATCATGCCAAGAGGAATATAGCAGGTGGCACATTCATAGATATAGGTGCGGGCATAGGGCAGCATAGACGAAATGTCAGCGGAAGCATCGAAAAACAGGTGGAGCATGTTGGGCAGACAGAATATGACCAGTAAAGCAGCGGCAAGAGAGTAAGCCAGAACAAATTTCAGAGAGTCTTTTGCTCCTTGTCTGATCCGCGCAATATCACGTTTTCCGTAATTCTGTCCGGCGTAAGAGGCCAGGCACTGACCGATGGAGATGAGGCCCTGGGTCAGCACACTCTGGATCTTATTGGCAGCCGTAAATGCTGCGATCGCCTCAGGGTAAAGGTTGATCGCCCCCTGCATGACCATGGTACCGGAAGCGGTAATACCATACTGCAGGGACATAGGCAGACCGATCGCCAGCTGTCTGTTTGTATCGTCCCTGTTCAGCCGCCAGTGTTCTCTGTGCGGTCTCAGCACCTGCGCCCGGGTCATAATGTAGATCAGGCAAAGGATCGCTGAAACTCCCTGGGCGGTGACAGTAGCCCAGGCAGCACCTGATACACCCCATCCGAAAGAGATGATAAACAGAAGATCAAGCACAATATTCAGACAGGCTGAAAAGATCAGGAAATAAAGGGGTACTTTGCTGTTCCCTACCGCTCTTAAATAGGCGGAAAAGAGGTTATAGTAGATCGTGGCGGCAAGGCCCCGGCAAATGTTGATAATATAATCATATGCTTCCCGGTAAATGGAATCCGGGGTGTTCATCAGCATAAGGATCCGATCCATGAAGGTCAGGCTGAAGATCATGAGAATGATCGCGACAAAAGCTGCAAGTATGATCCCATTTGCCACGGACCGTTTGGTTTCCTCTAACTTCCCGGCTCCGAATTTCTGACTGGTCAGGACGGAAAAACCGGTTGTCATCCCGATTGCCAGTCCGATCACCAGGAACATGATCGTTCCCGTGGATCCGACCCCGGCCAGGGCATTCTCCCCGACAAACTTGCCGACGATGATCGAATCAACCATATTATAAAACTGCTGGAAAACATTGCCCAGAAAGATCGGGAACATAAACCGCAGTATCACAAGAAGGGGTTTTCCCTCCGTCATATTGGTTTCCATACAATAAATTCTCCTATTTTAGTCTTTAATGAATTCTATAGAAAAAAAACCTATCTGTCAATCCTGATCATCTGACGAACAGGTCTTATCCTGCGACGGAAAATGATTGAGTTCCACCCGGAATAATGCTATAATCAAAACAGAACACATGTGTGCGTTATAATGATACGAAAGAGCTTGCCATGAACGAGACCAACGATAAGTTTAAGAAGATACAGGATTTCAACCAGAAGAATCGGACTGATATTGAAAAAAAGAAAAAAAGAATATTTGACATCCTGCAGATCGGGCAGAAGGAGGACTTGCCCAGCAGATTATTTGACTGGCTGATCACCATCGTGATCATCGTCAACATAACTGTTTTATTTCTGTACACCTTTGATTATTTTGATCCATACCGGTCAATCATCTCCATAGTTGAGAACATTACCCTGATGGTCTTTCTTGCTGAGTATATCCTCCGGATATGGACTGCGGAATATCTCTACCCTGACCTGCCCCCTGCAAAGGCCAGGCTGCGTTTTCTCTTCTCCTTTGACGGGATCGTAGACCTATTTACCATCCTGCCGGTATTCTTCCTGTCGGGGTTTGCCGTTCTCCGTATGCTCCGTGTGGTAAGGATCCTGCATCTGTTCCGCATTAATGCGAATTATGATTCCTTCAACGTAATTACCAATGTGTTATGGGAAAAGAAGAACCAGCTGCTTTCCTCCCTGTTTATTATCATTATCCTGATGATGGCTTCTTCCCTCTGTATGTATAACGTGGAACATGCTTTCCAGCCGGAAGTCTTTGATAATGCTTTTGCCGGGATATGGTGGAGCCTTTCCACGATCTTCACGGTAGGATACGGTGATATCTATCCCATAACCTATACCGGCCGCTTCCTGGCGATCATCATCACCATTCTCGGAGTCTGTGTAGTAGCGATACCAACCGGTATTATTTCCGCCGGTTTTGTGGAACAGTATACCAGGATGCAGAGGAGTCTGAACGAGGATCCCAATTCCCGTACGATCGCCAGCATCGCCATCGACGAGAACTGTTCCTTCACAGGATGGACGGTCCGCCAGGTTGAGGAAGCTTACATGATCAATATTGCGACTATAGTACGTGACGGCAACGTAATGCTGCCTTCAGGAGATACAAGAATACAATTGGATGACACCGTTCTCTATCAGACGACAACTCTGATCTAGCGGTACAGGCATTAAGAAGGAGGACCATGTATGAAGTACAAAAAGAGACGACAACGTTCCTTGCTTACCGTTTTATTGATCGCACTGGCATTCTTTTTTGCAGGAGCCTTCCCACAGAGCATTCAGGCAAAGACTTACAGAAATATCGGTGCGATCGTACCCAAAGTAAGTAAGCAGGTTCGTGAACAGATCAAAAAGCACCATTGTAAGATCATTACTACCAGAAATCTTCCTAGCGGCTATGCCGGCTGGACGGAATCACGTATCCGGTATTACCGGGGCAAAAACCACTTAAGATTGAAGATCTCAATCCTGCCGCAGTATCTTCATTCAAATGTACCCTATCATGAAGTCGGCCATTGCGTTGATTACTTATGTTCCTCGACTTATATAAGTAACGGCAGATTGTACGTTAAGCTAAAAAGCAGCGGCCCCACCTTCCGGAGAATCTACCGGAAGGAAGTCGGAAAGTATCGGGCTCTTGACTGGGAGACGAATGAAGACTATGTCACCGCCAATACTACTGAATTTTTTGCTCAGGCTTATGCAGAATATACCTGCCATCCGAAAGCCTTCAGAAAGATGTGTCCAAAAACCTACGCCTTCATTAAAAGCTGTAATAAGCGGGTAAAAAGAGGCAAGGTTATGGGAAGATAAGCGAACAGGAGACTGACTGAACAGACATCGCTCAGAGGGAGGGATGTCTGTTTTCTTTGTTTGCATTCAATTTGTGATTATGCTATTATAAAGGTTGTATCTGTCAAAAAGTATTCTCGAAAATTTTCTTCTTCGTCCGACATTATTCGTCATGGAATACGGACCGGAATAAACTTTCCGAGAGTACTTTCTTTGAGAAATGAGAAAAGAAAGGAAGTCATATGGAGTTTAAGACAATTGTAGCCGTAGATGCCATGGGAGGCGATAATGCTCCCATGGAGATTGTAAAAGGCGCAGTCGACGCTGTCAACGCCCGCCCGGATCTGAAAGTACGGCTCTTCGGAGATGAGGCCAGGGTGAATGCCGAATTGGCCAAATATGAATATCAGAAAGACCAGATTGAAGTAACCCATACAACTGAAATCATCATCGTTGATGAACCGCCGGTGAATGCCGTCAGGAAAAAGAAGGATTCTTCTCTGGTCAGAGCGATCACATCCGTAAAAGACGGAGAATGCGATGCTGTTTTGTCTGCAGGCAGTTCAGGTGCTGTGCTGGTAGGCGGACAGATCATTGTCGGCAAGGGTAAAGGCGTTAAGAGAGCACCTTTAGCACCGATCATCCCCAATGAGAAAGGAGTATCCCTGCTCATTGACTGCGGAGCTAATGTAGATGCAAGGCCTGAGCACCTGGTCCAGTTCGCCCAGATGGGATCCATCTACATGGAGCATGTCGTAGGAATAAAGAATCCCCGTGTGGCGATCGTGAACATCGGAGCGGAAGAGGAGAAGGGTAACGCCCTTGTAAAGGAGACCTTCCCGCTTCTCAAGGAATGCCCCAACATCAATTTTACAGGAAACATTGAAGCCCGGGATATTCCTAAGGGGGCTGCTGACGTCATTGTGACGGAGGCATTTACAGGTAATGTGATCCTGAAACTGATGGAAGGTCTTGCAAGCACCTTAGTCGGCATGATCAAAAGCGCGCTTATGTCCTCCATTCGGGGAAAGATCGGTGGTTTGCTGATCAAACCATCCCTGAAAGGTGTGGTCAAGTCCTTCGATGCAACCGAGTACGGTGGAGCCCCTTTGCTGGGCCTTAAGGGTCTGGTCGTGAAGATGCACGGAAATGCAACAGCCAAGGAGACCAAGAATGCGATCTTCCAGTGCATTTCTTTCAAGGAAGCGGACATTAACGCGAAGATCATGGAAAACCTTACTGTACCCAAGTCTCCTAAGAAAATGCGGGAGGAAGAAGGGAAATGATCAAAAAAGTCGACCTTTCCCCGCTTGAGGAAACGATCCGATATACGTTTAAGAACAAATCACTCCTGCTGCTTGCAGTAACCCACAGTTCCTTTGCAAACGAGAACAAAGCAGGCAAGAACGGGAACAATGAACGTCTGGAATTTTTAGGGGATGCCGTCCTGGAAATCACCATCTCTGATTACCTGTACCATGAATATCCTTCCTACAATGAAGGAAAACTGACCAGACTCCGTTCCAGCCTGGTATGTGAATACACTCTGGCAATCTGTGCCAGAGATATCAATCTCGGGGACTACCTCCGTTTAAGCAAGGGGGAAGACCTTACCGGCGGAAGAGAGCGGGATTCCATCCTGTCTGACACTTTCGAGGCACTCATCGGTGCCATCTATCTGGACGGTGGAATTAAGGAAGCCTCTGTCTTCATTCACGACCATCTGCTAAAAGATGTGGAAGATAAACAGCTTTTCTACGATGCCAAGACGATCCTCCAGGAAAAAGTCCAGGCAAACGGATCCAACCTGCATTATTTTCTTACCGGAGAATCAGGACCGGATCATAACAAGGAATTTACGGTTGCAGTTCACATTGACGGGATCCTCTACGGAGAGGGAACCGGAAAAACAAAGAAAGGCGCAGAGCAGATTGCTGCCTACCAGGCTATTTTAAAGCTGAAGAATCAATAGAGTTTATGTATCTGAAAAGTATTGAAATAAATGGATTTAAATCCTTTGCAAAGAAAATAGTGTTCGAATTCCCGCAGGGGATCACCGGAATCGTCGGACCAAACGGCAGTGGAAAAAGCAACATTGGCGACGCTGTACGCTGGGTTCTCGGCGAACAAAGTGCCAAGCAGCTTCGCGGTTCCAAGATGGAGGATGTCATTTTCTCCGGTACCGAGAGCAGAAAACCCATGGGTTTTGCTTATGTAGCCATCACCTTCGAGAATGAAAACCGTATCATCCCCCTGGATTATCCCGAGGTCACTGTGGCCAGGCGGGTCTACCGGTCCGGCGAAAGTGAATATCTGCTCAACGGCAGCACCTGCCGAAGAAGGGATATTGTAGAACTGTTTTATGATACGGGAATCGGCAAAGAAGGCTATTCCATCATTGGCCAGGGTCAGGTTGAAAAGATCTTAAGCGGTAAGATCGAGGACAGCCGTGAACTCTTTGACGAGGCCGCGGGAATTGCCAAGTATAAAAAGAACCGGACAGTCACCCAGCGGTCTTTAGATCAGGAGCGCCAGAACCTGGAACGTGTTACTGACATTTTACGGGAACTGGAGAAGCAGGTCGGACCTCTGGAGGAACAGAGCAAGGTAGCAAAAGAGTACCTGAAACTAAAGGAGCAGGAGAAGGATCTGGACCTTCACCTTTTCCTCTACGAATATTCTTCGATCAACAAGGAGATTGAAGAAGTCAACAGACAGCTGGGGATCCTGGACGGCCATCTTGAGGAAGCCAGGGACAGTTACGATGAGATCAAGCAGAAGAATCAGACTCTGCTGACCCAGGCTGAAGAACTCAGTCAGGATATTGCAAAAGCAGAAGAGAGCAGAGATTCTCTGAAGGCAGGAAAAGATGACAGAGAAAATGTCAGCCTGATCCTGGAGGAAAAGATCCGCGGTAACGAACAGCTCAAAGAATATTATGAAGAACAGATCCTGGGAGACCAGGAAGTTTCCAGAGAAAAGGAAGAGGATATCCAGGATCTGAAAGAAAAAATAGCTGGCCAGCGCGAGCTTCTTACTCTTCGGAAAAAAGAACTGGAAGAGATTAAAGGGGAGCTTGAAAAAGTCAGGACTAAGGAAACGGAACTGGAAGCCCAGATCTCCTTGCATAACCAGGAGATGCTGACTATTTTGAGCAGCAGGACCGATATGGCTGAAAAGATTGGCCGTCTGGACTCCCTGGAAGAACAGCTTCAGATCCGGAACAGTGAATATAACAGAAGACTTCTCTCTGTGCGCAGCAGTCTGCAGGAGCATAATGACAAGGCGGCCAGGCTGCAGGAACAGCTGGAGGAGACACAGCAGGAGCTGGAAAGGGCACAGGCCAGCTATCTGGGTCTTCAGGAAGAAGACGGAAATCTTGCGGAGGAGATTAGCCGGCTGCGGCAGGATCATCAGACTGCAGACCACGAATATCTGCGTGCCAGATCACGTTATGAAACTCTTTCCGGCATCGTAGAACGGTATGACGGCTATAACAAAAGTATTCAGAGTATCATGGCTTTAAAGTCTAAGAACCCTGGCATTATCGGTGTGGTCGCTGACATCATCTCCGTGGATAAACAGTATGAAACCGCCATAGAGATCGCTCTTGGCGGAGCCATGCAGAATATTGTAACAGAGGACAATCAGGTTGCCCAGAAGATGATTGGCTACCTGAAGCAGAATCATTATGGCCGGGCTACCTTCCTTCCCTTAAGCAACATGCGCCGGAGAAACATAGCATTTTCTTCTGCCATATTGGAAGATGAGGGCGTGATCGGTGTTGCTGCCGGTCTGGTCCGCACGGAGGACCGGTTCCGTAATCTGGTGGCTCAGCTGCTGGGAAGAACGATCGTTGTTGACACCTATGACAACGCACTTAACCTGACCAAAAAGAATAATTTCAGTCTGCGTGTCGTTACCCTGGATGGTGAATTATTTAATCCGGGCGGATCCATCACCGGTGGTGCTTTCCGCAATTCCCATAATCTGTTGGGCCGAAAACGGGAGATGGAGGAAACCGGCCGCCAGATCGAGCAGATGAAAAAACTGCGATCCGAAAAACAGGAACAGATAGCCGAGGCGGAAAAGAAGCAGCTTTCATTAAGACAGCAGCTACAGGAAGCAAAGCAGGAACTTGATCTGATCGATTTCCGTCTGAAAGACATCCACAATCAGATCCCCCTCCTTGCCAATCAGAAAAGAGAAGTGGAGGAATCCATAGATACCCTGAAAAAGGAACATCGCCTTCTTGGGGAACAGCTGGAAGAGATCCAGAAACAAAAGAAGGACCTGGCCCGGAAGGAAGAAGATTCTACCCGAAGCCATGAGGAAAGCAATTCCACGATCGATGAACTGAACCAGCGTCTGGAAGCAGTTCAGGAAGAAATCGCAGGCTGGGAGAAAAAGAGGACCGTAAAGATCCTGGAGATCTCCGGAACGGAACAGGGACTCGGTTACCGTCAGACAGACCTTTCCAGAATTACGGAGGAGAAGGAAAGAGCTGACCAGAACATTGAAGAAAACCAGGAGAATCTGGCCCGGATCCATGAGGAAAACGCTCAGGCGAAAAAAGAGGCGGAGGAAGCAAAACAGGAAGCATCCGAACTTGCCGGCAAGCTGGAGGATGTCATCCAGTCTCTTTTAAACCTCAAGGAAAAACACAGCAACATCAGCAGACAGCAAAGTCTCATCTTTAATGAACTGGAAGACCAGAATCAGACTCTGCTGGGACTTGAGAAAGAGCATACGCGGCTCGAAGCAAGAGCAGAAAAACAGGAGAGTGCTCTTTCTGCCCAGATCGATTACATGTGGGAGAGCTATGAGATCACTTACAATCATGCGCTCACCCTCAAAAAGTATGAGATCCCTTCTTCACAGATTGCTTCCAGGAGGAAGGAAAAGAAGGAGCTGGGACGGCAGATCAAAGCTCTGGGTAATGTCAATGTAAATGCGATCGATGAATACCGGGAAGTGGGAGAACGCTACGAATTCATGCGGGGCCAGTATGACGATATCAAGGAGGCAGAAGCCAAATTGATGGGTATGATCGATGACCTGAACAAGGCTATGAAAGAACAGTTCCGTAACCAGTTCAGTCAGATCAGAGATATGTTTACCAGCGTTTTCCGTGACCTGTTTGAAGGTGGTACCGCGGACCTGGAACTGATGGATGAGGACAATATTCTTGAATGCGGCATCCGCATTATTGCGCAGCCTCCCGGAAAGAAGCTTCAGAACATCCTTCTCCTCTCGGGAGGGGAGAGAGCGCTCACGGCGATCGCCCTGCTGTTTGCGATCCAGCAGCTGAAGCCTTCTCCGTTCTGCCTTCTTGACGAGATCGAGGCCGCTCTTGATGATGCGAATATCATCCGTTTTTCAAAGTACCTGAAGAAGCTGTCCGAGGATACGCAGTTCATCGTGATCACACACCGACGTGGAACCATGAATGCAGCCCAGGCGCTCTATGGTATCACAATGCAGGAAAAAGGAATATCAACACTGATCTCCGTGGATCTGATCGACCAGGCGATCAATTAGAAAGGAATATTGAATGGGAGAAAAGAAAGGATTTTTCAGCCGTCTTGTGAGCGGTCTGACAAAAACAAGGAACAGTATCATTTCCGGCCTTGATTCCATCTTTCGAGGTTTTTCGAAAATTGATGATGATTTCTATGAGGAGCTGGAAGAGATTCTGATCATGGGAGATCTGGGTGTAGATACTACCATGAATATCATAGACAAGCTTCAGGAGGAAGTTGCCGAACGCCATATCAAGGAACCGATGGAATGCCGTCAGCTTCTCATTGACATTATAAAAGAACAGATGGCCGTAGATGAAAGTGCCTACGAATTCGAAAACCGTACTTCCGTCGTTCTGGTCATCGGAGTGAACGGCGTCGGCAAAACAACAACCATCGGAAAACTGGCAGCACAGCTTAAAGCCAAAAACAAAAAGGTGATCATGGCTGCTGCCGATACCTTCCGTGCCGCTGCCATTGAGCAGCTTACCGAATGGTCCAACAGGGCCGGTGTAGATATCATCGCCCAGCAGGAGGGTTCTGATCCGGCGGCAGTGATCTACGATGCCTGTCAGGCAGCCAAGTCACGTCACGCAGATATCCTGATCTGCGACACGGCAGGAAGACTTCATAACAAGAAGAACCTGATGAATGAGCTGGGTAAGATCCGGAGAGTCATCGAGAGAGAATTCCCGGAGGCTTATCTGGAAACTCTGATCGTTCTTGACGGAACCACCGGACAGAACGCCCTGGTCCAGGCACAACAGTTTAAAGAAGTGACGGACATATCCGGCATCGTTCTCACCAAGCTGGACGGTACAGCCAAGGGCGGAATTGCCATAGCGATCCAGGCTGAACTGGGTATTCCGGTAAAATATATCGGAATCGGCGAGGGCATCGACGACCTGCAGAAATTTGATCCGGATGCCTTTGTGAATGCTTTATTTGAAAGGCCGGACGAAGAGAATCCAACGGAAGAAGGAGAATCGGAAGTATGAGCGAACCTATGAAAGACCTTTCTCTTGAGAAATTCGAAGAAGCTTATGAGGTTGTTCAGCAGGTTATCCTCCCCACCAATCTGATCAAGAGTGATTACCTGACAGAGACAACCGGTAACAAAGTATATCTGAAGCCTGAGAATCTGCAGCTTACAGGCGCTTATAAGATCCGAGGTGCCTATTATAAGATCTCAACCCTCAGCAGTGAGGAAAGACAGCAGGGGCTGATCACAGCATCTGCCGGCAACCACGCACAGGGAGTAGCCTATGCAGCAAAGGCGTTTGGAGCACCGGCAACCATCGTAATGCCCACTACCACCCCGCTTCTTAAAGTGAATCGAACCAAAGAACTCGGGGCCAACGTTATTTTGTACGGCGATGTTTTTGATGAGGCCAGCGACTACGCGCAAAAGCTGGCTGAGGAGAAGGGATATACCTATATACCGCCCTTTGACGATCTGGCGGTAGCCACCGGCCAGGGATCCATTGCCATGGAGATCATCAAGGAACTTCCGACGGTGGATATTATTCTGGTACCGGTAGGAGGAGGCGGTCTTGCCACCGGAATCTCTGCCCTTGCCAAGATGCTGAACCCGAAGATAAAAGTAATCGGGGTGGAACCGGCCGGAGCCAGCTGTCTTAAGGAATCCCTGGAAGCAGGCCATCCGGTTACTCTTGACCTGGTGAATACCATTGCTGACGGTACGGCGGTAAAAACTCCGGGAGAGACTATTTTCCCCTACCTGAAGGAATACATTGATGATGTGATCACCATCGAAGATGACGAACTGATCGTAGCATTTCTGGATATACTGGAAAACCATAAACTCCTGGTTGAGAATTCCGGGCTTCTGACTGTAGCAGCGCTGAGACATCTGCCGGCAGAAAACAAGAAAGTGGTCTCCATCCTGAGCGGAGGGAATATGGATATCATCACCCTTTCTTCCGTGGTCCAGAACGGTCTTATCCAGCGGTCCCGTATCTTTACGGTATCTGTATACCTGCCGGATGTTCCTGGCCAGCTTAACAAAGTATCGCGGATCATCGCGCAGGAGCAGGGTAACGTCATCCGGCTGGAACACAACCAGTTTATCAGTGTTAACCGTAATTCTTCCGTGGAACTGACGATCACTATGGAAGCTTTCGGGCATGAACATAAAGCCAAGATCATCAAAGCACTGGAAGAAGCAGGGCTCAAACCTGCAGAAAAGCTCTACCGGGGAACATTTTCCTGAAATAGAACTGTTTACGATCATGGCAGAAAATCTTAATATTGCAAAACCCGTGATGTCTGCTATAATTGATAGTAATATGAACAATGTGGACTTTTACTTAGATGGAGGTTTCCTATGGAAAAAGATACACACACAGGGAATAACAACGATTATAAGAATTATAACATAGAGGATATAGGCCAGGTTCAGATTGCGGACGAGGTAATTGCGGTGATTGCCGGAATTGCAGCCACTGAGGTGGAGGGCGTTGCCAAGATGTCAGGCAACATTACCAATGAGATTGTCAGCAAGCTGGGTATGAAGAACCTGTCCAGAGGAGTGAAGGTAGTCCTTTCCGAGGACAGCGTGGAGATCAAGCTGAACCTGATCCTCAAGTATGGCGTCAGCATCCCGAAGACTTCTGAAGAAGTTCAGGAGCGGGTAAAGAACTCAATTGAGACCATGACAGGTCTTACCGTCTCCGAGGTGAATATCCGGATAGTCGGAATCGCATTTGAAGACGAGAATTGAAACCAGCAGATATGGAGGGCTCCCTATGAATATGTCAAGAAGAAAAATGCGAGAGACCATTTTTCGCTTACTTTTCCCGATCGAGTTTAACACGAGGGAAGAACTGAAGGAGCAGACAGAATATTTTTTCTCAAAAAATGATGAGATAGCCAGTAAGGACCGCCGCTATATAGAAGATAAGCTTGATGCCATCCTGGACCGGCAGACAGAGATTGACGAGAAGATCAGTTCCATCTGCGAAGGATGGCGGATCGAGAGGATCGGTAAAGCAGAGCTCTCGATCATGCGGCTTGCTGTCTATGAGATACTGGAAGATGCGGATATTCCTGTAAAGGTAGCTATCAATGAGGCTGTAGAGCTTAGCAAGATATACTGTGATGCAGAAGCTCCCCGCTTTGTGAACGGAGTTCTTGCAAAACTGGCCTGATTGACATTTCGTATATCCTAAAGAAATTAAAACGGCGAAGAACTGCTTGTCTCCGCCGTTTTTTTACCATGGTATCAATCACAACGGGATAGTATTATATGAATAAAAGAGTATTTACAGTATCCCAGATCAACTCTTACGTTGGCCGGATCTTTAACGGAGACTATGCTCTGAAACATATCTATCTGAAGGGAGAAGTCTCCAACTGCAAATATCATTCCTCCGGAAACATTTTTTTCTCACTGAAAGACGAACACAGTACAATCCGTTGCATCATGTTTCGTCAGGATAAACTGCAGGGTCTTTCATTTACTCTTGAAGACGGGCAGATGGTGATCGCCGGAGGCAGAATATCCGTATTTGAGAGGGATGGGGTCTATCAGCTTTACGTCAAGGATATTGAGTTGTCCGGAAGGGGAGAGCTTTATCTCAGATACGAACAGCTGAAAAAAGAACTTGCCGAAAAGGGTTACTTCGATTTCGAGCGAAAAAAACCCTTGCCCATGTATCCCCGAAAGATCGGTATTGTCACCGCTTCCACCGGCGCAGCGATCGAAGATATTAAAAGTGTGGCCGAAAGGCGTAATCCTTTCGTGCAGCTTTACCTGTATCCTGCGATCGTTCAGGGAACAGCTGCGGCCCCCAGCATAGCTGCGGGTATCCGGTATTTTGACAGAACTGATGTTGATGTTGTGATCATCGGCCGGGGCGGCGGATCCATTGAAGACCTCTGGGCCTTCAATGAGCGGATCGTGGCGGATGCGATCTATTCCGCGCAGAAAGTGATCGTTTCCGGAACCGGCCATGAGATCGATATGACCATCGCGGACTATTGTGCAGATTTAAGGGCTCCCACCCCGTCTGCAGCATGCGAGCAGGTAATCCCGGACATCGGGATCATTCTTAACCAGCTGAATAATTATTACTACGAGATGAATTTAAAGATGGAGCAGAAACTGCTTCGCTGCCGGTCTGATCTTGAGCTGCTGACGAGGAAACTGGATGCATCAAGACCTGATCGAAAGCTTCTGGAAAAGAAAATGCTTCTGTCCGATATGAGAAAACAGCTGGACCGGAGGATCGAGGCAAAAGCGAACATGATCGCCCAGACTTATCGCCTGCTTGTTGAAAGGATTTCCGGTCTGAATCCTGCAAAGCGGCTGCAAGGCGGCTACGCTTTTGCTCAGACTACGGATTCCGAACCAATCTCCTCCGTCGTGCAATTGAATGAAGGAGAAGCTTTTGAACTGATCTTCTCGGACGGAGAGGCATTTGTCACACCGGAAAGAATCATAAAACACGAAGAATAAATAACCGTTCATGATATTTTATTCTTTCTTATGAATCATGAATGAGAAAGGCATGTTATTATGACTAGTAAAGGCAGCAAAGATAAAGATCAGCATTTTTCCATCGAGAAAGCATTTGAGGAAGTGAATCAGCTGATCGAGCGATTGGAAGACCCGAAACTCAGCCTTGCAGAATCCATGGACCTGTACAAAAAAGGCGTGGAGCTTTTAGACCAGTGCGGCAAAAACCTGGATTTGACAGAGAAAGAGCTGATCATTCTTCAGGAAGCGCAGGAATCATAAGGATCGTGTAATATGGGACATTTATTAAATAGGATTAATGCACCTAATGATATCAAGAAAATATCCCCGAGATCTTACCCGGCCCTTGCTGCCGAGATCCGGGCTTTTCTGATCAATAACGTGAGTAAAACAGGCGGTCATCTCGCCTCCAATCTTGGAGTTGTCGAGATCACCATGGCCCTGCATATCTGTCTTACCCTGCCGGAAGATAAGATCATCTTTGACGTCGGTCACCAGTCCTATGTGCATAAGATGCTGACCGGCAGAAGAAAGGACTTCCCGACGCTCAGGAAAAAGGATGGCCTGTGCGGTTTTCCAAAGCGTTCCGAAAGTGATTGCGACTGTTTTGGGACCGGTCACAGTTCCACATCCCTTTCTGCAGCTCTCGGTTTCGCCACCGCCAGAGACCTCCGTGGAACCAATGAAGTGATCGCAGCCGTCATCGGCGACGGGGCGCTTTCCGGAGGTATGGCCTATGAGGCGCTGAATAATCTGGCGAAAATGAGGGTGAACCGGAAGAATCTTATCATTATCCTGAATGATAACAAGATGTCCATCGCAGAAAATGTAGGAGGGATGAGCGGTTATCTGAGCGACCTGCGTTCCAGACAGTCCTACACCGAATTCAAACAAAATGTTGAGACAACATTAAACAATATACCGAAAGTCGGCAAAAACATGGCCAAGACCCTGAAACGGTCCAAGGACTCCATCAAGTCCTTATTTGTGCCCGGTATGCTTTTTGAAGATATGGGGATCACATACTACGGACCGGTAAACGGGCATGATCTGAATGCCATGATCCAGGCGATCGAGCGGGCCAAACATCACAAAGGCCCCATTCTGATCCATGCCATCACCAGGAAGGGAAAGGGCTATGAGATCGCAGAGAAACATCCGGAGAAATTCCACGGTCTCGGTCCCTTTGACGTGAAAACAGGCGATTGTCTTGCCTCAGGCCAGGCGAAGACTTATACGGATGCCTTCTCTGAATCTCTGCTGGAACTTGCAGCAGAAGATGAGAGGATCGTGGCTATCACAGCAGCCATGCCGGCTGGAACAGGATTACATCCTTTTAAGACGAAATATCCTGAGCGGTTCTTTGACGTGGGAATCGCGGAAGAGCATGCGGTTACTTTTTCCGGGGCAATGGCAGCTTCCGGAATGAGACCGGTTTTCGCAGTCTATTCCTCCTTCCTTCAAAGAGGCTATGATCAGATTCTGCATGATGTGTGCTTGCAGGATCTCCCGGTTTTCTTTGCAGTAGACCGGTCAGGGCTTGTGGGAGCGGACGGTGAGACCCACCAGGGAATCTTTGACATATCCTATCTGTCCAACATTCCAAATCTCACTCTGATGGCTCCGAAGGATGATCTGGAATTGAAAGAAATGATGCGCTTTGGCCTGCAGCTGCCCGGACCGGTTGCAATGAAGTATCCCAGAGGCAAGGTTTACACCGGCCTGCATGATCACCGGGAACCGATCCGCCTTGGGAAGAGTGAGTTGATCTGTAAGGGTCAGCATGCAGTAATACTGGCTGTCGGCAATATCATCGAGGAATGTGCTGCAGCAGTAACAGCCCTGAAAGAAGAAGGGGTCCGGGCCGGACTGGTCAATGTACGTTTCCTGAAGCCGTTTGATGAAGATCTGATCCTGAATCTGGCTGAGGAATATCCACTGATCGTAACCGTGGAGGAAAATCAGCTGACCGGAGGATTCGGCCAGAACCTGTCCGCATTTCTACATAAACAAAAAGCGGATGTCCGCCTTCTGTCCCTGGGTATCCCGGACTGTTACGTAAAACACGCTACGGTCAAAGAGCAGAGAATGATGTACGGCATAGACAGTAGTTCTATTTGCCAGAGTATCTCCCGGGAATTAGACCGGATTCGGGAAGAGAACAGTCATGAGTGAACGCTTGGACAGCTATCTTGTAAAAAAAGGATTGGCTTCATCGAGGGAGCGGTCCAAAGAAATGATCCGGGCCGGCCTGGTTAAGGTTGACGGAAAGATCATAAAAAAGGCGGCCTACCGTATTGAGGGTGACGAAGCCGGTCACGTTCTAGAGATCACCGGTGACCGGCTTGCCTATGTAAGCAGGGGAGGGCTGAAACTGGAGAGAGCGCTTTCCAGGTTTGAGATCGACCTGAAGGACAAGGTCTGCATGGATGCAGGCGCCTCAACCGGAGGGTTTACTGACTGCATGCTCCAGGCCGGAGCAGCTAAAGTATTTGCGATCGATTCCGGATCAGGACAGCTGGCAGAAAAGCTGTTAAATGATCCCAGAGTCATCTCTCTGGAAAATACGAATATGCGCTATGTGACACCGGATCTGCTGGGAGAAAAGGTCTCCTTTGCCAGTGCGGATGTCTCCTTTATCTCACTGACGAAAGTCCTGTTGCCAATCTATGAGTGCCTCCGGGAAGAAGGAGAGGCTGTCTGCCTGATCAAGCCTCAGTTTGAGGCCGGTAAAAAGAATATCGGCAAACGGGGTGTCGTGAAAGATCGAAAAGTACAGATTGAAGTGATCAGCAGGGTCATTGACCATGCCTGTTCTATAGGTTTTATCGTCAAGGATCTGGATCATTCTCCGATCAAAGGTCCGGAAGGGAATATTGAATTTCTGCTGTACTTAAAAAAATGTGCCGGCACTGCTTTTTGCGACCAGACCAGAATACGCGACATCGTTTTTAGTGCCCACAGTTCCTTGAACCAGTTGAACTGAGCGGAGGCAACATGAAATATTTTCTTATACTCACAAACAGTAGTAAGGACCTGGATCTGAAGATCAGCCGTCAGATCCGGGATATGATCATCGAAAAAGGAGCTTTCTGTGAAATCCTTGCGGGAAACGAATCAGACCAGGATGATGAGATCGAAGTACCCGAAAAAACAGAATGTATCCTGGTCATCGGCGGAGACGGTACCATCCTGAATGCCGCAAGAAGGCTTTTACGTTCGGGAATCCCGATCATGGGAGTCAATCTGGGTACCCTGGGATTTCTTGCGGACGTCAAACCGAAAGATCTTGGTAACGCGATCGATAATCTGCTGTGTAACAATTATCAGCTGGAAAACCGGATCATGCTGCATGCGCAGATCTGGCGCGGCCGGGAGAAGATCACCACCTACGATGCACTGAATGATTTCCATATCAGCAGAAAGAGCATCAACGGGCCGATCAAGCTGACAGTCAGGATCAACGGATCCATATTCGACAGCTATTTCGGTGACGGTCTCATCTTGTGTACTCCGACCGGATCTACCGGCTACAACCTATCAGCCGGAGGACCGATCATCAATCCAACCTGTAAGAACTTTGTTCTTACTCCGGTTTGTTCTCATTCATTGACTGCCAGACCAATCGTCCTGGCCAAGGAAGATATCGTCACCGTTGAGATCGAACCCTTTCATACAGGAATAGACGCAGTTTTTCTTTATGATGGCAGAATCGGAGAGAGCCTTCTCTCGGGAGACAAAGTCGTCATTTACAAATCGGATGCCGTGACTCCGTTTGTAAAGATGAAGGAAGTCAGTTTTGTCGAGATCTTAAAGGAAAAGCTGCTCTAAATAAATAAAATCTTTTAAAGTGGAGAAGTTATGAAAAGTAAAAGACAGGAAAAGATACTAGAGCTAATCAGAAAACATGATATTGAGACCCAGGAAGATCTGATGCGATATTTGTCTGAAGATGGTTACACAACAACACAGGGAACCATCTCCAGAGACATCCGTGAGCTGAAACTGACGAAAGTCACCGGCTCCAACGGGAAGCAGAAGTATGCCTCCATCCGGAATGAGGATGTACAGGTGTCTTCCAAATACCGCCGGGTTCTTTCTGAAGGAATCTTGTCCATGGAAAGCGCAGAGAATCTTCTTGTGATCAAAACCGTTCCGGGAATGGCTATGGCCTGTGGTGCTGCCATTGATTCCATCGATGTGACCGGGGTCGTTGGGTGTATTGCAGGAGATGACACGATCATGTGCGCTGTCAAGACAAAAGAAATGGTAGGAAAGGTGATCGACGAACTGGAAGTCATCACCAAAGATCATTTAATCTAACAAAGATCAAGCGGAGGTTTATCAAAAATGCTGATCAATCTGCATGTGAAGAATCTTGCACTCATTGAGGAAGCAGAGGTGGACTTTACCGACCACCTGAATATACTCACCGGAGAAACCGGCGCCGGAAAATCTATCCTGATCGGGTCGATCCAGTCTGCGCTGGGAGGTAAAATACCTAAAGACATGATCCGCGAAGGGGCTGACAGCGCCCTGATCGAACTTGTTTTCCATACGGAAACACAAGCGGTCCTGCAAAAGCTTGATGAGCTGGAGATTCCCAGCGAGGATGGTGAGGTAGTCATCTCCAGGCGGGTAACCAACCGCAGAGTGATCAACAAGATCAATGACATCACGATATCCCTCCCCAAATTAAAGGAATTATCCCCCCTTCTCCTGGACCTGAGCGGCCAGCATGAGAACCAGATCCTGCTCAAACCCCAGAATCATCTTCTCATTCTCGATAATTACGCCAAGGACCGGGTGACTGGCCTGAAAAAGGAGATCGCTGACCTCTTTCACTCCTATCGGAGTTTACGAAAAGAACTGGACTCCCAGGATATCGGGGAAGAAGAGCGCTTACGGGAGATGGAGTTCCTCAGATATGAGATATCCGAGATCGAATCCGCCCGCCTGCAGCCCGGTGAGGACGAGGATCTGGAACAGGAATATCATAAGATTTCCCATTCCAGAGAGATACTTGAAGACTGCGGTTATGTTCATGACAGCCTCTCCGAGGATCAGTCCAGTGCCTCCTCCCGGATTGGACGAGCCCTGCAGCGCCTGAATTCCGTGGCTAACCTGGATGGGGATGCCTCAGATCTCTGTGAGCAACTGGGTACCATTGACGCCTTGCTGGGAGATTTCAACCGGGACCTGGCAGTCTACATTGATTCCATGGAATTTGACGAGGAGACTTTCCAGGAGATTGCCGGGAGACTTGATCTGATCAATCACCTGAAAGCAAAATACGGCGATTCCATCCCGGGGATCCTGGACTACTGTCAGGCAAACCGGGAACGCTGTCATAAACTTGAGAATTATGAAGAATACCTGGCCGGACTCCGCCGGAAGGCAGACCAGGCCCGGGAAAGACTGGAGAAAGCCTGTGACCGGCTCTCAGCTCTCAGAAAAGAGGCTGCAGGTCCGCTGGCAGAGGCGATCCGGACAGCATTGACCGATCTGAATTTCTCTCATGTGAGCTTTGAGATCGCCTTTGAGAAAACGGCTTACAGTGTCCAGGGCAATGACGGAGTATGTTTTATGATCTCCACCAATCCCGGACAGCCGATCAGGCCGCTCCATGAGATCGCATCCGGCGGAGAGCTCTCCAGGATCATGCTGGCGATCAAGTCAATCCTGGCTGATGCGGAGGGAATCGAATCCTTGATCTTTGATGAGATCGACACCGGGATCAGCGGACGAACAGCCCAGAAAGTTTCTGAAAAACTAAAGCAGATCGCAGGAGGAAGGCAGGTGATCGCAATCACCCATCTGCCTCAGATCGCTGCGATGGCTGATTCTCATTATCTGATCGAAAAAACCAGTGATAATGTCTCTACGATCTCTTCCATCCGTAAGCTGGATGATGACCAGGCAGTGGAAGAGCTGGCTCGTATGCTGGGCGGTACCAAAATCACGGACGCGGTACGAAAGAATGCCCGGGAGATGAGAGAGTTGGCTGCATCGATCCAATGACCGGATAAATATAAAATGTGAACCGAAAGAAAAAGCCGCTGCGATATGGAAGGATTCCCGCAGCGGCTTTCTTCACTATTGTGATGATCGGAACTTATCCGATCTTCTGAACCATATACTTTTTGATCGCATCAAACGTCTCCTGACTGATCACATGCTCCACTTTGCAGGCATCCTGCTCAGCGATATCCGGATCCACCCCCAGTTTCTCCAGACAGAAAGTCAGTACTTTGTGTCTCTCATATACGTTCTCTGCGATTGCTTTTCCGGCCTCTGTGAGATAGATATAGCCGGCATCTGTCATGGTTATATACTTCTTCTCACGAAGATTCTTCATCGCGATACTGACACTGGACTTTTTGAAGTCCAGATGGTTCGCAATATCTACAGAACGAACAACCGGAAGCTCCTCACTGAGCATCAGGATCGCTTCCAGATAATTCTCTTCAGACTCGTTATACCTTATTTTCAAACCAATCACCTCAATAAGCTTTCATTTCATTGCCATTCTATAAAATAATACCATAGAGACAAGGCTTTTTCAATTATTAACGGTAAAAAATGGTCTTGCGGAAAGTGTCGCTTTTTCCTATAATGGATGAAGATACATTTTAACCATTCAAGATGAGGTAGAAAACATGAAAAAGATAACGGAAGATATTATTTACATTGGAGTAAATGACCATCAGATCGATCTGTTTGAAGGCCAGTATGATGTGCCGAACGGTATGGCTTACAATTCCTATGTCGTTCTGGATGAGAAAGTGACCGTTTTTGATACTGTGGATGCCAACTTTGGGGATGAGTGGCTCTCCAACCTGTCTGCAGCGCTCGGTGACCGCAAGCCGGACTACCTGGTTGTTCAGCATATGGAGCCTGACCACTCTGCCAATATCGACAGATTCGCCGAAGCCTATCCGGAAGCACAGATCGTGGGCAATGCCAAAACATTTTCTTTTATCAAACAGTTTTTCGGAACAGATTATGCTGACCGCAGAGTTGTTGTAAAAGATAATGAAAGTCTTGAGACAGGCCACCATACGTTTACCTTCGTCTTTGCACCCATGGTTCACTGGCCGGAAGTTATGCTCACCTACGATTCTTCGGACAAGGTACTTTTCTCCGCAGATGCCTTTGGTAAATTCGGGGCCCTTGACGTGGAAGAAGACTGGGCATGTGAAGCACGCCGTTACTATTTTGGTATCGTAGGCAAGTATGGTCCTATGGTACAGAAAGTTCTGAAGAAGGCCGGCGCACTGGATATCAGCATCATCTGCCCGCTCCACGGACCGATCCTTGATGACAACCTCGGCTACTATCTGGACCTCTACAATACCTGGTCCTCCTACGGTGTTGAAACAGAAGGTACCCTGATCGCATACACTTCCGTATACGGCAATACAAAAAAGGCAGTGGAACTTCTTGCAGAGAAACTGAAAGAGGAAGGATGCCCGAAAGTCGCTGTCACAGACCTTGCCCGGGATGATATGGCAGAAGCAGTGGAAGATGCTTTCCGGTATGGAAAGATCATCCTTGCGACCACCACCTACAACGGGACCATCTTCCCCTTCATGCGTGAGTTTATCGCTGAATTAACTGAGAGAGGTTATCAGAACAGGAAGATCGGCTTTGTCGAGAATGGAACCTGGACACCGACCGCTGCCAAGTTCATGAAACTTGCCTTCGAGAAGAGTAAAAACATCACTTTCGCAGAGCCGGTGGTAACCATCAAGTCAGCCATGACCCCGGAGAACGAAGAAGAGATCGCAGCACTGGCAAAAGAAATGAAATAGTTGAAGCTATCAACAACAGGAACAGGAGACCGATTCAGATCGATCTCCTGTTTTTTTATGGTGTATCAACTTGGTCAGCAGACTCCTGGATGAACGAGATAAAGATTTCCTTGATCGTATCGCTCAGATATTCCGTCAGATAATTTGCTTCTTCTGAAAAGAGTTCGTTAAGCTCTACGTATTCACGCTCATCCTTATATTTTTTTCGAAAACAATTCATTTCCAATCCATACTTCTCCCGGGCTTCGATCACAAAGCCATATTTTTTCATGGAGAGGGGGAAGGGCAGGAAGAGACCCTCTTTCCAGACATAACAGGTCGATGCCTTGGCGGCTTTCCGGAAATGGTGGTCGACAAACCTTCCAACACTGCGGTGGACTGCCCGGTCTTCCTTGGGAAGAAAATAATAGTTCTTATAATCCTGAAAAAAGTGCCGGAGCCTGGTTTCCTCACAGGGGATCGTCACGGTCAGGGCGCTGCCGGCAACTTTGACCCTGCCTGCCTGAGCAGCTACTTCAAAGTTCCGGGGAATCGGCTGAGTCAGGACCGCAAAAACGCGGATGCTGTCATCACCGGCGGCCTCTGCGCCTGTCACCGCAAAAGATCCATCCAGCAATTTCAGGTAGGAGAATAGCGGAAAGAGCAGCTCCATGCCCAGCACATCTTCCCGGTTATGGAGGATCAGTGCCTGCTCGTCTTCCGGAGCCCCCTCAGACAGATATCTCTTGTAAACATCGATCAGCTGCCCGCCGTTATAGCGGTCTTCCCGATCGATCCCAAGAAAATGCTCCCAATACTTCTGGGATCCGTGGTCCATGCCAAACAGCATCTGAAAGGGCCTGAGCAACCGGTAGTAGTCCACGGACTCAAAACTGTCAAGATGGCAGGGAAGGCCGGCCAGTTCATATCTGGCTTTCAGGTAAGGGATATCAAAGCTTTCCCCGTTAAAGGTGAGAAGCACCCATTCTGCAGATTCCAGAAGATCAGAAAACTCCTGAAGGATCTCTGTTTCGCTTTCTCCGTCATCATTGAACCATTGGATAAAGTGAAAGCGTCCTTTCCGGTAATAACCACAGCTGATCATATATAATATTGTGTATTGGCGGTGGAAACCGGTGGTCTCAATATCAAAGAGCAGATACTGTTCTCTGGAAGATGGGATCCCGCTCCTGTCCATGCTTTCTCTTATCGTTTTCATCTTGTCTTATCCTGCCTGATCCCCGGCATTCAGCCGGTTTTATGCGAAATGTTCCTGTCGTCCGTTACAAGTCATGTCCACCATATCAGACTTGTTCCTCCTTGTCAAACCGGCCTAGGATATGCTATCATGACTTAGATAGATTCAAGTCTCCAAACGGAGTCTTGGCGCCGGTGTCAAAGATAGATTGCACCGGCGTTTCCTAAGTATTGATAGACAGGGAGTATTTCAATTGATTGCATTTATCAATGGACAGGTTGCCGGGATCGGGGAAGATCATCTGATCCTGGAGAACCAGGGAATAGGCTACCTGATCCGCACGCCGCAGCACGTACTGCATGAGTCGTCAGTCGGCGGCAGGATCAAGCTTCATACATATCTTCACGTAAGAGAGGATGCCATATCTTTATTTGGTTTTTCCTCTGAAAAGGAGAGGGATACTTTTAAGATCCTCCTGGGAATCAGCGGTATCGGCCCCAAAGTTGCCCTCTCGGTCCTTTCCACCCTGAGTATGGAGGAACTGTACTATGCGGTCTTCGGTGATGATGCAAAGAGCATTGCCAGAACACCGGGAATCGGCCCGAAAGGGGCGAAAAGAATGATCATGGAGCTGAAGGACAAGCTGGATATCGAGGAGATCCGCAGCGGCATCGATGCAGTTTCCGGCTTGGATCAGGATGCTGCCGCAGAAGAAGGATCCGTCCTTGCTTCCGCCACCACGGACCAGATGAGTGATGCCATCATGGCGTTGGAAGCACTGGGCTATGCCGGAGCAGACGCCTACCGGGCAGTTCACAGTGTTCCGGATGCCGGGACAAAGGATTCCGGCCAGTTGCTCAAAGAGGCACTGAAGTATATGAATCGATAGTTAGAAAGCAGTATTAGAATATGGATACAAGTAAAAGAATCATCAGCGCAGAATTAAAAGAAGAAGACCATTATGCGGATCTGAGCCTGCGGCCTCAGCTTCTGTCCGAATATATCGGACAGGACAAGGTCAAGAAGAATCTTTCCATCTTTATCGATGCGGCGAGGATGAGGGGCGAGTCTTTAGACCATGTCCTTCTTTACGGGCCTCCCGGTCTCGGTAAGACCACTCTTGCGGGCATCATAGCCAATGAGATGAACACCCATCTCAAGGTCACATCCGGACCGGCCATCGAGAAGCCGGGGGAGATCGCTGCGATCCTCAACGGGCTGAGTGATGGAGATGTTCTCTTCATCGATGAGATCCACCGGCTGAACAGGCAGGTGGAAGAGGTCCTCTATCCGGCGATGGAGGATTTTGCCCTGGATATTATGATCGGCAAGGGTGCCGCCGCGAAGTCCATCCGCCTGGATCTCCCCAGATTCACCCTGGTGGGAGCCACAACCCGGGCCGGCATGCTCACTGCGCCTCTGAGAGACCGTTTCGGTGTGGTCAATCGATTGGATTTCTATACCGATGAAGAACTGCAGATCATCGTTTTGCGATCCGCCCAGATGCTGGGGGTATCGATCGATCAGGCAGGAGCTTTGGAGATCGGCAGAAGAAGCCGCGGAACTCCCCGGCTTGCCAACCGGCTTCTCAAGAGAGTCCGCGATTTTGCCCAGGTAAGATACGGCGGAGAGATCACCGCAGATGTGGCGGATATCGCTCTGGACCTCCTTGAGGTCGATGAGCTGGGACTGGATGCCACGGACCGCTCGATCCTGTTCGCCATGGCTGAGCGGTTTGGCGGTCAGCCGGTAGGCCTTGACACCCTGGCAGCCTCCATCGGAGAAGACTCCGGCACCATAGAAGATGTGTATGAGCCTTTTCTGATCCAGATCGGCCTGATCCAGAGGACTCCCCGGGGCAGGGTACTGACAAAGAAAGCTTACCTGCATCTGGGACTCAGCGAGAATTAAATCTATCCTTCACGGGAAGAATATGTTAGAATAAAAGAGACGACAGGCAATAAATGGTAACTATATATTTACAAGAATGTTTGGGGGAATACTACCATGGACAACAATAAATTACAGGTAATCATTGACGGCAAAGTGTACAGGATTTCCGGCGGCAGCGCTGATCATATGCAGAAAGTTGCATCCTATGTGGATAATAAGATTTCTGAGCTGAAACTGCAGGCAGGATACAACAAGCTGACTCCGGAATACCAGAACATCCTTCTGGCACTTAATCTGGCAGAAGAACTGTTTAAGGCCCAGGAAGAGATTACGATCTTCAATCAGGAACATCTGGAGAACGAGCAGGAGCTCTATCGCCTGAAACAGGATATTGTTGACAAGGATATGCGTATAGATACTGCCAACAAGCTGGTCATCGAGTACAAGACCAAGGTGAATGAGCTTCAGAAACGTATTATCGAGCTGGAGACGAGAAATGGAATCAACTAACAGGAAACTGCCGGAGCTTCTGTCTCCGGCAGGCTCTTTATCTCATTTGAAAGCTGCCGTCAAGGCAGGTGCAGATGCGATCTATATGGGCGGCGCTAAGTTCGGCGCCAGAGCCTACGCCGATAACTTTGATGCCCGGGAAGGCATTGACGGGATCGGCTATGCCCATTTTTACGGCCGGCGTGTTTACATGACGGTCAATACACTGATGAAAGAAAATGAATTGGAAGAGGAGCTTTATGATTTTCTTCTTCCCTACCAAGAAGCAGGCCTTGACGGGGTGATTGTCCAGGATATCGGTACTGCTTCTTTTATTCGTGATGCTTTTCCGGATCTGGAGCTGCATGCCAGCACGCAGATGACGATCACGGACCTGCATGGTGCCAGGGCAGCGGGAAGGATCGGTATGAATCGGATCGTGCCGGCCAGGGAACTCTCCCTCGAGGAGATCCGTCATATTAAGAAGCAGACCGGACTTGAAGTGGAAGTGTTCATACACGGAGCCCTATGTTGTTCTTATTCGGGTCAATGTCTGCTTAGCAGTGTTTATGGGGGCCGCAGCGGAAACCGTGGCAGGTGTGCCCAGCCTTGCCGCCTTCCCTATCAGCTGCAGACAGATGGAAAAAAGGCCGGCGGTACTGCCTTCTACCTGAGTCCCAGGGATCTTTGCTCTCTGAGCGGGCTGCCTGCCCTGGTCAGGGCCGGCGTAGATTCCTTAAAGATTGAAGGCCGCATGAAAAGCGAAGAATATGTAGCGGGCGTGACCTCTATTTATCGAAAATATCTGGACCGGCTGAAGGATTACACAGACCATCAGGGAATTCTGGTACCGGATCCCGAGGACCGGAATAACCTGGAAGAGTTATACTGCCGAACCGGTTTTACGGATGGCTATCTGCACCGTCATAACGGGCCCTCCATGATGGCAATGGATACCCCGAAAAACACAGGGCATCCGCTGGGACGAGTGAGGTCAGTGAAGAAAAAGCAGGTGACCATCGAATTAAGCGAGGAGCTTTATCCCAAGGATGTCCTGGCTATTTTCCCGGGTCATGGAGCTGAGGAGATCGTCCTTACGGTTCCCGGCAATATCAGGGAGATCACCAGGGGTGGTCAGGGCCACCGCTGCGTCACACTGAACCTGCCGGTTTCCTCAGGGATCAAGCCCGGAGACCGGGTCTGCCGGCGAAGAAAAGATCCCTTGATCCGCTCTATATCCAAGGAATTCCTCCTGCCGGAACGTCAAAAACCGGTAAAAGGCACGATTACCCTGCATGTCGGCATGAAAGCCCGGCTGGAAACAGAATGTTATGGAATCCGCTCGACAGCAGAAGGCAATCCGGTCCAAACCTCATTGAACAAGCCTGTTACCGGTCAGATGGCTGATGCTCAGCTAAGAAAGACCGGCAATACACCCTTTTATTTCGAAGATCTTATCCTGGATGTGGAGGAACAGATTTTTCTTCCCATGTCTGAGTTAAAACAGCTGCGAAGAAAATGTTTTGATCAGCTGGAAGAGAAACTAAAGGCCGGAAAACCTCTTAGCCTGGCCGGGTCTGTCCTGCAATCCTTTGAGGAATCCTATCGCAGACAAGTGCCTCAACCAAAGGCATTCCGGAAAAAAGCGGAGCCTTCAAAAGAAAACGGACCGGAGATTCTGCTTACTCTGTCTGACAGTACTCTTTTGCAGTACATTTTTTCCACAGGAGAGGAAGCTCAATACAGGGTGGTCCTCCCCATGGATTTTCTGAAAGAAGACCGGATCCTTCACTGGAAAGAGAAGCTGGAGAAAGCCGGCATAGTATCTTATCTGTCACTGCCAAGGATCATGAGAGGCAGGACAGCAGACCGCCTTGCCGAATTTCTGAATGATGCTGACTGGGCCGGGGTATATGCCCACAACATCAACCAGGCGCAGTTTCTGTATGAACAAGGACAGCCAGCATACGCAGGAGCCTCCCTCTATCACTGGAACAGCAGGACTGTAAAGGAAATGCAACGATGCTTTCCGAATCTGATGGGATTCACCCTGCCTGTTGAATTATCCTTCAGAGAGATCCGGGAACTTCTCCGGAACGTTCAGGAACCGGAAGTGGAGCTTCAGGTCTTCGGCCATATCCCTTTGATGGTCACAGCCCAGTGTATCAAGAAAAATGTTGGAAAATGTGACAGACAGCCTGAAATCCTCCACCTGAGGAATCCCAAAGGGAAGGAGCTGCCTGTTTCCAATCATTGTCGGGAGTGCTATAATATAGTCTGGTCAGATTCCCCAAGGAATCTGCTGGGAATCGATCTGAGTCAGCTGCCGAAGCTCCCGGACCGGATCAGTCTTGATCTGTCCATGATGAGTTTAAGTAAGGCGAAACAGATTCTCGATTCACTAAAAAAAAGGGAGTATTAATATGTTAAACTTGATTTCAACAGGATCCAACTATGTGTTCGTCATATGCTCTGTTATCTATGCGATATCCTGTTTTACAGTATTTTTACCAACCTCCAGTGACAAGACCCAGGCCAGAAGAATGGACTTGCAGGAGATATTCATGTTCGTGTTCCAGTTTATCTGTTACGGAGTTCTCTTTTGCAAGCTGCTGGACTGGAGAGTACTGGTCCTCTATGTCTGCCAGGCAGTCTTCTTTAAACTGCTGATCTTTATCTATCAGCATATCTATCCGGATTGTTCCAGGATCATGGTGAATCATACCTGCTTCCTGCTGATCATCGGGTTCATCATGCTGACCAGACTTAATTTCGAGAGTGCCGTCAAGCAGACTTTTATCGTGATCGTGGCTTCCATGGTGGTCCTGGTCATTCCTTTCATCATGGAAAAAGCATACTGGCTGATGAGGCTTCGCTGGTTATACGGCGTGATCGGTTTTCTCGCCCTGGCTTCTGTATTTGTCATCGGGTCCACCAAGAACGGATCAACGAACTGGATCGTCTTCGGACCGATCGCCTTACAGCCATCTGAGTTTGTCAAGATCAGTTTCGTTTTCTTTATTGCTGCCATGCTTTACAGAAGGCCTGACTTTAAAGGCATTATGATCACATCCATATTCTCAGCCTGCCACGTTATGGTACTGATCCTGGAAAGAGACCTGGGCGGTGCGCTGCTCTATTTCACAGTCTTTATCTTTATGGTTTTCGTTGCTACCAGCAGATCGATCTATCTGTTTGGCGGTGTGGGGGCAGGAGCACTGGCAGGAATGTTGGCCTACAAACTTTTCTCCCATGTCAGGGTACGGTTTACGGTATGGAAGGATCCCTGGGCCCATATTTCAGATACCGGTTACCAGATCACCCAGTCCCTGTTCGCGATCGGAACAGGGGGTTGGTTCGGTCTGGGCCTTACTCAGGGCCGTCCTACTGACATACCGGTGGTGGAGAGTGATTTTATCTTTTCTGCGATCGCAGAAGAGTTTGGCATATTCTTTGCCCTATGCCTGATCCTAATCTATCTGGGCATCTTTGTGCATTTTCTTACGATCGCCCTGGATGTGGAAGGTCGCTTTTACAAGCTGGTGGCTTACGGGTTTTCCATCACGTTTATCTTCCAGGTATTTCTGACGATCGGCGGCGTCACGAAGTTCATCCCTTCAACGGGAGTGACCCTGCCCCTGATCTCCTACGGAGGAAGTTCAGTGGCATCTACCCTGATCATCTTTGCGATCATGCAGGGCATATTTATCATTGCCTACAAGGAAGATGAGGAAGAACCGGAAGGAGAGGAGGAATACGCTTATGAAGAAAATGCCGAAGACGGGCAAGCATGATTATACGAAAATATTTACGCCCCAGGAAGGGAAATCCCTCCACACAAACCGGAACATTTTCTTATCCAGTATCCTGATCGTCATTCTTTTCTTTTCCTTGATGGCCTACATTGTTCAGTTTACCATCCGGGAAGCTCCGGCGATCATCACCAGTCCTTATAACAAGAGGAGTTCCCAGCTGGCTGAGCAGATCATACGGGGCTCCATCATCAGCGCTGACGGGGAAATACTGGCGCAGTCCGGCACGGAGGAAGATGATGAATACAGCGGACGTTACTATCCATACGGCAGGACTTTTGCCCATGTGGTTGGCTATAACACCCATGGCCGGTCCGGTCTGGAATCCATCTGTAATTTCAACCTGCTCACATCCCATGAAGAACTGATCGAGCAGATGAAGAATGATGTAAATGGAAGAAAGAGTGTGGGAGATTCCGTGGTCACCACCCTGGATACCCGGGTACAGAGAGCTGCCTATGAGGCTCTGGAAGGCTACCGCGGAGCCGCGGTTGCCATTGAACCGAAAACCGGCAAAGTGCTTGCTCTGGTCTCCAAACCTGATTTTGACCCTAATTCCCTGGATGAAGATACCTGGCTGGAGATCAACACGGACGA
>CAMOYC010000012.1 GCA_946629665.1 uncultured Lachnospiraceae bacterium
ATAGTGAAAAGGAGATTATAGATGAATTTGACATTATTTGACAAAGATATTGAGGCGGAAGAGGACCTGTTAGAACATTGCAGGAATAAATTAAAGGGCTTGCCCAAAGGGACACTGTCTTCCTATGTATATGATGGGAAACAGTATTATAAGAGTTATCATCAGGGAAAGCAAAGGTATCTTGGCCGTGGAGATAAGAGTGAGGTAATAAAACTAAAGAAAAGAAGATTACTTACTGAAATTGCGCTTCAGTGCGAGAATAATCTGGAACTTATGAGGAACCTGAGGGCAGGATATAAGGTATGTGACCCATTTCAGATCCAGTCGAATCTTCCTGTTTCCTATCAGGATGATGATAGGGAGTTAATTTATGATCTGGGGCTTGCGGATCATATCAGGTCCGGGGAAGACTATCGCGACAGTGAAAAGCTGTACCATACCTTAAGTGGTATCACTGTCCGGTCCAGGATAGAGGCACTGATTGCAGATCTCTATACGCAAAAGGGGATTACTTTCATCTATGAGCCCACAATTGTTTTGGATAATGGGGTAACGCTGCATCCGGATTTTGGAGTGTACAGTGCATCCGAGCAGCGATATAAATATCACGAACATGTTGGACTCCTGTCAGATTCTAATTATAAAAAGAGTTATTTGTGGAAGCTGGACCAGTATACTTCTGCCGGCTTTTTCCCTGGGTATGATATAATGTTTACCTATGAAAAACCAGGGATGCAGATAGATTTCAGGCAGATCAGCATGATGATCGATATTTTCATGTCCTGATGATGCGGCCGGCGGCCAGTTAACTTTTACATGTAGGAGGAAATGAACATATGTCAAGTAGATTGGATATTGTATCTCTGCAGACCGCCATTGCTGACCTCTACGGATCGGATATCCGGATTGTTGATCAGCGGACCGTGTCCGGCGGGGATTGCAACGAAGCCTACCGTCTTGCACTGTCCGACGGACAGAAGCTGTTTATGAAAAGAAATACGCTGGGGAATGCTCCCTTTTTCAAAGCGGAGGAGGAAGGGCTGAGGGCGATGGCGGCAACCGGCACGATCGCAGTGCCGAAGATCCTGGCATCCGGCATGGATAAAGAGACGGGTTTCTCCTTCCTGCTCATGCCCTATCTGGACGGGGCGGCCAGAAAGAAAGATTACTGGGAGATATTTGGCCTGCAACTGGCCCGGATGCACCGGGCAGACACAGCGGCTTTTGTAAAAGAAGGGCGCTATGGATTTGATCAGGATAATTACATCGGGGCGGGAGAGCAGATTAATACTCCAAGGGAGAGCTGGATTTCTTTCTTCCGGGACTGCCGGCTGTTTCCCCAGTTTCGAAAGGCGCAATCCTGGTTTGATGCTTCCGCTAAAAAGAAAATGCTTTGGCTCCTTGATCACCTGGACCGCTACCTGGCAGAACCGGAGTATCCATCCCTCCTCCATGGGGACCTGTGGGGCGGTAACTTCATGACCGGGCCGGACGGGTACGCCTGGCTGATCGATCCGGCCGTCTATGTGGGCCATCGGGAGGCAGACCTTGCCATGACAGAATTGTTCGGCGGCTTCTCCGGGACATTTTATCAGGCCTACCGGGAGTATGCGGGCATCTCCTCAGATTACGATGACCGCAGAGACCTTTATAATCTTTATCATATGCTGAACCACCTCAACCTGTTTGGCGGCGGCTACTACAGGTCTGTGACAGACATTTTGAGAAGGTACGGGGCATAGGATTTACGTATGATAATAGTGTGATAAAGTCTGTGTTATCCTCCTATCAAGCAAGGCAAGACAGCCTATACACGGAAAGTCTTAACCAGTTTTTGATAAGGAGGAATAAAATGAGAAAAAATATTATAAAATCAACCGCAATCCTTTGTGCATTTACCATGATCTTATCTTCAGCGCCGGCCATGGCCATTCACGCAGAAGAGACGGGAAATGATGATGTTGCAATCATGATGGATGAGGGTACTGACCAGGATAATTTCCAGGACGCAGAGGAAGAAGATAATACACAGGCAGCTGATGAGCAGGTTGATGAGCAGGTTGATGAGCAGACCGATGACCAGACAGTTGACGAGCAGACCGATGACCAGGCAGCCGATGACCAGGCAGCTGATGAGCAGATGCCTGAGGAAGAAAATGTTGATCCATGCCAGGATGAGGCAGTGCAGGATGAACCTGACTACAATTTACCCGAGGATGTAAATGATGATCAGGAGGTCGCTGCTCCTGAGGATACAGAGACAGTAGAAACTCCCGCAAATGAGGAAGAGGCAGATCCGGCACCGGCTCCGCTGCTTGAGGATGCTGAATCAGTAACGACACTCACTGAGGCAAATACAGCAATCACATTATCCAAGAGCAGTTATGTATATAACGGAAAGGCAAAGACCCCCGCAGTTACCGTAGTATGTGAGGACGAGGAACTGCTTAAAGATGTTGATTACACTGTAAGCTATGACAACAATGTAAATGCAGGCAAGGCAGTGGTAATGATCCAGGGAATCGGAGGCTATAACGGAACGGTTACGAAGGCTTACACCATCGCAAAAGCAAAGCAGAAGTTCTCTGCAAAAGCGAACAAGAAAAAAGTAGAACGCAAGAAAAAAGCCCGCATTACCTATTCCGGAGCAAAGGGCAAAGTTGTATTTAAAAGCTCCAATCCTAAGATTGCAGCCGTAAACAGCAAAGGTGTTGTAAGGGCTAAAAAACCCGGGAAAGTGACCATCACTGCAATATCCGGGGCGACGGGAAACTACAAGAAGGCAGTAGTCCGGACCAGGATTAAGGTAATCGGAACTGTACTGACTGCAAAGAAGACCAAGATCAAGCTTTCCCGCACCAGCTACACATATAATGGAAAGGCCAAGAGACCTTCCCTCAAGGTTACATTTAAAGGCAAAACCTTGAAAAAAGGAAGAGATTACAAGGTTGGCTACAAGGATAATATCGATGCAGGAAAGGCAACTGCAGTAATCTGCGGAAAAGGCAATTATTCCGGAAGACTCTACAAGAGATTTACTATAAATAAAGCAAACAACCACATGAAAGCATCCATTGAATCCACCGTGATCGGCATTAAAGAAAAGACATGGGTGGATGTAGACAATGCGGATGGAGACGTAACATTTTCCAGCAGCAACAGCAAGGTAGCCCAGGTATCAAAGCAGGGCAAGGTCACCGGTATGAAGAAAGGCGAATGTACCATCACCGTCACAGCCCAGGGAGACGAGAACCACAAGAAGGCTGAGAAGAAATTTAAAGTGCTGGTAGGCCCCAGAGCCATCGATGACAAGAACGTCAAGGTGGACGTAGAAGCGGAGAATCTGGTCTATGACGGAACAGCAAAGAGACCTGATGTCAACGTAACCTGCAACGGAATGAAACTGGTACAGGGTGAAGATTACACAGCTGTTTACGAAGACAATATCAATGCCGGAACAGGACGTATTATCCTGATCGGAAAAGGAATCTACAAGGGAACGAGAGTTGTCAAGTTCCAGATTGAAAAGGCAGAGCAGAATGATTTTACCGTAGCGGTACCAAATGACAGAATCCCGCTGAATCGTGTGACAAGAATCAGTGTGAAAGGCGGAATCGGAACAATCAGCTACGGCACCTATTCTCCCGCCTATGTAAGGTTCATCGGAGGAGGCTGGGTTCAAGGTCTTCGCAAAACCAATGATTACATCACAATCACTGTTACCGCAGCAGGTAATAATAACTATAAAGCAAAGACGATGGAGAAGAGAGTATCCATCTACTAAGATCGAATTACAGACAGCCATCTACTAAGATCGAATTACAGACAGGACCCTGTCTCAGATAATTAACTGAGGCAGGGTCTTTTTCTTGCATCTTTATACATGGAATGCTAAAATTTTCTTATAGTCGAATAAACTTTTGGAAATTTTATTTAAAATGGGAGGATTATAAAGTGCTGCAAATAAAAAGAAAGGGATTGTCCTTGTTATGTGCCTGCACGCTGCTTGTGGGACTGGTTCCCGGCCAGGTGTTCGGAGCGGTAAAACAGGACAAGGCAGAAGCGGAAACAGAGATGGTCCAGGATGTGGACCTGGAGAGAAACAGTGCCGCAAAAGAGATTATGGAACAGGCTGCTGACAACGGGGATGCCTTTGCTGTGGAAGAAGGGCAGGAGCTTGCGGCAAACGAGGAAAGCAAACCCAAGACCTTTGACCTTCGGCATGTGAAGGAGAACGGTACGGAGAAGAACTATGTTACACCGGTCAGACAGCAGAGCCCTTTTGGCACCTGCTGGGGATTCGGGGCGATCGCTGCGGCGGAGTCCAGTATCCTTTCATCCGGCCTGTCCGATGACCCGGCCGGGCTTAATCTGTCGGAGAAGCAGGTTGCCTGGTTTACCAATAAGGAACTGGAAGATGCCGGAAACGCACAAAACGGAGAGGGCATTGTCTATGATGCGGGTGTCAAATCCGCTGACCGCTACAATACCGGAGGTTTCACCCTCTATGCCACCAACCTCTTTGCCAGCGGGATTGGTCCTATGTCTGAGAATACAAGCACTGAGGATGAAGATATCTTCCGCTATAAAGGGAAGAACGGAAAGTCCGTCCGCTCCTATGTGGATTGGTATGAGGGAGCTGTCTTAAAGGAGGGCTGGCAGAAAACCTATTACAGTGATGACGATGATTGGGCCATCCCCGAGAAATACCGGTTCAGCCAGGACTACCGCCTGAAGGAATCCTATCTCCTGCCGAGCCCCAGCGTGCTGGTCAGTGAAAGGCCGCGAAAGGTCGAGTACCATCCGGAGGCAACGGAAGCGATCAAGGACCAGCTGCTCAATAAGCGGGCGGTCTGTGTCAGTGTTTATGCAGACCACAGTCAGCCGGGTGACGCGTCAGACAGTCACTTCGGAGATGGAATCTGGGCCCAGTACGGTGAGGATTCGGACCAGACCCATGTGGTTACCATCGTCGGGTACGATGATACATTTCCTAAAGAACTGTTCAATAAGAACCTGCAGCCGCCCGAAAACGGGGCCTGGCTGGTGAAGAACAGCTGGGGAGCAGATACGAATGATTTCCCGGATAACGGCTATAGCCACTGGGGCCTGAAAGAAGGAGAGGACCGCGTGGGAGGCCCCTACGAGGCGACCTCCAAGCAGGCGACCGGTTATTACTGGCTATCCTACTATGACAAGTCCATCGTGAATCCGGAAGCCTATACCTTTGAGGCAGTGCCGGGAGAGGAGCGGTTTATCAACCAGCATGACTATATGCCGGTCATGAAGTATGATGAATACTCGACAGATTCCAAACTGATGATGGGCAATGTATTTCGCGCGGAGCAAAACGGGAAGATCGAAGACATTTCCTTCTTCACCACGACGCCGGGCACGACAGTGACCTTTAAGATCATGCTGCTTGAGGATGGCTGGACAAACCCTGACGAGAGCGGCTACTGTGTCTATGAGTCTTCCCCGAAGACCTATGAATACGGGGGCTACCACCGGGAGGAAATCAACCAGGATGATATCATTATCGGCCAGAAGCAGGATTACATTGTGATCGTGGAAGAAAAAACACCTTCCGGCAAGTACAGTATTTCTCTGGGAGAGGCTCTGAAGGCCAAAGATAAAGACCATCAGGTCCATTCCGTGATCAACGCCAAGGAGAGCATCCTCTACATGGGCGGAGAGATGGAGGGCTGGATTGACGTATCCAATGCCAACCTGCAGAAAATTCTGCTCGGTGAGAAAGCAAATGAAATGACCATCGATAATTTCCCGATCAAGGTCGGCTTATCTCCTGTGGACAGCAAGGGATTTTATCTGAAGCTGGAGAACCGGAAGAATGTGGATGCCAATTATGTCAAGGTGACAGAAGAACATCGCTATGCCGCAACGATCGACGGAGGCAGCGGGGATTTACCGGTGACTCCGCAGATCACATGGAAAGCGTCGGATCCGGAGCTCTTTAGCGTGAAAACAGAGAAGGGAGGATCCCAGGCTGTTGTTACCGGTAAGAATCCTGGATATGGCATCCTTGTTGTCGATGCAGGAATCTACGGGAAAAAGGTCCTTTCGATTCAGGTGAGTAAGCTTGGGCTTACTTATATCTATCTGGGAGACCATATCATACAGGAAGTTTACGACGGCAAGGCTCATACGCCGGAGGTTGTGGATGTTTTTGGGGACACTACGGAGGCGGAAGGCAGATGGGGCCTGATCAAGGACCAGGATTACACGGTAGCTTACCAGGACAATACCTCATGCGGCAAGGGACAGGTCACCGTTACCGGCCAGGGACTCTTTAAAGGAAGTGAAAATGGCTGGTTTGTCATCGTACCGGCAAAGGCGAAGATCAATAAAGTCACGGCCGGTGCCAATGAAATGACGGTATCCTTTGAATCCCAGCAGGCCAGCGGAATCAGCGGTTACATTTTATCCTATAAGGAATCCGGGACAGACCAGATCAAGACCATGAAGGTTGCCGCGGATCAAGCTTCTGCGGTGATAAGCGGACTTACCGCAGGAAAGACCTATGACGTCAGCCTGAAGGCCTATGTCACGATTGATGAAGATGGACAAGGATCCATGGTCCTGAATCGGGAGACCTATGATTTCCCTGAAGAAAGAGGCGCCGTTGACTATTTTGGCCAGGAAAGCGATGTGGTGACCAGCGGCAAGATCACGGAGAAGGGGAAGGACGATGGATCGAATACCGGGAAGCCTTCCGACGGCAGTGTCAAGGATCCGACTTCCGTAGCCGGAACAAGCAAAAAGATCCAGAAGATTAAAAAAGATGGAGACCTGGCTGGTTCCCGTTACAGTAAGCTTCGGCTCCTGTCCAGGAAGACGTCGAACACAGGAATCCGGCTGAATTGGAAGAAAGTTTCCGGAGCCGACGGCTATATCATCTACGGCAACCGTTGCGGAACAAAATATAAGATGAAGAAGCTGGCGGAATGCTCCGGAGCCAGGAAGACCTACGTGGTGAAAAAGCGTAAAAAAGGAACGTATTATAAGCTCCTGATCGTCGCTTATAAAGTAAAGGGCGGCACCAAAAAAGTGGTTGCTTCCTCCAAGACGATCCATGTGGCAACCACCGGCGGCAAGGTTGGCAATCCCAAGGCTGTCAAGCTGAATAAAACCAGGCTGACCCTGAAAAAGGGAAAGACCGCCCGGCTGAAGGCAACAGCTATTGCCAAGAGCAAGAAGAAGACGGTGAAACGGCATGCGCCGATCCGCTTTGAGTCCTCGAATACGAAGATTGCCACCGTTAACAAAAAGGGCAAGATCACCGCGAAGAAAAAAGGCACCTGTTACATCTATGCCTACGCACAAAACGGAGTTGCCAAAAGAGCAAAGGTGACAGTCAAATAACAATAAATGCAAATTTGAAGCAAGAAGACCGAAACAAGAAGACCTTTTCCCGGGGAAATCCCGGGGGCGGGTCTTCTTTTTTGGCAACAGGAAAATACTTGCAGTGAAAGAATATTATTATTGACAAAAGACACCACAAGGCGTATCATATGGATATCCTAATTTAATCCAAATGGATAGCCATATGGTGTAGGAATGCTGGATCGCACACATTGCAGAGAGTAACGTGAACAGAAGTATTCGGAGGAGGCGTTATGATGACAATTGATGAGATGAAAGCAAGAAAGAAAGAACTCGGACTGACGAATGAGATGATCGCAAGTCGGACAGGTGTCCCGATCTCTACGGTCCAGAAGATATTCAGCGGGGCAACCAAAGTTCCCAGAAAGCTTACTCTGCAGGCCCTGGAGAAGGTTTTGTCTCAGCCTCGTGAGGAGAAAGGGTCCTTGAGCTACAGTGATGTGCCCTGTGGGCCGACAGCCATGGTTGCCGATTCCGCTCCGGCCTACAAGGCCAGAAAAGAGCCACATCTCTATACGATCGATGACTATTATGCCTTGCCGGATGACCAGAGGGTGGAACTCATTGATGGGGTCTTCTATGATATGGGAGCTCCGGCCATGGTTCATCAGAAGATTCTCGGTGACCTTTACATTTTATTCCGGGAATGTGCAGACCGGCACGATATGCCCTGTGAAGTGTATCTGTCTCCCTGCGATGTGCGGCTTGATATGGATAACTATACCATGGTTCAGCCGGATCTTCTGGTAATCTGCAGGGAGTATGATATCCATGCCATCCGCTATGAGGGAGCTCCTGACCTGGTTGTGGAGATACTGTCCCCCTCCACAAGGTCCAAGGATATGCTTCTTAAACTATACAAGTATCAGAATGCTGGGGTTCGGGAATACTGGATTATAGACCCCAAGTACCAGGAAGTGACGGTGCACTATTTTGAGGCAGAAGATTACCGGCCCCAGCGGTATCAGTTTGACATGGAGATTCCGATCGCCATCTCTAAAGGGGAATGCAAGATTGATTTCTCAAGGATTTTCAAAGGATTAAAGCGATATTATGACGAATAGATGAAACACAGATTATGATTTACCTTTCACTGACCGGAAATTTGCGCTAATATAAGAGAGGTGATGAAAGATGACAGAAGTCAGGTGGACTTATCAGGCGGGAGAGAATGAAAACTATGGCTGGCTGAGCCCTGCGGGAAGGTTTTACCCGGTCGACTGGGGACAGCATGACAGCTGGGCCTGGGAACACATCAGAGAGTTAGTGGACTCGGAAAGCCTGACCATGAAGGAGCGGATCAGCTCTGCAGGTATGGGAGATGTATTGATGAACCAGGGCTGGGTTCTTTTGCACAATCCCCGGGGAGGGCTGGCGATCCCCACCAAAAAAACTGAAAAAAGATACACCAAAGCCCAGGCAGATTTTCTCTATGACTATTATATTAGTCGGGGAGAGACCGCCCGGGCGAATGCGATCATGGATGAAGCGTAGGTGATTTACCCTGGCCGGCTGCAGTTGCAGTCGGTTTTTTTATAATTTGGGGACTTGTCCCTCGATTATTTTTGGCATAATTAACCAAATTAATATCAAAACTATTAAATGTTATATAAAATTAGTAAAATATATAACAAAAATGTAATAATAATATAAGAATTTTAATGCATATTGACGATAAAATATGGAACATGTTATAATACTTTCTATCAATACTATATAATTGCTCCAGAAAAATTCCAGAACATGTTTTCTGGATTTTGACGTTGCCTGGTTACTGATACGGAGAGGAAATCCGGGAAAGGAGGCGGCTATGTTTTTTTGTAATATAAGTATTGCTGAGAAGTATGATTACCTGGAAGAGAAATTCCGGGTTGCCTACAGATGGCTTGCCGAGACGAACATTAAAGATCTTCCGGAGGGTTTCTATCCTCTGTTGGGAGATGATGTGATCGCAGGGGTGCAGGAGTACACGACGTTCCTCTGGGAGAATGGAAGGTTTGAGACCCATGATAAGTATTTTGATATCCAGTACATGGTGACCGGAGACGAGATGTTCGGGATCTGTAAGCGGGATGGGCTCAAAGAAGCGGACAGGATTCCTGAGAATGATGTTGTCTTCTATGAAGAACCTGGCAGATCCGGACAGGTTCTGCTTAGGGAAGGGGACCTGATCGTGGTGGCACCGGAGGATGCTCATAAACCTCGCTGTGCTGCAGGAGAGCCTGCACCGGTCAAAAAGGTAGTTGTGAAAGTAAGAATATAAAAAAAATATCAATATTAATCTTTACGACAAGGAGGTAGTAAATATGAATGTAGTTTATGACATGGGGAATGGACTTCGTCTGATCGATCTTTCCAAACTGGTGGATCCGGCGACAGAGACCAGACGATGCAAGCTGCACAGATTCAACACTGGCGGACCGATCCCGGATTTTCACACAAACTTTGACATCATGAGTCATCTGGGAACGCATGCGGAGTGTCCTTATCATCATGATGACAACTGGCCCGATGTTACAGGCCTGCCTCTGACCACTTTTGTTGGCCGCTGTGTTTATGTGGATTTCAAGGAGACGGTTGCTCCTTACACCCATATTACAAAAGCGGACCTGGACAGAGAGGCAACCAAGGTCAGAGAAGGGGACATCGTGATCATTGATTCCTCCTACAAACTGGAGCCTTTCACCAAGGCAACCAATACGGAAGTTGACAAGAGGCTTCTGATCGGTGCTGAGTCTGCAGAGTGGTTCCGCGATAAGAAGGTGAAGGCGGTTGGCTTTGGCGATGGTGTTTCCATCGAGAACTGTAACGAGGACGTGAAACCTTTCCATGACATTCTTATGGCGGAGAACATTATCTTCATCGAGGTATTAAAGAACCTGGAGTATCTTGAAAAGGATGTATTTTTCTTATCCTTCTCACCGCTCCCTATTGTGGGACTGGATTCCAGCCCGGTACATGCCTATGCGATCGAGGGCCTGAAGGAATTCTCAGAGTAGGTCTGAATGAATACAGAAACGAAGGGAAGTGAGAAACAACAATGAGAATAGCAGTTATTGGAGCAGGTGCTATGGGCTCCATCTACGGAGGCCATCTTTCATTACATAATGATGTATATCTTGTTGATACCAATCCCAATGTTGTGGATGCTGTCAATAAAAACGGATTGAAGCTTGTGGAGTATGGTACCGAGAATCTTTATCATCCGAAGGCTGTCACTTCCACGGAAGGCATTGAGCCGGTAGACCTGATCATCCTCTTTGTTAAGGCTCTGTTTTCCAAGGCGGCCCTTGGCGGCAACAAAGGCCTGATTGGACCGAACACCTATGTATTGACTCTGCAAAACGGTTCCGGTCATGAAGACATTCTCTCTGAGTTTGTCGATCTGGACCATATTATCATCGGTACAACGGAAGACAATGGTGCTGTGCTTGGGATGGGCTGCATCCGCCACGGCGGCGAGGGCAATACCAATGTCGGAATGCTGGTGGAGGATAAGGCGGGCTTCCTGCCTAAGCTCAAGGAAGCCTTTGATGCGTGCGGATTCAATGTGCGGATCCATTCGGTGATCCAGCAGCTGATCTGGGATAAGCTGTTTACCAATGTATCCTTAAGTGCCGTGACAGGCGTATTACAATGTGAGATCGGCTATATTGCCGGAAACGAGTATGCCTGGAAGATGACGACCGCACTCATTCATGAGGCGGTGGAAGTAGCCCACGCCCTGGGACTTAAGGCGGACGAGGAGGAGATCACGGAGAAAGTCCGCAAGACTTCCGTGGGATCTCCGGAGGGCGTTACCTCCATCTGCGCGGATATTCGTGCCGGAAGGAAGACGGAGGTAGACACGATCAGCGGATCGGTTGTCCGTGCGGCTGCCAAGGCAGGCGTGAGGGTCCCGACCCATGAATTCGTGGTTAACATGATCCATGCTTTAGAGGGAAGAAGTTAAGCATAAAAGTATTGAACAATTGTCGATAGAGGAGACATTACACCAATGAAAGATTTCAAAAATGAATTCAGAAAGATCGGCATCGTTCCGGTAGTGGTGCTGGATGATGCCAAGGATGCGGCACCTCTTGCCAAGGCCTTGATGGAAGGAGGACTTCCCTGTGCGGAGGTGACTTTCCGAACAGCTGCAGCGGCAGATGTCATCAAAAATATGGTGGAGGCTTATCCGGACATTCTGGTTGGAGCCGGAACCGTCCTGACCACCGAGCAGGTTGACCGGGCCGTGGAGGCAGGAGCCAAATTTATCGTCAGCCCAGGTCTTAACCCTGAAGTTGTGAAGTATTGTATGGACAGAGATATTCCGGTGACACCCGGCACGCAGACGCCCAGCGAGATGGAACAGGCGATGGCCCTGGGCCTGGATTTTGTTAAATTCTTTCCCGCAGAGCCTGCGGGCGGACTGAAGATGATCAAGGCGGTCGCAGCCCCCTATGTGAACCTGACCTTCATGCCCACAGGAGGAATCAATGCAGGAAATGTGAGAGACTATCTTGCCTATGACAGGATCGTTGCCTGCGGCGGCAGCTGGATGGTTCCCAAGAAACTTGTGAACGAAGGCAAGTTCGATGAGATCACAGCCCTGGTAGCGGAAGCAGCCGCTATCGTAAAAGAGATTCGTGGCTGATCCTGGACATTTTATTCTTATTGGAGAGGAGGATAACCTATGAAACTGGAACTGAAGCCCGAGGGGACCTACAAGTATGACGCGGTTAGTCTTGGGGAAGTAATGCTCCGGCTGGATCCCGGTGAGGGACGTATCCGCACAGCCCGGTCTTTCCGTGCCTGGGAAGGCGGCGGCGAATACAATGTCATTCGCGGCCTGCACAAGTGCTTTGGCATGAATACAGCGGTTATGACAGCTTTTGCGGATAATGAAGTTGGCAAACTGATGAAGGATTTTATCGAGCAGGGTGGAGTAGGAACGGACCTGATCTGTTGGAAGAAGACCGACGGTATCGGCCGGATCTGCAGGAACGGCATTAACTTTACGGAGAGAGGATATGGTATCCGTGGAGCCATGGGCTGTTCAGACAGAGCGAATACGGCGATTTCCCAGGCAAGTCCTGAAGATCTGGATTTTGAGTACATTTTCGGAACACTTGGAGTTCGCTGGCTGCACACCGGAGGCATTTATGCGGCACTTTCCGAGCAGGCCTGCGAGACCGTGATTGCTGCCTGCAAGACTGCGAAGAAGTACGGAACCATCGTATCCTACGATCTCAATTACCGGCCTTCTATGTGGAGCGCGATCGGCGGCCTGGCAAAGGCGCAGGAAGTGAATAAGGAAGTGGCGAAATATGTTGATGTCATGATCGGCAATGAAGAGGATTTCACGGCATGTCTCGGCTTTAAGATCGAGGGGAATGATGAAAACCTCAAGGAACTCAACATTGACGGTTACAAGAAAATGATCGGCGAGGCAGCAGAAACCTACCCGAATTTCAAGGTAGTCGCAACAACACTTCGTACTGTGAGAACTGCCACGGTCAATGACTGGAAGGCCCTCTGCTGGGCGGACGGCGAGATCTATATGTCTAAGGAATACAATGGCCTGGAGATCATGGACCGCGTTGGCGGAGGAGACTCCTTTGCATCCGGTCTTGTCTACGGCCTGATGACCACGGGCGATCCGGAAAAGGCAGTCAACTACGGAGCTGCCCACGGAGCCCTCGCCATGACGACACCGGGCGACACTTCCATGGCGACAGTCGATGAAGTGGAAGGCATCATGGGTGGTGCCGGTGCAAGAGTTAAAAGATAACACATCGTATCATATATTTTTTAAGAAGGAGGACAACAGATGAAAACAAGAAAACTGGCACTTTTGCTTACCGCGGTCCTGATGATCTGTCTTGTATTTAGCGGTTGCGAAAGAAAGGTGAGGGAAGATTCCGGAGCAGCGATCGCTGGTGGAAGCGGGGGTAATCCCAACAAGAAGAAGGTTGATATTTACGGCGGAGAAGAGGTTAAGATCGCTTATATCGCCCATGACCTTGGAACTCCCAACAACCAGGGCTGGAAAGAAGGTATCGAGAGAGAGTGTGCATCCTGGCCGAATATCAAGATTGATTCCTACGGCGCAGAGGAGAAGGCAGACAAGCAGGTTGAGATCATGACGAACTGTATCAACCAGCAGTACAACGCTATCATCATCCAGTGTTCGGACGGAGCGGCTCTGGCACCCAGTATTGCCCAGGCTGAGGAGGCCGGTATCCCGGTTATCACCCTGAACCTTGACTGCTCCAAGGATACCATCCACAGTGCGCTGGTAATGGCCGTTGACTATGATGCAGGCCGTATGGCAGCAGACAAGATGGCTGAGCAGATCGGCGGAAAAGGCAAGATTGCCATCATTGAAGGTGTTCCCGGACTGGAACGTACCGATAACCTGGAGAGAGGCTTCATTGATACGGTCAAGGAAAAATATAAAGATATTGAGATCGTAGCACAGCAGTCCGCATCCTTCCAGAAGAACACTGCCCGTACCGTTATGGAATCCTTCATGCAGCAGCATGCAGACTTAAAGGGCGTATTTGCCATCAATGACGCTATGGCAGAGGGCGCAGCCCTTGCAGCCAACAACAAGGGCAAGAAGGGCGAAATCTGCATCTGGGGTGCTGACGGCGAGAAGATTGCTCTTGAGATGATCGAAGACGGCAGCATGGCAGGAACTATCTATACCAACAGCTGGGATGAAGGTTCCACCGCTGCTAAGATTGCCCTGCTGATGATGAGCTCTGACTATGACAGTGCAGTTCTGACAGAAACACCTAAGGTTATTATGGAGCCGATCGTAGTGACAAAAGATAATGTAGGGGATATTAGTGAAGAAGATCGCTGGTAATCTTTGCTCCCGCAAGACAGACATACACAGATCAGATCTGTGCAGAATATGCGGGAATGTGAAGGAGAGGAGGAAATCATAAGTGAAACGCATGAATCAGACAACGATGCGGCGCCTGATTTCAATCGGTATGTTGCTCATACTTGTTGCGCTGTTCGCCGGACTCGCAGGTACGGGTGAAGGAAAGTTCTTCAATGAAACCAACCTGATCGAGATCGTCAGGAACGCATCCATACCGGCGATCATTGGTGTAGGTATCACCTATGTCATCATCACAGCCGGCATCGATCTTTCAACCGGTAGTATGTTGGCGCTGGTAGGCATGGTAATGGCAAATATTTATGTCTACACGCTGCTTCCTATTCCGGTAATGATCCTTGCAGGACTCCTGGTGGGTCTGGCATGTGGTTTGGTCAACGGTTTTATTGTAGCCAAATTAAATGTCCCCGAATTCATCGGTACATTGGCGACGATGCTCATATTCAGGGGATTAACTTACATCATTGCTGTAAAAAATGATATCGGGGCAATCGAGAGTGTACGAATGAATCACTCTCAGTACGCATTCCTGGGTTCCGATTTCTGGTACTATGGACTCTATTATGTAATCGTTGCTATGGTTGTGATCGTGGCGATCGGACAGATTGTTCTGAAATATACACGCTTCGGAACCAATCTCTATTCTGTGGGTGCCAGCAAAAAGGCTGCAACCCTGTCCGGTATCGATGTCATGAAGACAAGGCTCATAGCCTATGCCATCACCGGCGTTACCGTAGCAATCGGCGCCATCTTTATGACGGCGAAGCTGCAGTCCACCACGGCCAACCTTGGAACAGATTTCGAGTTTGACCCGATCGCAGCAGCGGTTGTCGGCGGCGTGGCTCTGTCAGGCGGATCCGGTGACGTGATCGGAACCCTGATCGGTGCCCTGTTTATGGCCACACTGGACAACGGTGTTAAGATGCTGGATATGAATGCGTCATATCAGTATATTGTAAAAGGAGCTATCATTATTGCGGTTGTAATCTTTGACGCTTTGTACAAGAAACGGATCGACCGCAGAGCAAAAGAAGAAGGAGCGAAGGAGGGGCTTGAATAATGGCAGGAAATACGATCTTAGAAGCCAAGAACATCTATAAGAGCTTTTCCGGCGTTCCGGTTCTGCAGGATGTTCATTTTGAAGTGAAGGCCGGAGAAGTTCACGCCCTGATGGGGGAGAATGGTGCCGGCAAGTCCACATTGATTAAGATCATCACCGGCGTTTACGCCAAGGATGACGGTCAGATCTACTGGGAAGGCAAGCCTGTAGAGATCAATACTTATCAGGATTGTCAGAAGCTGGGCGTGGCATGTATCTACCAGGAACTCTCTGTTATTCCGCCTCTGACTGTGGCACAGAATGTATTTCTTGGCAGAGAGCCTCGCAAGGGTCCCTTTATCGATTATGCAAAGATGAATAAGATGACCCAGGAGCTGATCGACAAATATCAATTCCCGTTAAAACCTACGACAGTTGTGGACAATCTGGGAATTGGCCAGAGACAGCTGATCGAGATCCTGAAAGGATTATCCCAGAACTCCAAGCTTCTGATCATGGATGAGCCTACGGCATCCCTTTCCGGACAGGAAGCGGAGATGCTCTTCAAGATCATCCAGACACTGCGAAGCGAAGGAGTATCCATCATCTACATTTCCCACCGTCTGGAGGAAGTTTACATGCTTTCTGATCGTCTGACGATCCTGCGTGACGGTAAGAATGCAGCTGTTCTGGAGAAAGAAGATATCATCCCGGCCAAAGTTATCGAGACCATGATCGGAAAAGTAGTCGATGAGTCCGCAGGTTCCAAGAAGATGCTGCACTCAAACGATGAGGCAGAGGTAAGACTGGACGTGAAGGGGCTGACAGACAAGACGGACCGTTACCGCAACATCAGCTTCCAGGTTCGTAAAGGCGAGATCCTTGGCCTGGGCGGCCTGATCGGTGCCGGACGTACGGAAGTGGTTCGTGCAATCTACGGTGTGGATAAAGCAGCTTCCGGAGAAGTTTATCTGGACGGCAAGAAACTGGATCCTTCTCCTAAGAACAGCATTCATGAAGGAATCGGATTCGTTCCGGAGGACAGAAGAAACCAGGGCTTCATCCCTCTTCTGTCAACGACAAAGAACGTTGCTCTTACAAACTATGACATTGTCAAGATTCAGGGTACATCCATATCCGATGCGGATGAGCTGGCTATGAGTAAGAGAGCCATCGAGGCGATCGACATCCGTCCTGCCGATCCGAACAAGGAAGTCGGTGTTATGTCGGGTGGTAACCAGCAGAAGGTTGTACTGGGCAAGTGGCTGATGCGGGATCTTAAGCTTCTGATTGTCGATGAGCCTACCGCAGGTATCGATGTCGGTGCGAAAGATGAGATTTACTCTATACTGGAGAATCTTGCAAAGGATGGAGTCGCAGTTATTGTTGTTACTTCCGACCTTCAGGAACTTCTTCGTGTCTCCCACAGAATCCTGGTTATGCGCAAGGGCGATATTGTAAAAGAATTCAAGAATGTTGAGGTTACTCAGTCCATGGTATTGTCCGCAGGACAGGGTGTAGAAGAGGAGGCGAAATAATGAAGAATTTTAACTGGAGTAAATACAGTAAGCCGATCATCCTCGTTGCATTTGTGATTATCTTGTCCGTGCTTAAGCCCGCTGAGTTTCTCAGTGTATCCAACTTTATCAGTATTTTGACCTCGGTAGCGGCTATCGGTATTATGGTAAGTGGAACGATCTTTGTATTCCTGATCGGAGGAATCGATCTGTCCATCGCAACTTTGCTTTCCATGTCCGCAGTTGTGGCTGCAACGATCATTACCAAGATGGGCGGATCGGTAATCGCAGTTGTGATCGGTCTGCTTGCCGCTCTTGCTGTCGGCGCACTGGCAGGTCTGCTGCACGGCTACATAACGACAACCTTTGCGATCCCGGCCTTCCTGGTCACCTTCGCAACCCAGAGTATCTTCCTGGGGCTTGCGCAGGTTCTGTCAAACAATAATAAGATCGCCTGTACATGGCCGGCATTCGCTATATTAGGCCAGGCGATCGTACCGATCATCTTCATGGTTGTCTTTGCCCTGGTAAGCTGGTATGTCTTAAGAAAAACGGTCTTTGGACGTTATGTTTACGCGGTGGGCGGTAATCCTACGGCATCTGAGATTTCCGGTATTAATGTTAAGCTTGTATCAATCATGTGCTATGTTATTTCCGGATTTACAACGGCTATGGGCGGTATTATCCTGGCAGCACAGAGCCAGCAGGCAGATTCCGCTCTCGGTGCAGGCTTTACCAACGACGTAATCACGGCAGCCGTTATCGGCGGAATCTCTCTCCTCGGTGGAGAAGGTACTTTACCGGGAGCGATCTTTGGTGCGGTCCTCATGGGACTTCTTAACAATGGTCTGAGCCTGATGAACGTTGATTCCACCCAGTCCGGCCTGGTGAAAGGTCTGGTAATCGTCGTAGCGGTTGCCTTTGACGCAATGCACCATGCAGATCAGTCCAGAAAGAAAGCCAAGAAAGTGAAGAAGGGTGCGGCAGCACCGGAGTTAAGCTAAAACAAGAAAATGTAGTATTTTCGGAAACGAGGAAAACTTTATGAAGAAAATTGATGCACATCTACATTTGGCAAAAATACTTGCCGGATATTGCAGACGCGGTGAGCTGCGTGCCATCGGCGGCGGCAAGGCCCAGTGGGGCAGCGGTGAAGTCTTCCAGCTTCTTCCTACAACGGGCGAATACGGAGATGACTGCTTCACAGCCGAGCAGGCGTTAGCGATCATGGATCGTAATGATGTTGAGAAGGCTGTTCTGATGAACGGCAGTATGTACGGTTTTCAGAATATCTATCACGAGGAGCTCCTTGCGAAATATCCTGACCGCTTCTGCCCTTCCTGCGAGGTAGAGCCTTTTGCGACCAATCATATGGAGACATTGGAGCGGTTCCTCGAGGAGAAGCATTTCCGCCTTGTCAAATTTGAAGTAAGTTCAGGCGGCGGCCTGATGGGATGTCATGATCCCTTTGATCTGTCAGGAGACAGAATGATGGAGATCTACAAGCTGATCGAGAAGAACCACGGCGTTGTGGCACTGGATGTTGGAGATATCCTGATGGAGAGCCATCAGACCACAGCTCTTATGCGAATCGCGGACAGATGTCCTGATCTTAAGGTAGTGATCTGCCATCTTCTTGCCCCCATGCGGGAGAAGAAGAAAGAATGGAAAGCAGAGCTTACCATGCTTACGCAGGCCAATGTCTGGTTTGATATTGCAGCTATGCCTAAAATCATGGCTCCAGACGTTTATCCTTACCCCGAGACGGTTGATATTCTGGCAGAGGCTAAGGATATCATTGGTGCCGACAGGATGATGTGGGGCACAGATGCTCCTTTTGCTGCAACACAGGACAGCTATGAACATCTGACAGATTATCTGGAGAAATCCAAGGTATTCTCCGAGAAAGAGCTTGAAGATATCTACTATAACAATGCGCAGTTTGTTTATTTCAGCTGAGTAAGATTGTTAACAGCCGAGGCCACCTGCTCTGCCGGTGGCCTCTTGCTTAATAATTTTCTATGATCAGGAGGAAAGAAATGATCAGAAGAAGTAAAGACAAGGAAAGTATCAGAAAACCGGCCCCCTTTAACGGAATCGGAGAGATTACCGTAAGGAGTCTTTTAAACGGTCCTGATGAGATGGAAAACAAGGGGCGTGTTTTCGGCCATACGACAGTATATCCGGGAAGCAAGATCGGCCTTCACACCCACGAGGGAGATGCAGAGACTTATTACATTCTTTCAGGACATGGAAAGTATAATGACAATGGCACGATTGTCGATGTCCAGCCCGGAGATGTCTACTATTGCGGTGATGGAGAATGCCATTCGATCGAGGCGATTGATGAACCGATCGAAATGATCGCCCTGATCCTTTATACCTGATATAGCATTATTTAGAAAAAAGGAGAAAAGAAACCATGGATATTCTGAATTATGATGTTTTGAAGAAGTCCGGTTATGACGGATACATCCTGGAAAAGGCACCGGAGAAAGTAATGCAGTTTGGTGAAGGTAATTTTCTCCGTGCATTTGTGGATTACTGGTTTGATGTATCCAATGAGAAAGTTGGCTGGAACGGCAAATGTGTCCTGATCCAGCCCATTAAGCCCGGACTTGCGGAGATGATCAACAAGCAGGAAGGCCTCTACACCCTGTATCTCCGAGGACGGGAGAACGGCGAGAAGGTTGACAGAAAACGTGTGATCTCCTCGGTATCCCGCTGCCTCAATCCCTATGTGGAGGCAGATTACGAGTCCATGATGGATCTTGCCCGGTCTGATGACCTGGAATATATCGTGTCCAACACGACCGAGGCCGGAATTGTTTATGATCCGGCCTGCAGTCTCTCAGACAAACCGGCGAATTCTTTCCCCGGCAAGCTTACCCAGGTTCTCTATGAGCGCTTTAAGGCAGGCAAGGGAGGGCTGGTGATCCTCTCCTGCGAGCTTATAGACAACAACGGCAAGGAACTCCTCCGCTGTGTGAACCAGTATATTGATCAGTGGGGTCTGGAGGACGGATTCAAAGAATACGTGAACGACAAATGTACATTTTGTTCTACCCTGGTTGACCGGATCGTTCCCGGCCGTATCCGGGATCCGGAAGAAGTGGCACGCCTGGAAAAGGAGCATGGCTACGCAGATCCTCTTCTGGTTGTGGGAGAAGTGTTCGGAGTGTGGAACATTGAGGGCCCCGAATGGCTGGAGAAACAGCTTCCCTTTAAGGCGGCCGGACTCAACTGTCCTGTTGTGCCGGATGTAACACCTTACAAGAAGAGAAAGGTACGTATCTTAAACGGGGCACATACCGGATTCGTTCTGGGTGCTTATCTGGCCGGCTTTGACATTGTTCGCGAGTGTATGGAAGATGAGACGGTTCTCGGTTTTATGAACAAAATGCTCTACGATGAGGTTATTCCAACCCTGCCGCTGGAGAAGGAGGATCTGATGTCCTTCGCTGCCGCTGTTCAGGACCGGTTCAACAACCCCTTCGTCAATCATGAGCTGATGACGATCTCCTTAAATTCCACTGCCAAGTGGAAGGCAAGGAATTTCCCCAGCTTCCAGGAGTATCTGGAAAAGACCGGGAAGCTGCCGGCCTGCCTGACTACGAGCTTTGCGGCTTACATGGCATTTTATTCCAATGAAATCCAGGAGCTGACAGAAGCGGGTCTGGTCTGCAGAAGGCCAAAAGGCAATACCTACACGATCTCAGATGACCGTTGGGTACTGGAGTTCTATTATGATCATAAGGATGATGACGCAGCAGCCCTGGCGCATGCTGTGATGACCAACGAGCAGATGTGGGGACAGGATCTGACAAAGATTCCGGGATTTGAAGCAGAAGCGGCAAGGATCCTTGACGAGATTCGCAAAGAAGGAGCCCTTAAGGCTTACGCAGACTGCCTGTAGGATAAGGCATACAGGTGCCTGCGAAGTACAGATTCATCATTTGGAGGTAATTATGCCTGTTTTTATTCAGATTAATGATATTGATAATGTTGCAGTCGCCCTCCATCCGGCTCCTGCCGGCACAGCGTTCGGCGGTGCGACAGCTTCCGAAGAGATACCCCAGGGGCACAAGATGGCGCTGAAGGATATCGCTGCCGGAGATATGATCATGAAGTACGGCTTGCCCATCGGCCATGCGACGAAGGAGATCAAGGCCGGACAGTGGGTCCACACCCACAACATGGCCACCAACCTGAAAGGGGAGGTGGAATACAATTATGAGCCGGCTGTCCGGGAGATGGAGCCCATAGAGCCGAAAACATTTCTTGGATACCGGAGAAAGGACGGGAGAGCGGCCAGCCGCAATGAACTCTGGATCATCCCCACCGTGGGATGTGTCAATGACGTTGCCAAGGCTCTGGTTCATGCCAATCAGGACCTGGTGGAGGGAACCATTGACGGCCTCTACACGTTTACCCATCCCTTCGGCTGTTCCCAGACCGGCCATGACCATGCCCAGACCAGAAGACTGTTAGCTGCTCTGGTAAAACATCCCAATGCGGGGGCAGTTCTGGTACTGCACCTGGGCTGTGAAAACCTGACCCATGACCAGTTTGTGGAGGAACTGGGGGATTATGATCCGCAGAGAGTGAAGTTCCTGACCTGTCAGTCGGTGGAGGATGAGATCGAGGCAGGGTCCGAACTCCTGAAGGAGCTGGCAGCCTATGCCGGCCAGTTTAAACGGGAAGAGATTCCGGTGAGCGAACTGGTAGTTGGCATGAAATGCGGCGGGTCCGACGGCCTCTCCGGCATCACAGCCAACCCTACGGTCGGCAGATTCTCCGATCTCATGACAGCCATGGGAGGCACAACGATCCTGACGGAGGTGCCGGAAATGTTCGGGGCAGAGAATTTCCTGATCAACCGCTGTATCAACCAGGAGATCTTTGAAAAGGCTTCCAACATGCTTAACGGTTTTAAGGATTATTTTATCAGCCACAATGAAGTGGTCTATGATAATCCCAGCCCCGGAAATAAACAGGGCGGAATTACCACCCTGGAAGACAAGTCCTGCGGCTGTGTCCAGAAGGGCGGTAAAGCCCCGATCGTTGATGTCATAGATTACGGCGGTCAGGTTACGGAAAAGGGCCTGAACCTTTTATACGGGCCCGGCAATGACCTGGTTTCCTGCACAGCCCTCACGGCCGCAGGAGCCCATCTGATCCTCTTCACCACCGGCAGAGGAACTCCTTTCGGAGCACCGGTGCCGACCATGAAGATCGCCACCAACACTCCTCTTGCCACCAAGAAGGCTAACTGGATCGATTTCAATGCCGGTCTTGTAGCGGATGGTCTGAAGACTCTGGATGAGGCCGGTGTCGACCTGCTCGAGCAGGTCTGCCAGGTAGCTTCCGGCCAGGAGACCTGTGCGGAACGCAAGGGCTTCCGTGAGATATCCATCTTCAAGGATGGCGTTGTTTTATGATGATCAGCATGGCTTAATAACATTTTTTAAAGAAAGAAGGAGATAATCATGAAACCTTTTATGGACAAAGATTTCCTGCTGGAAACAGAGACGGCCAAGCACCTTTTCCATGACTACTCAGATCCGATGCCGTTGGTAGACTACCACTGCCATATCTCTCCGAAGGAGATTTATGAGGACCGCCGCTTTGACAACATCGCAGAGGTATGGCTGGGCGGAGAAAATCCGGACGGCAGCTATTTTGGCGACCACTATAAGTGGCGTGTCATGCGGTCCAACGGAACCCCGGAGGATTATATCACCGGTCATAAACCAGACTTTGAGAGGTTTCTAAAGTTTACAGAGGCTTTGGAGATGGCCATTGGCAATCCCATGTATCATTGGTCCAATGCAGAGCTTCACAAGTACTTCGGTGTGACTGAGGCCCTTACCGTTGATAATGCTAAGGAAATCTGGGATAAATGCAATGACATGTTGAGAAACGATCCCAACATGACAGTCCGCGGCCTGATCAAACAGTCCAACGTGGCTTTCATCGGTACGACAGATGATCCGGTTGACTCCTTAGAGTGGCATGAGAAGATTGCCGCAGATCCTACGATCGATGTAAAGGTCTGCCCTTCCTTCCGCCCGGATAAGGCGATCAACATCAACAAAGAAGGATTTGCAGCCTACATCGGTCAGCTTGCTGCATCGGTCGGCAAGAAGGAACTGGCTACCGCCGGGGAAGTGATTGATGCCCTGATCGAGCGCCTGGAATTCTTTGCGAAGGTCGGCTGCCGCGCGAGTGACCATGGCCTTGACTATATTCCTTTCCGCCCGGCTTCCGAGGAGGAAGTGGAGGCAGCCTATGAGAAGGTCATGAAAGGGGAGAATATCAGTACAGAAGAAGCGGAGAAATATCAGACCGCAGTCCTGATGGCCCTTGGCAAGGCTTATCATCGCCTTGATATTGCCATGCAGCTCCACTACAGCTGCTACCGGAATGCCAACGAGAGAGTGTTCAGGAAAATGGGTCCCGACACCGGTGTCGACATGATCGCCCAGAACACCTGCGGCGAGGACATTGCCCGCTTCCTGTCCGCACTGGACATGACAAACGAATGTCCCAAGACCATCATCTATTCCCTGAATCCTGCGGACAATGAGCAGATCGGTACCATGATCGGCTGCTTCCAGTCTGACGAGGTTCCCGGAAAGATCCAGCACGGAAGTGCATGGTGGTTCAACGACACCAAGAGCGGAATGGAAGAACAGATGAAGTCTCTGGCTAACCTTGGCCTTTTAGGTAATTTTGTTGGTATGCTGACGGACTCCAGGTCCTTCCTGTCCTATGCAAGGCACGACTACTTCCGCCGGATCATGTGTAATCTGATCGGCAACTGGGTAGAGAACGGCGAGTATCCCAACAACGATGCTTCCCTGAAGAAGATCGTGGAGGGCATCTCTTACAAGAACGCTGCAAGATATTTTGGACTGTAAAATCAATAGAAAATAGAGAAGATTGTGATTGGAGACAGGGGACGCCCCCTGTCTCCTTGCTGTCTCCATTTTATTCGATGGTTTCGATTCGAATGACGTTTGTGTTTCCGCTCTGGCCACTGGTGTTACCACCTGTCATTACGACAGTGTCGCCGGATTCCAGATGCAGTACGGACTTAGCTGCCCGCAGGGCATAGTAATTCAGGACTTCCATGCTGGGGAAGTGTTCCGTGAGAACAGGAAGGACACCCCAGGACAGGGAGAGCTTTCTCCATGCCGGTTTATTTGTCGCAAATCCCAGAATCGTGATGGGAGCCCGGAATCGGGATACCATACGGACTGTGAGCCCGCTGATCGAGGTGACGATAATGGCCTGGGCATTCAGGTCAATCGCCATGGTACATGCTGCATGGGAGATTGCATCCACCCGGTTTTGGATATGGAATTTCTGGGTGTGGAAAAGCTCCGTGTAATTGATATGGCCTTCGGTTTCTTCTGCAATCTCTCCCATGATTCGCACAGCCTCTACAGGATATTTTCCGGCTGCAGATTCTCCGGAGAGCATGATGGCACTGGTTCCGTCATATACTGCATTCGCGACATCACTGATCTCAGCCCGGGTGGGACGGGGATTTGTGATCATGCTTTCCAGCATTTCTGTTGCAGTAATGACGCGTTTTCCGAGGAGGCGGCACTTGGTGATCAGGTATTTCTGGATGGCCGGCAGCTCCGCAAAGGGTACTTCCACTCCCAGATCTCCCCTGGCTACCATGACTCCTTCGCAGGCAGAACAGATCTCATCGATATTGTCTATGCCGGATTGATTTTCTATTTTTGCAATCAGATCGATCCGGTCACCACCGTTCTTATGCAGGAAATTCCTGAGGGCCTGCACATCCTGCTTACAGGAAACAAAGGAAGCCGCAACAAAGTCCACTTCATTTTGAATTCCGAAGAGAAGATCTTCCTTGTCCTGCTCACTCAGATATTCCTGATGCATCACTTTTCCGGGGAAACTCATGCTTTTCTGGTTAGAAAGCACGCCCCCCGTGATTACTTTGCACTCAATTTCAGTGCCTTTTATGTTTTCCACCTCAAAAATAACCAGTCCATTGTTTACCAGGATCCGGTCTCCCACCTCCAGGTCTTCTGCCAGTCCTTTGTAATTGACCGACACGATGGTCTCGTCTCCCACCAGGTCACGTGTTGTGAAAGTGAATTTTGCGCCATCCTCCAGGGCCACACTGCCATTCCGGAAAGCCCTGATACGGTATTCCGGTCCTTTGGTGTCCAGCATGATCGCGATGGGCAGATTCAGCTCCTCACGAACGCTTTTGATCATGTCGATCTTCTGCTGGTGTTCCTCATGCGTCCCATGGGAAAAGTTTAATCTGGCCACGTTGAGGCCGGCCTCACACATTGCTTTAAAAACAGCCGGATCCTCACTGGCGGGTCCTATCGTTCCGATGATTTTTGTTTTTCTCATTTTCCCCTCCGTTTTTCATAAAAGTCATTTGAATATTTGTAAAGACAATTATGTTTCTATCATACATTAAGAACCCTTCTGAATCAAGGAGACAGGGGACGGTTCTCTGTCGCTTTTTGTTTCATTTTAGTTTGTTTCGAGAGATAAAATGATTGATGTTTGTCTATTGGTTTGGTATCTTTAAATTGTAAACTATATGATGGAAGACAAGGTACGGTTCCTTGTCTTCAGGGGTATTATTTAATGAAAGAGACGGAGAAGTCTCCATCTCCGGAGGAGGTAGAAAAATGGGAAAATTTATTATTGGAATTGACGCGGGAACTACGGGAATCCGGGCCATTGCTTTTGACCATGATTCCAACATTTTGTCCAATGCTTATTCGGAATTTACACAGCATTTTCCGGAGCCCGGCTGGGTGGAGCATGACGCGAATGAGATTTTTGATGTTGCCATGTCCATGATAAAAAAATGTGTGGATGAGGGGAATCTGGATTTCAATGACCTGGTGGCGATCGGTATTACCAATCAGAGAGAGACCACCGTATTCTGGGACAAGGAGACCGGAAAGGCAGTGTGTCCTTCTATCGTATGGCAGGATATGAGAACTGCGGACCGGGTTGCGGAGTTTAATGAGAAGTACGGAGATTCCAAGTATGACACGGTAGGCTGTGTCGCTACGACCAACGGCACTGCGCCGAAGATCGAATGGATCATGGCGAATTATCCGGAGGTGAAAAAAGATATCGAAGCCGGAAAGATTCTCTTTGGATGGATCGACACCTGGCTGGTTTGGAAGCTCTCCGGCGGCAAGGCGCACGTTGCAGACTTCTCCAACACGGCATTCACCTTGATGGGCGATGTAAAGAAGCTTGACTATGATATGGATATTCTTGCCGAGTTTGGAATCCCGAGAGAGATCCTACCTGAGCTTGTCATCACAGGAGAGTTCTCTGTGGACACCGATCCGGATGTATTCTTCGGACACGCAGTGCCGATCGCTGCGACAGCCGGCGACCAGACTGCAGCTGCTGTTGGCCAGGCTTGTATCGAGCCGGGTATGATCAAGAATACCTATGGAACTGGTTCTTTCATTGTCCTGAATGCGGGAGAGAAACTGCCGCAGAACATTCCGGTTGCCACCGGCCTGGTTATTGAGACTGCCAACGATATTGCAGAGAAACAGCGCTATGCCCTGGAAGGTTTTGCGAACGTATCCGGATCTGCGATCCAGTGGCTCAGAGACGGAGCAGGTGTGGTTACCAATGCCAAGGAAGCAGAGGAACTGGCGAATTCCGTAGAAGATAACGGAGGAGTATATTTTGTTCCTGCCTTCGCGGGATTGCCGAACGGCAGTGATCCTTATGCGAGAGGAACCATCATCGGTATCACGAGAGGAACCACCAAAGCTCATCTTTGCCGGGCAGCGATCGAGGCGATGGCTTACCAGGTTGCAGAATCTTTCAACTCCATGGCTGAGTATGCAGGTGTAGAGATCAAGGCGGTCAGAGCAGACGGCGGCGGAGCACAGAATGACTTCCTCTGCCAGTTCCAGGCGGACATTCTTGGCGTGCCCGTTGAGCGGCCGGTGATCACAGAGACCACCTGCCTTGGGGTGGCTTATCTTGCTGGCGTTGCTACCGGATTCTGGAAGGATATGGAAGAGGTTGCTTCCAAGTGGCAGTGCGAGAAACGGTTTGAGCCGAGACTGACGGATGAGGAACGTAAAAAACTGATGGATGGTTGGAATAAGGCAGTACAGCATGCATCCGGCTGGCTGAAATAAGAAGAGGAGACCAATGAGCAAGTTATTATTATATGGCGGAACGGTCATTACCATGGATGAGGCAGGCAGCAGGGCCGAGGCAGTATTGATCGAAGACGGGATCATCAAAGCGGTGGGCTCTGCTAAAGAAATGGAAGAGATCGCCGACGCTTCTCCTGACCAGGATATCCGGAAGCTGGATCTGCAGGGAAAGACAGCAGTACCCGGGCTTCATGACTGCCATGTCCATGTCATGGGCACCGGTCTGAACGCTGCGGGGATCGACGTTTACGACTGCAAGTCCATCTCCGAGATCATGGATCTGATCCGGGAGGCCGATGAGAAAGATAAGGGAAGTGACAGCTGGATCTATTGCTCCAGGCTGGATGAGTCCAGACTCGCGGAGAAAAGACCTCCCACCAGGCAGGAGCTGGACCAGGTGATCAGTCACCGAGGCATTTTCTTCATTGACAGGGGACTCCATTATACCCTCGTCAACAGCAAGGCTTACGAAGAGATTGGTTTTGAAGGAAATGAACCGGGTATCATAAAAGATGAAAACGGGGAGCCCACAGGCAGACTCCATGACAAGGCTAACGGAATCGCCAGATCATTTTTTAATGAGGTGAGGATGACGGACGAGCAGCGGGCCCGGATGCTGCATTATACTGCTCAGGAGGCTGTGAGAAAGGGGATCACCACGATCCACGGCATGGAAGGCGGGGACATGTTCTCGGACAAGGACATTCCCATTTTCCTGCAGGAACAGAAAAACTTCCCCCTGGATATCCTTCTTTACTGGGATACAGATAACATTGATAATATCTTAGAGTATGGGCTGTCCAGAACAGGCACGGACATGCTCCTTGACGGGTCCATCGGATCGCGGACCGCGGCCTTTGACGACAACTATGAGGACGGCGATACTAACGGTGTGATCTATTTCACGGAAGAGTTTGTGGTGGACCACATTACCAGGGCCCACCAAAACGGATTGCAGGCCGGCTTCCATGCGATTGGCCAGAGAGGCATCCGTTTTGTCCTGGACTGCCTGGAGAAATCGCTGGAGCGATATCCCTGCCAGGGCCACCGGTTCCGGATCGAACATTTCGGCTTCTGCGATGACCGGGATATCGAGCGGGCGGCGAAGCTTGGCTGCGTGATCTCCACCCAGCCTTCCTTCTCCTATCTCAGAGGGGGAGAAGGGTCCGTCTATAATCTCCGGCTCGGGACAGAGAGGGAGAGAAGAGGTTATCCGCTGAAGAAATTTGTGGAGGCGGGAATCGTAGTCGGAGGCGGGTCGGATTCCGGCGTGACTCCCATGGATCCCATACTGGGAATCCATGCCGCCCTTCATCAGTCCTACCCGGAAAACAATGTGGATATCCATACAGCCATGCGTATGTTTACGATCGACGGAGCCTACTGTGCCTTTGAGGAAGATAAGAAGGGCAGTATCGAAAGTGGCAAATACGGAGACATCACCGTGCTTTCCGAGGATCCCTATCAGGTAGATCCGGACCGGATTAAGGACATTCAGGTTGCCATGACGATATACAGAGGAAATGTTGTTTATGAAATGAAGAAAGAATCATGATGGTCCGAAGCATTTGCAGAAAACTCATTCTGATCCTGTTTGTCCTGATCGCCCTTGTGATCATTCTGGTCGCCGGCCTTCTGGCATTTCTGACGGGAACGGAATACAAACCGGAGACGG
>CAMOYC010000013.1 GCA_946629665.1 uncultured Lachnospiraceae bacterium
GTATGGAGCTGACTGCTACTAATCGGTCGGGCGCTTGATCTTAGGCATGATCGAAAGGTTCTGGTGAGAAAAAAATTGTCATCTGAAAGAAATGACGTAATCTGTGTTCAGTTTTTAAGGTGCATCCTTAATTATATATGCACGAGTGGCTCAGTGGTGGAGTATCGCCTTGCCAAGGCGAGGGTCGCGGGTTCGAATCCCGTCTCGTGCTTCGGAAAAACTGGCTCGTTCCAGTTTTTTTCTTTATATAGATCATTGTTAATACATTTATTGAAAAAGGAGTGATTTTTCATGGCAACAAGTAAAAAAGCTACCAAGAAAACAACAAAGACAGCAGCAAAGAAGACTCAGACAGCTCCCGAGGTTGTGACACCGGTTACAGAAGAGACTACAGAGACAATCGCAACTGTTGCAGCAGATACAAAGCAGCCCGAAGTAGAGACAAAGAAAGAGACTTCCAAGGAGACTTCAAAAGAGACTTCCAAGGCAAAGACTACTGCTTCCAAGGCAAAGGCAACGGTTGCCAAGGCAAAGACCACTGCTGCCAAGGCGAAAAAGACAGCGGATAAGGCTAAGGAAACCGGAAGCAAGGCTGCCAAAAAAGTGAAAGAAACTGCAGCTAAAGTAACAAAGAAAGAAGAGACCAAGAAGTGTACTCATGGTAAGAGGAATGTATTTGTTCAGTATCATGGCCAGGAGTCTGCACTGAATGATATCGTAGCCAGGATCAAAAAGCAGTATGTGGAAGAGGGACATAAGGAAGAGGAGATCGAGATGCTCAACATCTATATCAAACCGGAAGATGCTTCTGCATATTATGTGATCAACGATAAGAATTCCGGTAAAGTAGACTTATTCTAATTGAACTTAGGCGATATTTTTGCTATACTTGATGAAGATAAGATATCGCCATAATCATTAAGACAAGAAGGGAAGATCATTATGTCTTTGTTAAAAGATTGGAGAGAATTCGCTTACAATCATGATGACAGATCCAGGGAAGGCCAGCAGTTCTGGCTTGGTTATTTCAACCAGGAGAAGGCTGTTTACGAGCAGATCCTTGCGACTCCTGATGAGCCGGTAAGCGGCACGGTAAAAGAACTTGCCGAAAAGTATGGTATGGAGCTCACTTATTTTGTCGGGTTCTTAGATGGGATCAATGACAGTTTAAAGGTCCCGAATCCCATTGATGATATGACAGAGGATACCGTGGTATCTCTTGATTATGATAAAGAAAAACTTTACTATAATATGGTCGGAGCAAAGGCGGACTGGCTCTATGAGCTCCCTCAGTGGGATGATCTTCTCAGCGAAGAGCGCAGAAAAGAGCTCTATCTTGAACAAAAGAAGTCTAAGACCGTTGTAAAGCCTCCGAAGGTCGGACGGAATGATCCTTGTCCTTGCGGCAGTGGCAAAAAGTACAAAAAGTGCTGTGGACGGAATGCATAGGGTCGAAGACTGACATATGAATGACTGGCGGCATTCCTGAGGGAATGCCGCTTTTTGTATTGTGTTGGGGATAAGTTATTTTTCTCAGTTGGAAGGGAGGAAAACATGGCAGGAGAATTTCATACGGATAAGGCAATTGTTGTGGCATCGGACTATACATCCCATTCTGTCATGAGCGCTACTCCCGTGGAGACAGTTAAGTCAGTGCTTTCCCGCATGGGTGCCACTGTGGAGGAGGGGCTGCCTAAGGATGTCTACCTGATGCTTCTGCATGATGAGTTCTGCGAGGATCAGACACGGATCCTGCATATGCTGTCCGGGGACATGCTTCATTTTCTTGTTCAGGTCTGGGATAATGAAGAGATGTTCATGGATGATCTCCACTGGAACTACATGGAATACCTTCAGATCTTCGGGCTGCTGACCTACCGCCGGGGCAATCCGGTCACGAAAGAACCTAATAAGATCTATGTGATCGAAGAGATGAAGGACCGCTTTTATTTTCTTTTAAAGAGCAAAAAAAGCCGAGGGACCATGAAGATGTATGATGAGTGGGAGAAGATCATCATCGGCATGATGTATGTTTACGGCTTCATGAAGACGGACACTCTCTATGAACAGTTTCTGAAGATCAGCAGCAGTGTCGTCAGCTACGAGGAGTTCCTGATGTTCCTGAAAGGCCGGTGCGCCTTATGGTCCTTCGGTAATATACTCCAGGATGTTCATCAGAAAAACCAGTATTTTCAGTATCACGGGGTAAAGAATCCGGATCTGCTGATGATGTATCTTCGGGAGCGTGCGGACCTGGACTACAAGAAGTTCAGCAGGAAAGAACTGATCGAACTGTGTGAGACAGGCGGGATCAACAACGGATGGCCCGGGCTCGGGGAGCTGGCAGGCCTGCTCTTCAATGATGTCCGGATGAACTACTATGAAGTAAATGTTACGGTAAGAAGTTTTGTGGAGCGGGTACAGAACGGGGAGGAAGCTGAGACTTTAGAGAAGGAACTGGAGAGTATCCATTTCTCCTCCAGGGAGAGAGCGGAGGAAGCTGCCACCTTTTTAAACCGTTTTAGTGAGAACATTCCGGTCTTTGAATTAAAAGGTTATTCGAGGAAGGAATACCGGGGTCTCTTTCATGAAAAACAGTTGAAAAAGAAACAGAATTTATTTACAATAATACCAGGTGGAAAAGAATGATCATCGTACTTTTTTGCCAGGGTGTAATAATACTAACGATAACAAAAGAGGAGGTTTATTTTGGAAAAGAAAAAGAATGTGTATATCATCGGACATAAGAATCCGGATACAGACTCTATCTGCTCCGCCCTTTCCTATGCCTATCTTAAGAATACACTGAACGAGAGGGACGGCGGTGATGTGAATTATATAGCATCCCGGGCCGGACAGGTGAATGAAGAGACCCAGTTCGTACTGGAGCACTTTCAGGTAGAGCCGCCTTATTATATTAATGATGTCCGCCCGCAGGTTTCAGATATTGAATACAGGGAGACTCCCGGTATCAGCAGCGAACTTTCCCTGAAGAATGCCTGGTATAAGATGAGGAAGGACCATATTGTATCCCTTCCGATTCTTGATGAGAAGAAGTTAAAGGGAATCATCACCATCGGTGATATTGCCTATTCCGATATGGATGTGTATGACAGCCGTATTCTTTCTGATGCCCAGACCAGCTACAAGAATATCGTGGAGACGATCGACGGTGAGATGGTCGTGGGAGATATCAACGGCGTTGTGGATGATGGTAAGGTCGTGGTGGCAACTGCGAACCTGGATATTCTTGAGAGCTACATCGAGCCCAACGATATTGTTCTTCTGAGCAACCGCTATGAGGCCCAGCTGTGCTCCATCGAGATGGATGCCCAGTGTATCATCATCTGTACGGGAACGGAAGTATCCAAGACGATCCGCCGGATCGCGGCTGACCATGGCTGCCGTGTTATCGTATCACCCTTTGATACCTATACCGTAGCCCGCCTGCTGAACCATTCCATGCCGGTGAGACATTTTATGACAAAAAAGGATCTGATCACTTTCAGAGACAATGATTTCGTGGAGGATATCCAGGAAGTTATGGCCAAGCAGAGAGTGAGAGATTTTCCGATCATAGATAAGGAAGGGAATTACCTGGGCATGATGTCCCGCCGGAACCTCCTTGACCTTGAAAGAAAGAAAATGATCCTGGTAGACCACAATGAGAAGACCCAGGCTGTTGACGGTTTTGATGAAGCCGAGATCCTTGAGATCATCGACCACCACAGACTTGGTAATATCGAGACTACCGCTCCTCTGTACTTCCGTAACCAGCCGGTAGGATGTACCGCTACCATCGTTACCCAGATGTACGATGAGAACGGAATCGATATTCCGCCGCACATTGCAGGATTACTTCTGTCGGCGATCCTTTCGGATACTCTGAGCTTCCGGTCTCCGACCTGTACCGTGGTGGACCGCATGATCGCGGAACGGCTTGCTGCTATCGCGGACGTGGATATTGATGAGTACGCCATGGATATGTTTGATGCCGGCAGTAATCTGAGAGCCAAGACAGCGGATGAGATCTTCTATCAGGACTTCAAGAAGTTCACGGACAAGAATGTAAACTTCGGTGTTGGCCAGATTTCGTCCATGAACAAGAAAGAACTGGCAGCCTGCTCCGAGAAGCTGCTGCCCTATATGGAAGAAGTTCGTTCCAGCAATAATCTTGACATGGTACTCTTCATGATGACAGATATCCTCACGGAATCCACCAATCTGCTGATGGTTGGCGAGATCTGTAAGGACGTGATCGGGGAGGCATTCGGTGTGGAACCGGGCGAGAACAGCGCAGAGCTTCCTGGCGTCGTTTCCAGGAAGAAACAGCTGATCCCGGCCATCCTTGCACACCTGCCCTGATCGTGACAGAGAGGACAAAGATAATAGACACTCTAGCCTGTAACCATAGGAATAACTGGAATTTCTTGTTATCATGTTTCAAAAGTAACAAAATTGTTTTTTAATGAAAGCAATAAATTATATAACATGAACATGAAAATCTTTTTCAGTTGTAGTATTATAATGGTGTAATCCCCTAAGTTAAAGGTTAGTATTATACAGAAGGTGTCCACAGTGATTTTTGCCCATCACTGTGGACATTTTCTTTTTCCGGAGACAGAGGACCGTCCCCTGTCTCCAGAAAGGACCGTCCATGTTCCAGCTTAAAAAGAACAAATTACATATATCTGTGCGAAGCCTGGTCGAGTTCCTTCTGCGTCAGGGAGATATGACCACCGGCTCTGCGGTGACCATGAATCCGGATGCCATGTTAGAGGGGGCAAGACTTCACCGTAAGATCCAGAAGGCCCAGAAACCTTCCTATATGAGTGAGGTGCCGCTCCGGATGGAGTGGGGATTGCCGGAAGACCCGGAAGGCAGATGGGATGCCGACAGTTATAAACTGGTCATCGAAGGCCGGGCGGATGGGATCGAGGACCGGAAGGAAGATGGGGTCCTGATCGACGAGATCAAGTGTGTCTATCAGAATCTGGAGAAAATGGAGGAGCCGGAGTTTCTTCATCTTGCCCAGGCCAGGTGCTATGCTTATATTTACGGATTGCAGGCGGATCTTAGCCGGATCCGGGTTCGGATCACTTACTGCCATATGGAGACGGAGGAGATCCGGTATTTTTCAGAGGATTGTTCCATGGAGGAACTGACCGGCTGGTTCGGCCGGTTGCTGGATTCCTGCAGGATGTGGGCTGCTCTTTATATCGGCAGCCGGATCAGCCGTAACCGGAGCATCCGTGCCCTGGAATTCCCCTTTCCTTTCCGGCCGGGTCAGAAGAAGCTGACAGCTCTTACCTGGCAGGCGGTGGATAAGGGGGAGGCTGTTTTTCTGCAGGCGCCCACCGGGGTTGGGAAGACCATGTCCACTCTCTATCCCGCTCTCAAGGAGATTGGGGAAGAGAAGGCGGAACATATCTATTATCTCACCGCGAAAACCATCACCAGGACCGCGGCCCAGGAGGCGATCCGGATCCTGGAGGAGCAGAACTTAAGCCTCAGGTCCGTCACCATCACCGCAAAGGAGAGGATCTGCATCCTGGATGAGGTGGACTGCAATCCGGAGGCTTGTCCCAGGGCTCTGGGGCATTATGACCGGATCAACCAGGCTCTCTACGAACTGCTTCAGGAAAAGAACCGGATCGACAGAGAGGCTGTCCTGGAGTTTGCAGAGCGGTTTCAGGTCTGCCCCTATGAATTGTCCTTTGAGGCGGCAGCCTGGGCGGATCTGGTAATCTGCGATTACAACTATGTATTTGACCCCCATGTAAACCGGAAAAGTATGTTCCTGGACAGTGGTGCGAAGAAGCAGGTGCTTCTGGTGGATGAAGCCCACAACCTGCTGGACCGGGCCAGAGAGATGTACAGCGCTTCCCTGTGCCATGGGGATTTTCTTGATCAGAAGAAAATATTCCGGGTCAGGTCCAAGGTGGTCCATAAAGCACTGAACCGCTGCGACCGTATTCTGACCGGCTTTTCTAAAAAGGCCGGGGAAGAGACGGATCCTTCGGGTTCCACCAGCCTGCCGGAAGGCGTATTCCTCCTCAATGAGGTGGATGGGCTCTACTATCCCCTGCTCCACCTGCTGGGCAAGCTGGAGGAGTACCTGAAAGACCATGAGAATTTTGAAGAACGGGATGAGGTGGTGAACTTTTATTTTCACCTCCACCATTTTTACTATATTCTTGATACCATGGACGGGGGCTATCTGATCTACGGCCAGGGGAAGGGGAGGAGCCTGGAGATCTTCCTGATGTGCGTGGATCCGTCCGGCCAGCTGGAGGAGTATATTGAAGGAGTGAGGGCCTGCATTTTCTTCTCCGCTACTATGCTCCCGATCCGTTATTTCCGGGAATTGCTGGGAGGAGACCGGAATAATGCTTATTTTATTCCCTCTCCCTTTGACCATAAACACCGGCTTCTGGCGGTTACTTCCGACGTGACCAGCCGCTACAGCCGGCGCGGGCCGGAGATGTATGGAAAGATCGTCCGTTACCTGGAGATCCAGGTGGAAAAGCAAAGGGGAAATTATATGATCTTTTTCCCCTCCTATGAGATGCTCTCCGAGGTGGTCACCCTGGCTTCCGAATCCACGCTGGGGCTGGTGGCAGACCTGCTGGTCCAGACGCCCTCCATGGAAGAAAAGGAAAGAGAAGAATTTCTGGACCGTTTCAAAGAAAATGAGAAGCAGGCCCTGGTAGGCTTCTGTGTACTGGGCAGCATTTTCTCCGAAGGGATCGACCTGCAGGGGAAAAGGCTCATCGGGGTCATGATCGTGGGAACCGGTCTTCCCATGCTCTGCAGAGAGCGGGAGATGATCCGGAGCTACTACGATGCCCGCGGTAAGAAAGGGTACGATTTTGCCTACCGTTTTCCGGGTATGAACAAGGTCCTGCAGGCTGCCGGAAGACTGATCCGGAGCACCGGGGACGTGGGAACGATCCTCCTGATGGATGACCGTTTTCTGGAACGCAGCAATCAGGAACTGCTCCCTGCAGATTGGGACAGCTATTATCCGGTCCATGAAAACAATTACGGACTTCTTCTGGAGAAATTCTGGAAGGAACAGGAAGAACGTGATATGATTAGGGCAGAACAAGAGATAAGGAGAGATTGAATATGTGGAAATATGCTATGATCCCGCTGGTGGGGGCTGTCATAGGATATGTCACCAACTGGATCGCCGTGAAGATGTTGTTTTTCCCTTATTATGAGAAAAGGTTTCTCGGCCACAGGCTGCCTTTCACCCCCGGTGTGATCCCCAAAGGGAAGGCCAGGCTGGCGAAAGCGGCCGGGGAGGTGATCGAACAGCAGCTTCTGACGGAGGATGTGCTGAGCCCTGTCCTGCTGTCGGAGGACCTGAAGGAGAAGATGATGGAGGCGGTGCAGCACTGGATCGATCAGCAAAAGTCCTCGGAGGAAAGCCTGCGGGATACTGCCCTGCATGCCATGTCCCAGGACAGTCTGAATGAGCTGGTTGCAGATACCGAGGATGATATTACGGACCTGATCTGCGGGAAGATCATCGCCATGGAACCCGCAAAACTGCTGGCAGACAAGTTTGAGGAGGAAGCCAAAAAGCGTCTCGCTGACTCTATGATGGGCATGTTCTTAGGCGGTTCCTTCCTGGATAAGGTGAAAGTCCAGGTGGAGGAAGCGGCCCAGGAGTACATTGATGAGAATCTCCATGGCCTGATCCGGTATCAGGTAGAATCGGAGTCCGTCCGCATACAGAATATGAATTATGGGGAAGTGGCGGCGAAGATAGAGATGAGAGGACCGGATATTCCGGAATTCATCTGGAAGACCTATGAGAATTTTATCCGCGGACAGCTGCCTAATGTGCTTAGGACCCTGCAGTTTTCTGTTATCGTGGAGGATCGGATCAACTCTATGGATATCGAACAGCTGGAGGAGATCGTGTTGTATATCATGAAAAAGGAACTGGGAGCAGTGATCAATATCGGCGCCCTGATCGGCCTGGTACTCGGGCTGTTCAACGTGATGATCATGCTGCTGCCGGTCTAAGAGGGATAATAATGTACAAGGAGGAGGTTGCACTATGGATCAGAAGATACAGAGATTAAAGGAGATCATCGCCGGGACGGATAATCTGGTGTTCTTCGGAGGAGCCGGCGTTTCCACCGAGAGCGGGATCCCGGATTTCAGGTCGACGGACGGTCTGTACAACATGAAGTATAAGTATCCGCCGGAGACGATCGTAAGCCACACATTTTTTGTCCGCCGGACAGAGGAGTTCTATGAGTTCTACAAGGATAAGATGATGGCTCTTGACGCCAAGCCCAACAAGGCCCACCTGAAGCTCGCCCAGTGGGAGAGAGAAGGTAAGTGCCGTGCGGTTGTCACCCAGAATATCGACGGTCTGCACCAGATGGCCGGCAGCAAGAATGTCCTGGAGCTTCACGGCAGTATCCTGCGTAATTACTGCATGAAGTGCCACAAATTCTTTGATGCCCACTATGTGAAGGAATCGCCCGGCGTGCCGAAATGTGACGCCTGCGGCGGCACCATCAAGCCGGATGTCGTTCTTTATGAAGAAGGCCTGGACAACGATGTGATCCGCAAGTCCATTAAGTATATCAGCGAGGCGGACGTACTGATCATCGGCGGTACTTCCCTGGCAGTCTATCCTGCAGCGGGAATGATCGATTACTTCCGGGGCAAACACCTGATACTGATCAACAGGTCATCTACCCCGAGAGATAATCAGGCAGAGCTGGTGATCAATGACAGCATCGGCGAAGTCCTGGACCAGATTGACTAAGATCACTGAAAAAAACAGAGGAGCGAAGCCCTTTACCTTGAAAAAAATGAAGGACTTCGCTCCTTTTTTATTTATTTTTTACATAATTAATTCATATTGATTCATTTTTTTGTCTTTCCCAATTTTCTCTTCTTGTGTTATAATATCGAACTGTAGAGAAGCATCAAACGGGGGAAGCATGATAAATACATCCAGGAGATTACGGGAGGAAGATTCATGGGAGGAATATTTGGAGTTGTTGCGAAGAGAGATTGTACGTTAGAGCTGTTTTATGGCGTTGATTATCATTCTCACCTCGGAACAAGGAGAGCAGGAATTACTGTTCACGGGGAGCAGGGGTTCCAGAGAGCGATCCACAATATTGAGAATTCTCCATTCAGAACAAAGTTTGAAAAAGATGTCGCCGGTATGGACGGAAACATGGGGATCGGATGCATCTCCGATTATGAGCCCCAGCCCTTGATGGTGCAGTCCCACCTGGGCAGCTTTGCGATCACCACGGTAGGCAAGATCAACAATATGGATGAGCTGGTCCGGAAAGTATACGAGCATGGGAATACGCATTTTCAGGAGATGAGTGGCGGCCTGGTGAATGCCACGGAGCTGATCGCCTCCCTGATCTGCAAGAAGGACAGCATCGTGGAAGGCATCCGGTATGTCCAGGAGATCGTGGACGGGTCCATGACCCTGATGCTGATGACCAAAGATGGCATCTATGCGGCCAGGGACCGCATGGGAAGAACCCCCCTGGTGATCGGTAAGAAGGATGACGCCTTCTGTATCTCTTTTGAGTGTTTTGCCTACTATAATCTGGGTTACCAGGATTACAAGGAACTGGGACCCGGCGAGATTGACTACATTACGGAAGATAAGGTGGAAGAGGTCTCTGCTCCCCGCGAGGAGATGAGGATCTGTTCCTTCCTCTGGGTATATTACGGCTATCCTACTTCCTCCTATGAGGGTGTGAATGTAGAAAAGATGCGGTATAATTGCGGAGCGATGCTGGCGAAACGTGACGGGGACAGCGTTGATCCCGACCTGGTGGCAGGCGTCCCGGATTCCGGTATTGCCCATGCCATCGGTTATGCGAACGAAAGCGGCAAACCCTACGCAAGACCTTTTATCAAGTATACGCCAACCTGGCCCAGATCCTTTATGCCGACTCAGCAGAGCCAGCGTAACCTGATCGCCAAGATGAAGCTGATCCCGGTCAAAGCCCTGATCCAGAATAAGAAACTTCTGCTGATCGATGACTCCATTGTCCGCGGTACTCAGCTGAGAGAAACGACGGAGTTCCTGTATCAGAGCGGGGCCAAGGAAGTGCATATCCGCCCGGCCTGCCCGCCTCTGCTTTACGGATGCAAGTACCTGAATTTCTCCCGGTCCAAGTCCGATATGGACCTGATCACCAGAAGGATCATCCAGGAGCGGGAAGGGGACGTGTCTAAGGAAGTCCTTGAAGAATATGCAGATCCGAACAGTAAGAGATATGCTAAGATGCTCGAAGCGATCCGCAAACAGCAGAACTTCACTTCGCTGCGTTATCACAGGCTGGATGACTTATGCAAGTCTATTGGTATCACGCCCTGCAAGCTCTGTACTTATTGCTTCGACGGAAAAGAATAACAATTGTGAGACGGAAAGGAGAAATGAAAGGGAAGCTTTTTGTTTCTCCCTTCTTTATTTTACGGATTTCATGTATAATAAGATATACTATGTCATTTGCTTAGGAGGCTGATTATGAAAAAGAAAATGTTTCTGGTCCTGATGATATGCCTTGCCGCCTTCGGGCTTGCAGCCTGTGCGGACTCTACGACAGGCGGTCAGTTTGTGGGGACCTGGGTAGCTGCTACGATCGAGGTGAACGGCAAAGAAGAATCTGCGAAAGACCTGGATTTCAAGGTGGTCCTGAAGGAGAACAAGACAGCCAATATCGTGATCGACGGCCAGAGCACTGCAGCGGACTGGCAGCTGACCGGAAAAGGCTTTAACCTGATCAACAGCGGTGGCTACAAGATGGTGTTCATCGGCTATGCGGACCAGGTTAAGACGGAATTGAACGGGAAAACGATCCATTTTGTAAAAGAGTAAATACTGGACAATTTATGGGAGATATGGATGAGTCATAACAGTAAGAAAAACATATTAACATACACCGGGATTTCCATGAATCCGCTGGATCCCAAGCCGGAAGAATTACTGATCGAAGATATTGCCCACGCCCTGGCAATGATCTGCCGGGCCAACGGTCACTTCCATTCCATGCATTACGTAGCCCAGCACTGTATTGAGTGCAAGGAGGAGGCGGAAGCCAGGGGATTAAGTCCCCGGCTGCAGATGTTCTGTTTTCTGCACGATGCAGCGGAGGCCTATCTGGGAGACTTCGTATCTCCGGTCAAGCATCAGATCCCGGAATACAATGAGCTGGAAGACCGGCTTCTTTCCATGGTCTATCAGAAATATGCCGGCTCCTGTCCGGACGAAGAGGAGCAGGCGGTCGTCAAGGAGATTGACCACACCCTGCTCTACTATGAATTTCTGGCCCTGATGGGACAGCCGGTAGGGCCTCATCCGGGGATCGATCTGGCGTCTTCGCCGGTATTCGAGGAAAAGGACTGGAGAACCGTGGAGAAAGAATATCTGGAGGTTTTCCGTAACCTTCAGAAAAAATTGTGAGGTAATGATGATAAAAGGCGTAATATTTGATATGGACGGTGTCCTCTTTGATACAGAGCGGATCTATCAGGAATGCTGGTGGGCTACCGCTCTCCGGTTTGACGATGATCCGGACCCTTCCTTCCCGATGGCCATGTGCGGTACCGGAAAGGGTACCGGAGAAAAAATGATCGCCACCTATTTTCCGGAAGTCGATATCAAAGAGTTTGAGAACTACTGCTATTCCCTTTACGGGGATACCATAGCGGAAAAACTGCCGGAAAAACCCGGCGTCAGGGAAATCCTGACCTTTTTCCGGGAGGAAGGCATACCGATCGCAGTGGCAAGCAGCAGCCCTTCGGATCTCGTTGGATCCAACCTGACCAGGGCCGGCATCAAAGAGTATTTTGATGCGATCATCGGCGGTGACCAGGTGGAGCAGGGGAAGCCTGCTCCGGATATTTTTTTAAAGGCAGCGGAGGAGATCGGCTGTAAGCCGGAAGACTGCTACGTATTTGAGGACGGAAAAAATGGTCTGTCAGGTGCCCGGGCAGCTGGCTGCAGCCCGGTGATGATCATTGATACCATGAGGCCGGACCGGGAGCTTACGGCCATATGCACCGGAGTATTTGAGTCCCTGACTGAGGCGCTGGAAGCGATCAGGCAGGGGAGACTGACAATATGAGACCGGCATGAATGAAAGAATGGGAGTTAGAGAATGCAGGTAGATGGAAAGACGATCAAGGGGATCCTGTTTGATGTGGATGACACCTTATATGCACAGAAGTATTCATTTATTCGGGCGTGTGTGGACACCTTCGGAGAAGACTGTCTGGGCCTTTCCGTGGATGATCTCTTCGAAGCCTACTATAAAGTCTATGACAAAAGGTCTGCCAGACTTGATGCGGGAGAGAATGCCATGGAGGGAATGGCACAGCTGCACAGGAAAAGGATTAAGGCATCCATGGCGTCCCTTGGGGTCCCGATCACAGAAGAACAGATGGTTACTTTCCAGGAGCATTACCTCTACAATCAATCCCATCTGCAGCTAAGTGAAAGAATGATCCGGATGCTGGGCAACCTGTCCGGATCCTACCGGCTGGGAGTGATCTCCAACGGAGCAGCAGACTACCAGAGACAGAAGATAGACGGACTTGCCCTGACCCGGTTTATGAGAGAAGAAGCAATCATTATTTCCGGGGAAGTGGGGCTTGATAAGCCTGATGTCGGCATATTCCGGCTGGCCCAGGAAAAGCTGGGCCTGGATCCTGAAGAACTGGTCTTTGTAGGGGACTCTCTATACAATGATATAGGTGGTGCGAATCAGGCCGGCTGGACCTCTGTGTGGATCAACCGGAGAAATCAGATCCGGACTGATGAAGATGCAGTACCGGATTTTGAGGTGAAGACAGAAAAAGAATTAGCTGAATTATTAGAAGCTTAACGGCATAAAAAAGGAAAGAGATCAGAATTGGGTGGATCCTGACCTCTTATAGGAGGCGTCTGCGAACAGCGCCAGAAATTATGTCACTAACAATATAACATGGATACAAGAGAAAATCAATGAAAACTTTCTGCTATTTATATAAATAACAAAAAGTTTTTTGTTTTATAGACCGTTTGCAGTGAAGGAAAGGTATTTTTGGGGTCTGGGAGAGCTTTTTCCCTGGATTTTGCCGGATTTTTGGGGATAATGTGGATAACTTGGTGGATAAACATATAATATGGACAAATAACGGATTTTTTCTTTGGGGTGAGATGCTATGAAATATGCAATCGGAGATATACACGGCTGTTATGACGATATGATCCTTTTGTTACAAAAGATTGAAGCAAAAGACCCTCAGGCGGTTTTCTATTTTGTCGGGGATTTCGTGGACCGGGGACCGAAAGTGCTGGAGACGGTTTACTGGATGATGGACCATATTACGGAAGATGGGAAGTATCAGTCGGTTTGCGGGAATCATGAGGATATGCTGCTGGAGTGGTATTCCCGGTTTGCCAGATGGTGGTATTTAGGCCGGGCCAAACAACCGGACCGGTTTCCCGGCACCTACTATGACTTTGCGGACGTGCTCCTGGAGCATGATATGGTAGATCTGCAGGCGGTGAAACCCATCATAGAATTCATCCGCTCGCTGCCGGTAGAGAAGACCATCCTGGTGGAGAAAGAGTCAGGGAATGTGGAATTTAAGCTGGCCCACGCCTGGTATCCCCGGCGCAGTGATCTTTCTGAAGAACAAAAAAGGGAGATCTGTATCTGGGACCGGGACCTGCAGGCCAAGGGAAATCCCTGCGACGATTACATTATCATCCATGGGCATACCCCGACGATTTCTTCTTACGGTCGGTCCGGTGGCGCCCCCGGATTGATCTGTTACAGGCGTAATGCGGTCAATATCGACGGAGGCTGTACCTTCCAGTGGCATTACAGGGGTTATCCCTGCATGCTTTGTGCACTCTGCCTGGATACTTTTGAAGAAATCTATCCCTTTACTCTGGAAGAGCGTTTCCACATGCTGCAATCAGATCTTCCGGAGGAGCAGATCCGGGAAAATCTGGATGAGTATAAAGCTTTGTACTTAAAAAAGCCGGATCCCTTCAGGCTGGATATGCTGAAAAGATTCGGCTATCTAAGTAACTAGTCCTATATGGTTACAGGTTTCCGACTGGCGGAGACTTACGGTTTGATAAAAGGTGCCGGGAACACTCTTACCCAGGCCCGGCCCAGGATCTCCGACCGTTCGACCGGCCCGACTTCCGGGTAGCGGCTGTCCAGACTGACCGGACGATTATCTCCCATACAGAAGTATTCGTCCTTACCCAGCGTCAAAGGTTCTCCGGCGATCCCCGGCTCATCAATGTAATCCGTGATGCCGTAGGTATCGTCCTTCAGGAGTTTCCCGTTAATGTAGACTTTCCCGTCTATGATCTGGACCGTCTCGCCGGGCAGACCGATAATACGCTTGATATAATAATCATTCTCCAGGCCCGGGAAGACGATCACATCGAATCTTTCCGGATCATGGAACCGATAGCCGATCTTATCCATGATCAGGTTATCGCCGTCCTGCAGGGTCGCTTCCATGGAATCTCCGTGAACGACGGTACGCTGGCCCACAAACTTGATGATCATGAGAGAGAAGATGACAACAGCGCCGATGTAAATGATATAGCTAAGTATTTCTTTTTTGTTCATGCGATGTTCTCCTTAGTTAGATTTTTAAAAATAAATCTTGTCATCGGAAGAGACTCCCGATATAATGATTAAACGTGCTTCCTGACGGAATGCACCTCCTTATTATACATGATTTTTCCGTTTTGCGGAACATAAAATGTATTATATATGAAAAGAAGCCTGCGCTGCAGGATAATAAACAATGTTTTTGAGAGGAATACTATGTACGATTTAGCCCTGACAGAAGAACTTCTGTTAAAAATAGAAAAGCCTGTCCGCTATATTGGCAATGAAGTGAACATGGTGAGGAAGGACCCCGAAAAGGTGGATATCCGGTTTGCCATGTGCTTCCCGGACGTCTATGAGATCGGGATGTCCCACCTGGGCATGCAGATCATCTATGACATGCTGAACCGGCGGGAGGATGTCTACTGTGAGCGTGTGTTCAGTCCCTGGACAGACCTGGACAAGGAGATGAGGATCGACCGGATCCCGCTTTTTGCCCTGGAAAGCCAGGACCCGGTCTTCATGTTTGACTTTATGGCGATCACCATCCAGTATGAGATGTGCTACACCAACATCCTGCAGATGCTTGATCTGGCAGGGATCGGGATTTATGCCAAAGACCGGCGGGAGGATGCTCCTTTTGTGATCGGCGGAGGTCCCTGCACCTACAATCCGGAACCCCTGGCAGACTTTTTTGATATGTTCTACATCGGCGAGGGGGAGACCGTCTACTATCAGATGATGGATCTTTACAAAGAACATAAGGCAGCCGGAGGCAGCCGGGCAGACTTCCTGAAAAAGGCAGCACAGATCCCCGGTATCTATGTTCCTTCCCTCTATGAAGTTACCTATCATGAAGACGGGACCATAAGATCCTTTGTGCCGAAGATCCCTGAGGCACCGGCAACCGTCTTAAAGCAGGTCCAGATGGATCTTGATCATACATTTTATCCGAAAAAGCAGTTGGTCCCTTATCTGAAGGTAACCCAGGACCGCTGTGTGCTGGAGATCCAGCGGGGCTGTATCCGGGGCTGCCGGTTCTGCCAGGCAGGCATGATCTACCGGCCACTCCGGGAGAGAAGTCTTGCCATGATGACCGATGTGGCAGATGCTGCTTTAGAATCCACCGGCAACGATGAGATCTCCCTGAGCTCCCTGTCTTCTTCGGACTACAGCCAGCTGCCGGGGCTCTGCAACTATCTGATCGATCATTACCGGAAGAAAAATGTGAATATTTCCCTGCCCTCTCTGCGGATCGATGCATTTTCTCTTGATGTGATGAGCAAGGTCCAGGATGTCAGGAAGAGCAGTCTGACCTTTGCCCCGGAAGCCGGGACCCAGAGGATGCGGGACGTGATCAATAAGGGTCTGACCCAGGAAATGATCCGCCATGGCGCAACAGAGGCTTTCAAGGGAGGCTGGAACAAGGTCAAGCTCTATTTTATGATGGGACTTCCCACAGAGACGGAAGAGGACATGAAAGGGATCGCCCACCTGGCGGAAACGATCGCCATGGATTATTATCAGCTGCCCTCAGAATACCGGCACGGGAGAGTGAGCGTGGGTGCCAGTTGCTCCTTCTTCGTTCCCAAGCCCTTCACCCCCTTCCAGTGGGCGCAGATGTGCGAGATGGAAGAATACCAGCACCGGGCCCACATCGTCAATGACGAGTTTAAAAAACAGCATAATCACCGCAGCCTGTCCTTCAAATGGCATGACTCCAAGACCACCGTGGTGGAGGGAATTCTGGCCCGGGGAGACAGAAGGCTGTCGAAAGTGATCTATGACGTCTACAAAAAAGGCTGTATCTACGATGCCTGGACAGAGTACTTCAACTATGATGCCTGGATGGAAGCCATGGAAGAAAATGGTTTGGATTACCATTTTTACACGACCCGGCCCAGAGACCTTGATGAGATCTTTCCCTGGGACTTTATCGATATCGGGGTGACCAAGGCCTTCCTGAAGAGAGAGTGGAATAAGGCTATGGCAGGAGAAGTGACCCCCAATTGCCGGGAGAAATGTTCCGGCTGCGGTGCAGCCAGATTCGGAGGAGGTGTTTGCTTTGAAAGCAAGAGTAAAGTGGACTAAGACCGGCGTGCTCAAGTTCATCGGACACCTCGATGTGCAGAGATATTTTCACAAGGCGATCATGAGAGCCGGACTTCCGGTTTCCTTCTCCAAGGGAATGAGCCCCCACCAGATCATGAGCTTTGCGGCCCCTCTGGGAATCGGTATGACCAGTGAGGCGGAGTATGTGGATATCACCTTTGACTGGTGCTACAGCGGCCAGGAGATGCTGGACCGGATGAACGCCCAGATGAATGAGGGAATCTCGGTGACGGAATTCCGTCAGATCGATAAGAAGACAAAAAGCTGCATGGCCCAGACCGCCGCGGCAGATTATCTGGTCACTTTCCGCAAGGCCCACTATTTCGTGGAAGCCTTCACCAAGCGGGTGGAGCCCTTCTATTTCCAGGAGGAGATCCGCATCCTCAAAAAGACCAAACGGTCCGAGAAGGAAGTGGATATCTCTCCGATGATCCTGGAGATCCGTCCCCAGGGGGATGAGGCGATCTTCATGAAGCTGCAGGCCGGGAGCGAGCAGAATCTGAAGCCGCAGACGGTGATGGAAGCCTTCTGCAATTATCTGGGTTATGACTATGATCCGGCGGGCTTTATGTACCACCGGCTGGAAACTTATCTGAAAGAAGACGGAAAGCTGCTCCCCTTAGGAGCGATCGGTCGGGAGGTCACGGAACCGGTCGGGCCGGAAGAAGAATAAAATGAAAAACAGACTGGTGATCACCACAAAACACAATAGAATATGCTGCGGTTACTTCCTGGACGATGTACCCGCAGAGCTTTACTGTGAAGAAAAAGACCATCCGGTCACGGTCGGAAACATCTATGCAGCCCGGGTGGATCGGATCGCAGACGGGATCGGCGCAGTCTTTCTGGATATAGGCGGCGGGGAGAAATGTTACATCCCCTTAAATAAGGCAGAGAAAGCCCTGAAACTGTCCGCCGGCCATGAGGACCGGCTGTACGGCGGGGATATCATCCTGGTGCAGATCAAGAAAGACGCGGTCAAGACCAAGCTGCCCGTCGCGGGGGAGGATATTTCCTTCACCGGGAAATATGTTGTCCTCACGCTGGGGGAACGGACCCGGAAGGTCTCCAAAAAAATAAAAGACCAGGAAGAAAGAGACCGTTTGAAATCTTTGATGAAGGCGCAGTTCCGCCTTCTGCCGGAGCCCGGCATGGGCGTGGTCATCCGCACGAACGCTGCGGGCCTTGCGGAGGAGGAGCTCAGAGGAGAGTTTGAAACCCTTGCTGAGCGGGCCGGCAGTCTTTTGAAGAGAGCCAGGGCGGCAGCGGGAGGAAGTCTCCTCCAAAAACAGCCTTCCCTGTATATGAAGCTTGCCCGGGAACTTCCCAAGGACCGGCTGCAGGAGATCGTTACGGACAGCACAGACATTTTTTATGAGATGCAGGAATACTTCTCCTATATGGGAGACCGGGAGGATCTGGAGAAACTCAGGCTGTATGAAGATGATTACTCTCTCTACAAGCTTTACCGCTTTGATACCCATTACCAGAGAGCCCTCTCCAGATATGTACCGTTGAAATCCGGCGGCAGTCTGGTCATTGAACAGACGGAGGCCATGGTGGTCATCGATGTGAACACCGGCGCGGCGATCAAGGGAAAGCAGGACCGGAAAAGCATTTTCCCGCAGATGAACCGGGAGGCGGCCCTGGAGATCGCCAGACAGATCCGGCTGCGGAGCCTTTCCGGCATGATCCTCATAGATTTCATCAATCTGAAGGAAGAGGAGGAGAAGAGAGAGCTTCTCCAGTATCTGAGAAAATGTACGGTGGAGGACCGGGCCTGGGTCCAGGTGGTGGATATCACCGGTCTCGGGATCGTCGAGATGACCCGGAATAAGCAGTGGAGGTCCCTGGCAGAGCAGGTGCCGGCGGATTTCTTTTCCGATAACCCCCAATAAGTGCATAATAATTGAAAATAGTGATTGACAGGAGAATTTCCTGATGATATTATATGAGTTGTGTTACGCACAGTTAGGTTGAAGTTCTGCGCCCGCAGACACCAAAACTGGCGATTATTTTTTAGGAGGTGCCATATGTACGCTATTATTGCAACAGGTGGTAAGCAGTATAAGGTAAGCGAAGGCGATGTAATCTTAGTTGAGAAGCTTGGTGCTGAGGCTGGTTCTACTTATACTTTTGACCAGGTTTTAGCAGTAAGTGGTGACGAAGTGAAAGTGGGAGATCCCGTTGTTGCAGGTGCAACAGTTGAAGCTTCTGTAATTGGAGACGGCAAGGCAAAGAAAGTTGTTGTTTACAAGTACAAGAGAAAAACAGGATACCACAAGAAACAGGGTCACAGACAGACCTACACAAAGGTTAAGATTGAAAAGATCAACGCGTAATGACTTTACGCAGGAAAGTGATCGGATCGATGGTATAACCTTGACTGGTGAAAGATATGATTCAGATTACTATCTACAGGAAGCCTGAAGATTCCTTCCGGGGATTTCAGGTGATTGGCCATGCTGACAGCGTGACTGAAGGCGCTGACCTGGTCTGTTGCGCAGTTTCTGTTCTCACTCTGAATACGGTGAACAGCCTTGAGACGTTCACGGAAGATGAGTTTGATCTGACTGAGCAGGAGGATCTGGGACTGGTGCAGGTCACATTCCTGCAGGAACCGGGGAGGGAGGCAGTTCTTCTCATGAAGGCCTTCGAGCTTGGAGTCCTGACCATACAGGAACAGTATGGAGACTGGTTAAAAGTGATTATAAGGGAGGTGTAACGACTATGATGACAATGAACCTTCAGTTCTTCGCACATAAGAAAGGTGTTGGTTCCACAAAGAACGGACGTGATTCCGAGTCCAAGAGACTTGGTGCGAAAAGAGCAGACGGACAGTTTGTGAAAGCTGGTAATATCCTTTACAGACAGCGTGGAACAAAGATCCATCCGGGCAATAACGTAGGACGCGGCGGCGATGATACTTTATTTGCATTGATCGATGGTGTTGTACGCTTCGAGAGAAAAGGCAGAGACAAAAAGCAGTGTTCCGTTTATCCGGCAGCACAGTAATATGTGATTTATCGGCGGCTTCAAAACTATTACGGCTTTGGAGCCGCTTTTATTCTATTTTTGAAACACAGAAAGGGTGTGTGAATTATGTTTGCAGATCGTGCACGCATCTTTATTCGCTCCGGTAAAGGCGGAGACGGTCACGTCAGCTTTCGCCGTGAAAAATATGTACCGGACGGAGGTCCGGACGGAGGAGACGGCGGCAAGGGCGGAGACCTGATCGTCGTTGTAGATCCCGGACTGAATACATTGGTCGATTACCGACATAAGAGAAAATACTGTGCCCAGGATGGCCAGGAGGGCGGCAAACGCCGCTGTGCCGGAGCTTCCGGGGCAGATATGATCATAAAAGTACCTGCGGGAACCGTGATCAAGGATGCGGATTCCGGCAAGGTGATCTTAGATATGGCAAACCGGACGGAACCGGTAGTGCTTCTTCGGGGCGGCCGGGGAGGCAAGGGTAACCAGCATTATGCGACTGCTACCATGCAGGCGCCCAAGTATGCCCAGCCCGGTCAGGACGCAAAAGAACTCTGGGTGGACCTGGAGCTTAAGTGCATTGCGGACGTGGGACTTGTCGGCTTCCCCAACGTGGGCAAGTCCACCTTTTTGTCCCGGGTGACCAACGCCAGACCCAAGATTGCCAACTATCATTTTACGACCCTCAACCCCAACCTGGGAGTGGTAGATTTAGCGGAGGGGGCCGGATTTGTCATTGCGGATATCCCGGGGATCATCGAGGGAGCTTCTGAGGGAGTAGGCCTCGGCTATGAATTCCTAAGACATATCGAGAGGACCAGAGTCCTCATCCACATGGTGGATGCAGCTTCCGTAGAAGGAAGGGACCCGATCGAAGATATCAAGGCCATCAACAAGGAGCTGGAAAGCTACAATGAAGAGCTGGCCGGGAGGCCCCAGGTGATCGCGGCCAACAAGATCGACGCCATGCCTCCGGAAGACCAGGAGGTCATCCTGGAGATGCTTCATGAAGAGTTCGGGGACCGGATGAAGATATTCCCGATCTCCGCAGTCACCGGTCAGGGCGTGAAAGACCTGCTCTGGCATGTATATGACCTGCTTAAAGACCTGCCGGATGAACCTGTGGAATTTGAGCAGGAGTTCTTCCTGGAGCTGCAGGAGGATGATGAATATGAATCAATCTCTGTGGCCATGGAAGAAGAAGGCGTCTACACGGTAGAAGGTCCGAAAGTGGAGCGCATGCTCGGCTACACCAATCTGGAATCTGAAAAGGGATTTGAATTCTTCCAGAAGTTTATGAAGGAAAACGGTGTGTTAAAGCGCCTGGAAGAGCTGGGCATCGAGGACGGAGATACGGTAAAGGTCTACGGCCTCCAGTTTGATTATTATAAGTAAGCCGGATCTGTGACCGGCCTGTATGAAAACCCGAATAAGAAACTAACATTGACAGCAGAAAAAAGGAGAGAATATGACCAGTAAGCAGAGAGCTTATCTGCGCGGTCTTGCCAGCACCATGGATCCCATCTGCCACGTCGGCAAAGCATCCCTGACCCCGGAAGTGATCGACTCCGTCAGGGAGGCGATCGACAAGAGGGAACTGGTGAAGGTGGCCGTGCTGAAAAACTGTTTTGACGATCCCAGAGAGATCGGTCAGGTCCTGGCAGAGCGGACCCGGTCTCAGCTAGTCCAGGTGATCGGCAAGAAGATCATTTTATTCAAGCAGGCAAGAGAGAACAGCAAGATCGAACTTCCGAAATAGGAGGTCATCTATGGGTAAGAGAAAAAAAGTCGGTATCATGGGTGGTACATTTAATCCGATCCATTTCGGCCACCTGCTCCTGGCGGAGACCGCCTACCAGCAGTTTGATCTGGATGAGGTCCTGATCATGCCCACCAAGAATACCTATTATAAGAAAATGAATAATCTGGTCCAGGCGGAGGACCGGGTCAATATGGTAAAACTGGCGATTGAAGATAATCCGCATTTTGTTCTTTCCCGGGAGGAGCTGAACAGGGATGGCACCACCTACACTGTGGACACCCTGACCAGACTGACCGCCCAGGAGCCGGACAGCCGGTTCTACTTTATCATGGGAGCGGATTCCCTCTATCATCTGGAATCCTGGAGAGAACCCCAGAAGATCCTTTCCATGGCCGTGATACTCGTGGCCGGCCGGGAAGGCTCCGGGATCGGCGCTTCCCTGCGGAGCCAGAAGGAATATCTGGAAAATAAGTTTGATGCGGACATCCGCATGCTCCGGTCCCCGGTGATGGAGATCTCCTCCAACGACCTGCGCCGCCGGGTGCGGGAAGGCAGGAGTATCCGATACCTGCTGCCAAAACCGGTAGCCGAGTACATTTATGAGAACAAACTTTACCTACCGGGCGGGGAAGAGAGTCAGGAGGAAGACCGGGCATGAAGATCACTGAGATGAAAGAAAGATTGCAGGGAGAACTCACCGGATTCCGGTATGAACATACACTGGGTGTGGAGTACACGTCCGCCTGTCTGGCCCTGCGCTACGGGGCGGATATGGAGAAGGCCAGGATTGCCGGCCTGCTCCACGACTGTGCCAAGTGTATTCCAACCGAGCAGAAACTCACTGACTGTGAGGCTTACGGTCTGCCCGTTTCCGAGTGGGAGAGGAAAAATCCGGAATTACTCCACGCCAAGCTGGGGGCAGTGCTGGCCAGGAGAGATTACGGGATCGAGGACGAGGAGATCCTCTCGGCGATCACCTGGCATACCACCGGAAAGCCGGCGATGTCCCTTCTTGACAAGATCGTATTTATCGCCGACTACATGGAACCAAACCGGGCAAACAAGGCTCCCAACCTGCCGGAAGTTCGGGTTCTGGCTTTTGAAGATCTGGACCGCTGTCTGCTGCGGATCCTGACAGATACTGTTGATTACCTGGCAGAGAAAGGCGGGGTGACTGACCCCATGACCAGGGAGACCTGTGAATATTACCAGGAGGAATTAAAGAATGGATGAATCCAGGAAAATGGCATTGATTGCCTATGATGCACTAGATGACAAGAAGGCTGAGAATATCAGCATGATCGATATCGCAGAGATTTCTACTCTGGGAGACTATTTTATCATTGCCAACGGGCATAACAGAAACCAGGTGCAGGCGATGGCGGACGCAGTGGAAGAGGAACTCGGCAAGGCCGGTTTCCTGCCCAAACAGATCGAGGGTTATCAGACTGCCAACTGGATCCTGCTGGACTACAGGGATGTGATCATCCATGTTTTCAGCGAGGAAGACCGGGAATTCTATGATCTGGAAAGGATCTGGAGAGATGGAAAGCCGGTAAGCCGGGAAGAACTGGCAGAATAAGCTCAAAAAAATGCCAGGATCTGAATAATCAGGTCCTGGCGTTTTTTTGTATTGAACGGCAACCCTTTCAGGTTGTATTCCTTTCATTTATCTTTTAAGGCTCTTGCGGAACTTCCACTGGTTGAAACTTTCCACCTGGCCCTTTCTTGCCGGTTCATCATGGATGAAATCATAGCGTACCACCGGCAGGATATCGGAAGCGATACCATGCTCCGTCCACTCAGTGAGGGCCCGCATACCGACTGCGCAGGCTACCGCGCCGCCGCTCCAGTCCAGGATAGAATGTCCGGCCAGGTAAGGCATATACAGGCGGACGGAATCATTCATGATCTTCTCGGACGGGAAGTGATCCAGGATCCGGTTATAGTAGTCGATCGCATACTGGTAGGGGATGACACAGTCGCCAGTTCCGTGGGTGATGATGAGCTTGCCTCCCCTTGCGGCGTAGGCAGAGAAATCAGTCTCATTGAAGTCATATCTGGAAAATGCCTTGCGGCACTCCAGGTAGATCCTCTCATACTCTTCGTAACTGCAGGTGCGCAGATCAAAATCCGGATTGCCGGTAAACCAGCGGATATTCTGTTCCGCGATCGGCATCAGGCCGTACAGGCCGTCCTCCTTACGCTGCAGATAGCCATAGAATGTGTGGACCGTATCCACCGGCCACTGCTGGATAGCCGGGCCAAAACCGTAGGCCATTCTCTTACCGTTTCTGGTAAAAGGACCGTCCCAGGTCTTGACCATCACCTGCAGGTCTCTGCGGGTGATCGGGCCTGCCGGAGTGTCCAGATCAAGCAGCTTGTTGATGAAATCCATCCAGATGATATCCCGGCTGTCAAAGGGGAAATCTTTCATGTTCGGATCGGATGTAGCCAGATCAAAGGCTGCCTGGTACTTTTCCAGGGCAACGATATGCTTCTCATTGGCCTCTACCACAGCTGCCCAGAGGCAGGCAAAGGTCAGGTCCAGGTAATCGATGGAAGGGCCGTCCGCCCACACTCCGTCATAATCCTCAGGAAAGTGCAGGGCTTCAGAAATGACCTGTCTGCCTCCGCCGGAAGTGCCATGCATGTAGCTGGCAATGATCTTCTGTCCGTAGGCGGCTTCCGTCAGGGCTTTGGCACAGACTGTCATCTCATGGAGAGTCTGATAAGCCCAGGCTTCTATGTGGTCCCATTCCACCTGACCCTGGTCATCAAAGCCCCAGGTACAGTCTAAGCGGATTCCGGTATCGTTATCGGCAACCGCGCAGGCATAGCCGTTCATAAGGGCCATGGGCCAGGAGATTACATTAAAGGTCACGGAAGTAAACCAGTCAACCTCATTGTTGGATCCCGCCCCGGCAATCCCCATAAAGCGGTGGTTCCACTTAACCGGGAGGTAGACCCGGAAAGTGCCGGTGTGGTTCTTTGATACCTTCTGTGTCATGCTGATCAGATAGAAATCATCGATATTGTCAAGAACGGTTTTCTCCGGTTCCCGGTAGGTTCCTGCAGGGTAGAAGCGGATCTCTTTCAATTCCACATTCTCAAAATTCTGCAGGACTCCTTCCACCACCTCTTCGGTACAGCCCTGTTCCAGGGCCCGGTCCATGGAAGAGAAATCATTTTTATTCATCCACAAGTAGAGCGGATGCTCGAACCATTTTGTAGTTGCGTTCATCATGTCCCCCTGTTATCCATCTATATTCTGCCCGGCCTTCCGGTCCTTCTCCAACCCGGCGGACATACTTCTTCTTATACTGAATATATTTTATCGTGCTTTGAGGGGAGTGTCAATCAAACAAAGAAAAAACCTGCCGGAGGCAGGTTTTTTATCTTACATTCTTCGGTAGAGGCCGATCACTTTGCCTACAATGGAGAAAGGTACATCTGCAGGAACGATGATCGGGTCCATATAGTCATTCTCCGGCTGGAGACGAATGTGGTCTTTCTCTTTAAAGAAGCGCTTAACGGTAACCGAGTCGTCGATCAGAGCAACGACGATCTCTCCGTTGGAGGCGGTGGGACACTCCTCCACCATGAGGTAGTCTCCGTCGTAGATGCCGACATTGATCATGCTGTCTCCTTTGACCAATAACATGAAAGCCTGGCTGGTTGTCAGGAACTCCGGCAGCATGGGGAAGTAACCCTGGATGTTCTCAACCGCCAGAATGGGCTGGCCGGCTGTGACAGTCCCGATGATGGGGACGTTCACCAGCTCCCGTCTTGCCAGATTAAAGTTATCATCAATGATCTCGATCGCTCTGGGTTTGGTGGGGTCCCTGCGGATATATCCGTTCTTCTCCAGTGTCTCAAGATGGGAGTGAACGGAAGAGGTGGACTTAAGGTGTACGGCCGCACAGATCTCCCGGACTGCGGGCGGATATCCTCTGTTCAGAATCGACTGCTTGATAAATTCCAGAATCTCCTGCTGCTTCTTGCTGATCTTTCCGTAACTCATAACATAATCTCCAAATCGCTTGTTGCTCGCCTGAATCGGCAGTGTACAGTTTCTATTTAAATAATCAAACGTATGTTTTCCTTATATTACCATAGATTACAAAAGAAAACAAGTGTTTTTGAACGTATGTTTTGATACGAATAGTCCCGGCCGATCTGGGGCAGCATACCACAGACCGGCCGGGATAAAATATCATGATTTACATTATTAACGGGTAACAGTCAGTCCGAGAGGAACATTGATCTCCGGACAGTTTTCTTTCAGATAAGCCATGCAGGCTTCCTGATCGAATCCGTCCTGACCCTGCTTTAGGATAACGTCCGCATACAAGTTAAACTCGTTGCTCTCTGCGTTATATTTCAGATAAGCATCTGCTTTCTCAATTCCCGGGTAAGCGGATAATGCCTGACGGGTGACGTTAAGATCGATAAACTTACGTCCTTTAACGCCGTCTGTGACGACTTCTTTGCCATTTACCTCAAGGAAGTCTACAGTACCGTTTGGAAGGATCCGGGCAATATCTCCTGTACCATAGAGAGTACCGGGACCATAAGGATTCTCAATGACCTCTTCAATATGAGCAGGCGCATAGTCCATGACATAAAGAGGGCCCCATGCACCGTAAGGTTTTTTCCGGTAGCCTTCGTCCAGGATATAGACCTTAACGCGTCTGCCTTTATCCATTCCCGGCAGAAGAGTATAACCGGATTCCTTATTCAGATCGTCGCTTTTCACGCGGAAATGCTTCGGATAAACATTCTCAGGCAGATGGTATTTCAGACGTCTTACCGATGTTTCTTCCAGCATAGCTCTGGCGATTTCTTCATAACAGGTCAGGAACACTTTCAGGCAGTCCTTGTCAAAGCGATTCTCCCAGTAACGCAGTTCTGTGTAGAACCCTTCCTCATCATACATGATCTGCATGTGGAAGGGGAGAGAGTCAAGCTGAATGCAATGCAGTCTTTCGCCCGGTTTGTCTCCGGGAGTAGGAACCGTCAGGATATCTCCCTGATACTGAAGGAACATGTCACCCATCCTGGAAACAGGTGTATAGTTCTTCATGGTGTTCATGATCTGGGTTCCTGTTCTGGTGATCAGCTCATCCACCTTCTCGTGGGGTACTCTGTTATAACGGCATAAATAGGTCTTGAAGAGGCAGCCTGCCATTCTTGCCCAGCGTCCGTCTGTTCTTCCGCTGTGGATACTGTTAACGAAGACATCCTGCTTATCACTGAACAGGGAGATCGCATAGTTAAAAGCTGACAGGAAAAAGGCATTTTCCGAAACATTGTTTTTCCTGCAGTAGTACAGGAGCTGTTTGCGGACTACGCGGTCAAGCCGTCTGTGAATGGAGGCGTAGATTCCTTTGCTGCAGTCCTGGCGGTCATGTCTGGTGAGGATGGACCTGGTCATACGATAGTTCTTCATCAGCTCATCGACTGCCGCACAGTCTTTGGCCCTGACACCTGCATCCTCGGTTGCTTTGGCATCAAGGATATAGTCGTAGAAAGTGTAGGATTCTTTTTCTACCTGCTCTCCGTTGTAGATCTTTGTCAGATCTTCCATCAGGACGTTCATGGTGATTCCGTCACCGATGACGTGAGCCACATCGAAGAACATATATTTATATTGATCGGTCTCAGCCAGAGCGATATGTACCAGGTTGTCATCTGCCCGATAAGTGAAAGCTTTCAGCATGCTCTGGAGTTCTCTTTCCACCTGGTCTTCTGTCCACTGATAAACGGGGATATCCAGTGCTCTGGCGTCATCTCTGAATACAGCGTAATATTTCTGCTCGGTAGGTTTGATCACTGCCTTCAGAATAGGATGGACTTCAAACAATGTCGTAAAGGCATCCTTTAATCTGCCAAGGTCTACTGTCGGATCCAACCTGTAAACGAAGGGCAGGTTTCCGGTGGTGTTCCCGGGGATGATATAAGCAAAATACATCATCATTGGAGTGAGAGGATATGCAGGGAGGATCTCATGTTTCATCTGACCCTTCTCCTGTTTCTCAAGGCACAGAGCCTCCAGGC
>CAMOYC010000014.1 GCA_946629665.1 uncultured Lachnospiraceae bacterium
CCGTAGTAGCGCTTTCCGGGATAACCTTCTGCATATTTATTGGTAAGGTGGCTTCCCATCGCTGCCATGACCGCCTCGGAAACAAGGTTCTCAGAGGCGATCAGCTCAAGATTATTCCGCTGACGGTTCAGCTCATCCTGCATCGCTGCCGCAACTTCCGGGTCTGCCTGCTTTACATAGTCAAATTCAAACATATTTTCCTCCATTCAAATCTGGTTGTGACACCAACATGCAAAATTATAGCACAAGGAAACATGCATAGCAAGAGTTATCCGTCTCGGAAAAATGAATAGATATTTATGAAAACAGATGATTTTATTTAGAAATATTTACAATTTACTGATAACTTCCCGGACATTTGAGACCCCGATCAGCTCGATCTTATCTGCCAGATCACTCTGGACATTGCTTCCCGTTTTCGGCAGGATACAGCGGGTAAAGCCCATTTTGATCCCTTCCTGGATCCTCTGTTCCACATAACTTACCCCCCGCACCTCTCCGGTCAGGCCGACTTCTCCGAATATGAGAGTCCCCTCAGAGATCGGGATGTTACGGTAGCTGGAGATGATCGCACAGACGATGCCCAGGTCAATTGCGGGCTCACCCAGTTTCATGCCTCCTGCCAGGTTCACATAGGCATCGCAGCCTCCCAGCTGCATCCCGGCCCTTTTTTCCAGGACAGCCAGCAGCAGGTTGACCCGGTTAAAGTCGATGCCCACCGTGGTCCTCCTGGGTATATTAAAGCTGCTGTGGGATACAAGGGCCTGGATCTCGATCAGCAGGGGTCGGCTGCCTTCCATGGAGCACACCACCGCGGAACCTGCCGCATCCACCGGTCTGCCGTCCAGCATGACCTGGGAGGGATTGCGGACTTCGATCAGGCCTTCCTGTTTCATTTCAAACACTCCGATCTCGTTGGTGGAGCCAAAACGGTTCTTCACGCCCCGCAGGACCCGGTAAACTGCATTTCTTTCTCCCTCGAAGTAAAGAACGGTATCCACCATATGTTCCAGGGTCCGGGGCCCGGCAACCACACCTTCCTTGGTGACATGTCCCACCAGAAATACCGCGATCCCCTCCTGCTTGGCGAGCTGCATCAGGACGGAAGTGACTTCCCTGACCTGGCTGACACTGCCCGGAGCCGAGGAGATTTCTTCTGCGTACATGGTCTGGACGGAGTCCACAACAACCATGTCCGGCCTGCGGCTGCGAACGACTTCCGCTGCCGCCCCGATATCCGTCTCACAAAGGAGGCCCACATTCTTCTCAAAGCCTCCCAGCCGGTCTGCCCTCATGCGGATCTGCTTCAGAGATTCCTCCCCGGACACATAGATCACAGACCTGCCCTGATTCGCCATGTAACGGCAAACCTGCAGCAGCAGAGTAGACTTGCCGATCCCGGGGTCTCCGCCTACCAGGGTCAGGGAGCCTCTGACAATGCCCCCGCCCAGCACCCGGTCAAGTTCCGGCAGGCCGGAAGGCATCCGGTCCTCCTCCTTGGTGGACACATCAAAAAGACCGGTAAGTCTGGCCTTTTCCACGCTCCCGGCCTTGCCGGCTCCACTGCTCTTTGTGACTTTTTCTTCCACCAGGGTATTCCACTGCCTGCAGCCGGGGCACTGCCCCATCCACTTGGATGATTCATACCCGCATTCCTTACAGAAAAATATTGTCTTCGTTTTATTCTTTGCCATAGATATCCCTTTTAAACGATCAAAAGGCCCGGAAATCCAGGAGATTTCCGGGCCGGTTCAGTCTTGCTGATTCTTTATAACTTAATGACCTGTACTTTGGTAACTTCATCCGGCTCCATCTCAACACTGAAGCTGACCTTGCCGCCAAGGTTCGACTTCATTCTTCCGATGTTGATATCATTGATCAGGATCTTCACTTCAGATTCCGGCTCAACCTCAACGGTGATCTGGAGATCGCTGGGCGCCTCAACATCAAAACAGATCTGCCTGTCTGTCTCTGTGTAGTTATGTACTGCGGATCCGGGAACGGACTCATATGCAACCTGGCCGTTCTTCTCAAGTCTGGTGATCTCCCGGAAAGTCTTCACTTTGTAAACGCTGTCGTTATAAGCAAAACCGGAGAGCTTCGTCTTCTGATCGAGGCTGAAATCACCGAAACTTAAAGTTCCATTGTCCTCTGTCTTGATAAGTTCTTTTACGTTAGCCATAATTAATCCTCCTAAGATTGACTACAATCAGCTAATTAGATTATAACGTAATTTCTTTGTTTTGACCATAAAAATAAGAAAATGTTATTGAAAAATATTATGATCTAGGTGATAACAAGCTTCCCTTCCCTGACATCCAGTCCGACCTTTTTTCCGGGCCGGATCCTGCCCTGCAGGAATTCGTCCGCCAGATAGTCCTCAATCTCGTTCTGGATCGTCCTGCGCAGAGGCCTTGCGCCAAACTGGGGATTATATCCCTTCTCCAGGATATAATCTGCCACCGCGTCTGTGTATTCCAGCTTGAATCCGGGTTCTTTCTGCAGCCTTTTTGTCAGTTCCGACATGAGCAGGCCGATGATCTTCTTCTGCTCCGGCTTCTCCAAAGTGCGGAAGACCATGATCTCGTCGATTCGATTGAGGAATTCCGGACGGAAAGCCTTGCGGACTTCTTCCATCACCTGGGACTTCATCCGCTCATGATTCTGGTCGGCGGTAGTAGCGTTATGGAAACCAAGATTTCTGGGAGTGAGGATCTTCTGGGCACCCGCGTTGGAGGTCATGATGATGACTGTGTTCTTAAAATCAATCTTCCGTCCCCCGGAATCCGTGATCTGACCATCATCCAGCACCTGCAGCAAAATATTGAACACATCATGATGTGCCTTCTCGATCTCATCAAACAGGATCACGGAATACGGGTGTCTGCGCACCTGCTCGCTAAGCTGGCCGCCCTCCTCATATCCGACGTAGCCGGGAGGAGACCCGATCATCTTGGAGACACTGTGTTTTTCCATATATTCAGACATATCAACCCGGATCATCGCGCTCTCTGAGCCAAACAAGGCCTCGGCAAGAGCCTTGGACAATTCCGTCTTTCCCACGCCGGTAGGTCCCAGGAACAGGAAGGAACCAATCGGTCTCTTCGGATCTTTCATGCCGACTCTACCCCGTTTTACAGCCTTGGCCAGGGCGGCAACTGCTTCATCCTGACCGATCACCCGCTTTTTCAGGGTATCTTCCAGGTTGATCAATCTTTTTGACTCACTGAGGCTGATCCTGGTTACCGGGATCTTCGTCCAGGAAGAAACGACAGCTGCCACATCATTTTCTGTGACTGTCATGCGTACGTCTGCTTTCTCTTTCTCCCATTCGGCAGTCAGGACTTTGATCTTGTTTTGCACTGTTTTCCGGCGGGTATTGTTCAGCCTTGCCTTGCGCAGATTCCCTTCTGCCAGGGCTTCCTCCCGGCGCTCAGCATACTTCCCGGCCTGAACTTCCAGCTTTTTCAGCTCTTCCGGCATAGTAAAGATCCCGACCCGTTTTCTGGACGCTGCCTCATCCATCACATCGATTGCCTTGTCGGGCAGGAAACGGTCACTCACATAGCGCCCGGAAAGCCTGGCAGCGGCTTCCAATGCTCCCGGAGTATAGTGGACATGGTGATGCTGTTCAAACTGATCCTGCAGACCTTTCAGGATCTCCACAGTCTCCTCCTCGGAAGGCTCCTCCACATCCACCGGCTGGAAACGCCGTTCAAATGCAGCATCTTTTTCGATATATTTCCTGTATTCATCCCTGGTTGTCGCACCGATGATCTGGATCTCACCCCGGGCCAGGAAAGGCTTGACGATGTTGGAAGCATCAATCGCTCCCTCCGCGCCGCCGGCACCGATCATAGTATGGATCTCATCGATAAAGAGCAGAATATCTCCTCTTTCTGTCACTTCCGAGAGCAGCCCTTTGATCCTCTCCTCGAACTCACCACGGTACTTGGAGCCTGCGATCATACCTGGAAGATCCAGAGTCATCACCTTTTTCTCCCAGAGCATCTCAGGGACTTCACCCCGGACGATCCACTGAGCCAGACCTTCTACGATCGCTGTCTTTCCGACACCGGGTTCCCCGACCAGACAGGGGCTGTTCTTGGTCCTGCGGCTAAGGATCTGTATGATCCTCTGCATTTCTTCCTTTCGACCGATAATCGGGTCTGTCCGGCCTTCGCGGACCCGGCCGGTCAGGTCAATGCAGTAACGTTCGACCATGGTCTGCCGCCTGCGGCCTTCCTTTTTTCCAAACACTTTTTTATATTCGTTCTGGGCCGCGGCCTGGTCCATTCCGGTTGCCAGCAGGATATCCACGAACAATTTTTTTCTGGAGATCCCCATGCCTTTCAGAATTCTCATGGCAATACAGTCTTTCTCCTTTAACAAAGCCATGAGGATATGTTCCGTACCGACCTGGTCTGCCTCCATCCGGGAAGCCTCCTGACTGCTGACCTCCAATACGTGGGAAGCCTTGGGACTGTAGCCGATAAAGGCGTCATCCCCGGCCTGTCCCAGGGAGGCTGCCTCTCCCAGCACGGCATCCGAAAAATTCTCATAAGTTACGCCGGCTTCTTCCAGCACCCTGCAGGACAGAGCATCCGGGTCTTTCATCAGACCCAGCATCAGGTGCTCGGTTCCGATATATTTCTGCCGGAATGCCAGGGCATCCTCCCTCGCCCCCGCCAGGGCCCTGGCGGCGTACTGATTATAATCAATTCTCATAGTTCCTCTCTCTCATCTGTCAAAAATCAAACATGTCATACATTTCTCCGATCAGCCTGAGCATGTCCTCTCTGCTGATCTCCTTGCAGATAGCCTGAGCAACGATCATCTCCATATGGCCGTTGATCCTGGTCATCTCCGTCTTCTTATCATCTCTCTCCACCTGGATGACCGCACCCTTTCTCCGGTCCAGCTTCAGGTAGCCCTCCTGACGCAGCATAGCATAGGCTTTGTTTACCGTATGCATATTCACACCCAGCTCAGATGCCAGGGCTCTCACGGAAGGGAGTGAATCCCCGTTGTGGAGCTGCCCCCGGGCGATCAGTCTGACGATCTGATTCCGTAGCTGTACATAGATCGGGTCTGCCGCGTTAAAATCTATCCGGATTATCATTCCTATCCCTCATTTCTTTGCAAATTTCAGGAGTGATCTCCCCCATCTGAAATCGTTGAGCTTGTTATATATAGACTATAATAATTAGCTCATAAAATCAAGAGGAATCTTTCGGGCTGCCGGGACCACCGTCCGGAAGCAGAAATGACCATTTCATCCAACAAAAAAGGCCGGATCTACCTGCATCTTCCTGCTAAAAAGAAAATGCAGCGGCATCCGGCCTTTTATCTCAATCTTCTCTATAAGTTTTTCCGGTCGGTCTATTCGACCGGAGGGATTACCATGCCTTCAGAGATCAGCTGACAGTAAAGGATCTGCAAAGCTTCCCTGACTGCCTGGTAGCGAACCTGCTGCCGGTCTCCTCCGAAAAAGCATCTCTTCACAACAACCTGGTCTTTGACTTTACAGCCGATATAGACAAGGCCCACCGGCTTCTCGGGACTTCCTCCATCCGGTCCGGCAATTCCGGTCGTCACGATGGAAACATCAGCTCCCGCCGCCTGACAGGCGCCGACCGCCATCTCACCGGCAGTCTCCCGGGATACTGCGCCAAAAACGGCAAGAGTATCTTCCTTCACTCCGAGAAGTCTGTGCTTCGCTTCATTCGAATAGGTAATATATCCCTCGGATAGTACTTCAGAGATTCCGTCAGCGTTTATCAGTGCGCCTGCAACAAGCCCTCCGGTGCAGGATTCTGCGGTTGTTATTGTTAACCCTTTATGAATTAGAATACGAGCAATCTTTTTTTCGATGGGCTCAGCATCGATAATACGCCTGGAACTCATTATTCTTCGGAACCTCCTTCTTTGAGAACGTCAATATTCTTAACGATGTAATCAACAAGGGAAATAATGGTAAGAATCAAGGCGATCCACACAAGAGCCTGCTCAATATAGTAGGCGATCGGGAACCGGCCGCTCAGATCCATGATGAGCATGATGATGGCAAACATCTGGAAGTTCGTCTTGAATTTTCCCCAGTAGCTTGCTGCGATCACTACGCCATTATCGCTGGCGATCAGGCGGAATCCGCTGATCACAAACTCTCTTGCAATGATGATGATAACGATCCATGCAGCAATTCTGCCATTCGCTACCAGGCAGATAAAGGCAGAACTCACCAGCATCTTGTCAGCCAACGGGTCCATAAACTTACCAAAATTCGTTATCAGGTTATACTTCCTGGCGATCTTGCCATCCGCAAGATCAGTCAGACTGGCCACACAGAAAATTGCCAGGGCGATCCACTTGCCATAAGGGATACCCGGGTAAAGCAGAAAGAATACAAAAAACGGAATTAATATAATTCTCAGCATCGTCAGCTTATTCGGCAAATTCATCGGCATAAATAACATCTCCTATCAAATCATATTCGCTGGCCCCGGTGATCTTCACAGGCACAATGTCTCCGGAAATCAGTTCTTCCTGCGCGGAGACAAACACATTCCCGTCTACTTTGGGTGCATCCATGAAGGTCCGGCCAACATAAACATCTTCGTCAAACAAGTAACCTTCTATTAAAACAGGCAGAACCTGCCCGATTTTTTTCTCTGCGGATTCCATGCAGATCTCCCGCTGGAGAAGCATGATCTGATCTCTTCGATCTTCTTTTACTTCCTCCGGCACCTGCAGGTCCATCTCCGCGGCTTTGGTTCCCTCCTCCGCAGAGTAGGGGAAAACGCCCAGCCGGTCAAATTCCATCCGGTCGACAAAGTCCAGCATATTGGCAAAGTCTTCTTCCGTCTCTCCCGGAAAACCGGTAATCAGGGTCGTCCTCAGGGCAATATCAGGGATCTCTTCCCTCAGTTTTGCGATCAGTCGGGTCAGTTCTTCCCGGTTGGTCCTTCGGCCCATGGCCCGGAGGATCCTGTCCTCACTGTGCTGGATCGGCATATCCAGATAGTGGCAGATCTTCTCTTCCTCCTTGATCACCTGGATCAGCTCATCGGTAATCTCTTCCGGATAGCAGTACAGGAGACGGATCCAGGCAAGTCCCTCGATCCGGCATAGCCTCCTCAGCAATTCCGGAAGCATTTTCTTCCCGTATCGGTCAATCCCGTATACGGTCGTCTCCTGGGCAACCAGGATCAGTTCCTTTACCCCTCCGGCAGCGAGAAGCTCCGCTTCCTTCACCAGGTCCTCCATAGGGAAGGACCGGTAATGGCCCCGGATATAAGGGATGATGCAGTAGCTACACATCTTGTTGCAGCCTTCCGCAATCTTCAGGAAGGAAGAATAAGCTCCGGTAGATGTGATCCGCTTGTCAGCCAGAGCATCCGGCAACAGATCCACGGAAGGGATAAAGGTCCTTACCGGAAACGGTCGCTGGTCTGCTGACAGGATCTCTGCGACGGCAGGATCCTCTCCCTTCCGGCAGCTTTCTGCATCCTGGAGGAGTTCGTCAATCATCTCGACGATCCCCGCATAACCGGATGTCCCGATAATGCCGTCGACCTCGGGGATCGCTTCTTTGATCTCCTTCTCATAGCGCTGGCCGAGACAGCCTGCAACCACAAGAAGCTTCAGTCTTCCATACTCCTTCCACCGGGCCATCTCCAGGATAGTCTCGATGCTCTCTTCCTTGGCGTCATGGATAAAGCAGCAGGTATTCACCACGATCACATCTGCCTGGTCCTCTTCCTGGACGATCCGGTAACCCGCTTCATCCAGAAGGCCGATCATTTTCTCGCTGTCGACAAGATTCTTATCACAGCCGAGAGATATAAACAATATATTCTTCATGAGCAATCATTCCTGATTCTTATACAATGCGGATTCCACGCAGTTGTTCATGAGCATGGCGATGGTCATCGGGCCAACGCCGCCGGGTACCGGCGTGATCGCTGCCACTTTGGAGACCACCTTATCATAATCCACATCACCACAGAGCTTGCCGTTATCCATGCGGTGTATCCCTACATCGATCACTACAGCTCCCTCTTTTACATAGCTGTCATCAAAAAACTTAGGTCTGCCGATCGCTGCTACCAGAATATCCGCCCTTTGACATACTTCCTTCAGACGGCGGGTCCGGGAATGACAGACCGTCACGGTACCGTTCTCCCGCAGGAGCAGGGCGGAAACCGGTTTCCCGACAATATTACTGCGGCCCACGACCACACATTCCTTTCCCTCGATGGATATGTCACTTCTTTTCAGAAGCTGGATGATCCCGGCCGGGGTACAGGACACAAAGCCAGGCCGGCCGATGTTAAGTGCCCCGACATTCTGAGGATGAAAACCGTCCACGTCCTTATCCGGAGAGATGGCCATGATCACTTTCTGCTCATCCATATGGTCAGGGATCGGCAGCTGGACCAGGATCCCATGGACAGACGGATCATGATTCAGCTGATCGATCAGCTGAAGAAGTTCCTGTTCTCCGGTCTCTTCGGGCAGTTCATAGGCCCTGGATCCGATTCCGATGTAAGCACAGGCCTTCTTTTTGTTATTCACGTAGACCGTGGAAGCAGGGTCAGAACCAACCTGGATCACTGCCAGGCAGGGACAGATCCCTTTCTCCTTCAAACCGGCAACCCGGGATTTCAGCTCATCCTTGATCTGCGTCGAAATCTTCTTTCCGTCAATAATATGTGCCATATATCGTACTCCAATTATTATTACTTTATGAAAACGTCAGCCAAACGACATGAATCGATTCGGCTGACGCACATCATGCGTATTTAATAATAATACATCAAAAATGGCCATTCGTAAAGATGAATATGCCCTTCTACATCCCTTGCTCAAAGAATTCATCCAGCTCTTCCGGACTCATCAGGACCTTACGGGCTTTGGTACCTTCTTCCGGTCCCACGATACCGGCATCCGCCAGCTGGTCAACGATCCTTGCGGCACGGTTAAAGCCAATCTTAAACATTCTTTGCAGCATTCCGATCGTCGCCCGGTCCTTCTCCACAAAGAACCTTGCGGCTGCCTCGAAATACTCATCCCGCTCCTGGCTGGGACCTCCGGTTTTGATGTTTTTCTCAATCTTCTCGGTCACACTGACATCGTATTCCGCAGCCTCAGCATTTTCTTTGAGGAATTCTACAATACTTGCAATCTCTTCATCCTTCAGATAAGCACCCTGCAGACGCAGAGGTTTTGACATGCCGGTCGGATGGAACAGCATATCACCGTCGCCGAGAAGCTTTTCTGCCCCGGCGCCATCCAGGATGGTCCGGCTGTCCACGCTGGAAGAAACTTTCAGCGCCAGTCTGGAAGGTACATTGGCCTTGATCAGGCCGGTGATAACATTTACGGAAGGTCTCTGGGTCGCGAGGATCAGATGGATTCCCGCCGCCCTGGCCAGCTGGGTGATCCGGACGATCGCTTCTTCCACCTCACCCGGGGCAACCATCATCAGGTCCGCCAGCTCATCGATGATAATCACGATCTTGGGCATTCTGGACAGTTTTTCCGCATCCGCCTTGTTGGCTTTGACCAGGTCCTCGACCTTTTTGTTGTATCCTTCAATATTCCTCACGCCGGTCTCGGCAAACTTTTTGTAACGGTCAGTCATCTCCGCCACAGCCCAGTTGAGGGCTCCGGCAGCCTTCTTCGGGTCTGTCACCACCGGGATCAGCAGGTGAGGGATCCCGTTGTAGACAGAAAGCTCCACCATCTTGGGGTCGACCATGATCATCTTTACCTCATCCGGCGCGTACTTGTAAAGCAGGCAGGCGATGATCGTGTTGATGCAGACAGATTTACCGGAGCCGGTCGCACCGGCGATCAGCAGGTGGGGCATCTTGACCAGGTCGGTCATGACGATCTTGCCTCCGATATCCTTTCCAAGAGCCACACCCAGCTGGGCTTTGGACTTATGGAAGGCCCGGTTATCGATGATATCCCGCAGGAATACCGTCTGCTTCTCTTTGTTGGGCACCTCGATCCCGATTGCTGCCTTGCCGGGGATCGGGGCCTCGATCCGGATATCCTTGGCAGCCAGATTTAACTTGATGTCATCCGACAGATTCTGGATCTTGGATACTTTGGTCCCTCTTTCAGGCACCAGCTCATAGCGGGTAACGGTCGGACCACAACTGACGTTTGTGATCGTAACATTGACATCAAAACTTTCCAGAGTCTGCTGCAGCTTAACAGCAGTTTCCTTGAGTTCCTGGTCAAGTGTCGGGGAGATCTTATCGCCGCTTCCCTTCTCGAGCAGGCTCATGGGCGGGAAGATGTAATTGGTCTTTTTCCTTGGCTTAGCGTCTCCGACAGCCTGCACTGCAGGGGCCCGGTTCACGTGGACTTTCTCCGTGCCTTCCAGAGGTTTTTCCCCGGACTTGTCTCCGGCCTTAACCCCGGCCTTGTCCTTAGCCTGGTCCGGTTCCGTCCGGGTCAGGTCGGCAGGCATATCTGCGCCGTCTTCTCCGGGGGCTGCCTCATCAATGATCAGGAAGGCATCTGCCTCATCCTCCGGCACCTCCGGCTGCTCTCCTACTTCCTTGTATTCCGCCTCAGGAATATCCCCTGCTTCAAATCCTCCCTTTGACTTGTGGGGAGGGATCTGGAGATCACGTTCTTCTTTCAGTTCCTCCATGGACTTGGCAAAACTGGGCATCCGCTCCAGGAATTCCTTTGGATCTTCCTTGCTCTTTCCATAATCAAAGGCACTGAAATCCAGCTCCTGCTCAAAGGGTTCCGTCCTTGCGTCTTCCTCGGCAAGAGGATAGATCTGCGGATGCAGTTCCGTAACGGAATCTTTCTTCTTCACTTCATCGGAGGAGGTGAAGAGAGGCACGTCCACCCTGGAACCGCCCTTCGTGTCATCCTTTCTGCTCCGTCCCTTTTTCTTCTTATCTTCTTCCATCTCCCGCAGCTTCTCGTCCAGTTTCTCATCCTTGGTCCCGCTGCGTCGCCTGCGGGCTCTTCTGCCTTCCGGCCTGACTTCCTCCACCACAGGTTCATTGGAAGCCTTCTCCTCCGGCTCAGGGCCTGCTTCCGCAGCCGGCCGGTCCTTTTCTCCGGAATAAAATGCTTCGTCTCTCGCATCTTCCTCCGCGATCGTCTGCTCGCGGATCTCCTTATATTCTGCACGTTTTTCTTTCATATCGCCGCTGATCCTGCCCATGAAATCCACAAATGATTTCTGGGTCATCAACACGAACGAGAGGAGCAGGCAGCAGAACAAAATGATCGCGGCTCCTGCCACTCCGAATCCGTTAAACAGGATCGTCGCGATTCCGCCGCCGATCAGGCCGCCGGTGGCATGGTTTTTGATCGCGAGAGAGAACAGAGAAGCTAACTCCACTCCTCCTTCTCTCATATAGATAAGCTGGGCAAAGGCGGAAATGATCATAAGGATTGAAAAGCCTGCCAGACATTTTTTTATGGAAAGGGGGCTGTAATCATTCGCCAGCAGGATCAGGACACCGGCGAGAAAAGCAACAGGCATCACATACTGCACGCAGCCGAAGATACCGAAAAAGAGACTGGAAAGGGCAATCCCGATCGTCCCGCACAGGTTAAAATTACTCAATACCATCAGCAGCATAATACCGGCGGAGGCAACCACGGAGATCTCGTTGCTCATGGCGATCCCATCTGTCTCCTTTTTTGTGCCGGCTGAGACTTTATTATCTTTTTTCGTGACGTCCTTTTTTTCGGAACGTCTCTTTCTTACAGGCTTGTCGCCCTGTTTTTTAGCCATACTATCGTCTCCTATCTGTTTTACGACATTCCACTACAAAATAGATGATACCACAAAACGAAAAGAAAAAAAAGATATGTTCTTGAAATAAATAACATAATCTTTTTATTAAAAAAGCCAGGATGTTCTCGAATCAAACCTGATTCCGATCACATCTCCGGCTCCTTAGTTTATTCAATTATCCCTCCCGGAGACCTCCCTAGAGCTCCAGGTCCCTCTTGTACATGAGGATCTTCTTGTCGATCTCGATCAGTTCTTTATCGATCTCCTCAATACGCAGCCGCTGGGCATGAACATCCAGGATGATCTCCTTAACTGACTTGGCAATGTAACGGGGAAGGTTCAGATTATAGTCATTCTTCCGGATATCCTCCGGACTGGCACAGGCACAGAAACCTGCTTCTGACTCCCGGTTCTTCAGCGCATCCTCGATCCTGGTGAAGTCTTCCTCCTCCAGCTTTCCCAGGTCTGTGGCATCAAAGAACATGATATCCTTCCTGTCCCGGTTAAATTTCAGGTAGAGCAGGACTTCCTTCTGACCCGAAGACTGGAAGAGCTGGTCCGGCAACAGCATAACGCTGTCCAGGCAGTTCAGGTCTTCCATGAGGAACTTCCTCATCTGGGCTTCCTTACCTTCCCTGTAGAGCATAGCGCTGGGAAAAACCGCAACCAAGCTGCCGTTCTCCTTCAGAAACGGGAGGGCAGACATCAGAAAGGGCAGTTCCCCCTTGGTCCTGGAACTAAGAAAATCCTTCTTGTAAGGAAGGTCTTCGTACCGGCACATCAGCTCGCCGTTTCCGGCGCCATCCGGCATGAAGATCGCTATCCGGTCCGCGCTTGCGCCCAGGCCATTTTGTTCATACCACTCTTCTTCGGAAAGAAAATGAGTATTCGCGAAGGGAAGATTCTTCATATAACAAAGGATATTCAGGATCTCTATGTAATCCGCCTGGTCCTCGTATCCGTACATCTCGGTCAGATAATCGTTATCCGTGAGCGCCCCGAGAAGCCTTCCGTATTTAAAATAAGGCAGGATCACCCGGTCCATGGGGGACCCTGAATGATCAAAGAACAGCTTGAAGAGCGAGAAAAGCCCGTCAGAGAGGAAGGTCTCCTTCTTCATCCTGGAGAACTCCGTGATCAGCTCTTCAAAATAGTCCGCAAAATGCAGGTAAAGCATATCCTCGCTGTCCCAGGCATCGATCTTCTTGATCAGTTTCCTGAAAAAGCGGGCAAAACTTTTCTGTTTTTCCGGGGTGACATTCCCTTTCAGACGCTTAAAAAAGGAAAAGGAAGCGAGTTCAAACTGACCGCTAACCATGTGGATGATCCGGGAAGCATTCTCCATAAACTGCAGGAAGGACGCCATCTGCAGCTTGCCGCGAACCGCCAGACGGACCATCTCTTTTAACTTGTAATTATCTTCGATCTCCTGGTCGAAGCGGAGGCAGCAGTAATCATAGAAAAGCAGAAAGACGCAGCTGTCCCTGTACTCCTCAAAGGTCAGTCCGGGATGACTTTCTCCGATAATTGACATAAATTCTTTATGTAACTTCTTCTCATCCATAATACAAATACGGCTCCTTATTGCAGCTGTTCCAGATGCTGCTTCATTTCCTCGGTCAGGACAGACTTCTCAAGGCGAAGCTTCTCCATCATCAGCAGCTGCTTTCTTTTCTGATAATAATAGAGCTTTCCGATGGACATCTGGGTCGCCAGGTCAGGACAGTCAATGCTGAGCTGTCGGATCATGTGAATGGAAAGGACCTTGACAGAGGAATTTCCCTGGATGGCGATCAGCTGCTGCTTTTTGATCTCCGGATGCTCGTTGAAATACCAGGCAAAGTAATTGGGATCCATGATACCGTCATGGAACTCAATGGAAACAAAGTTGGAGGGAATGATCTTCCCCGCATGCTGCTTGCCCAGCACGGCCGCCTGGTGGAAGGAAGTCAGGCCGATCACGATACTGTTCTCCTTTGCCAGGTTCAGATTCTTGATCTTCTTCCGGTCCACGTACACAGTAGGAACCTCATAGTCCGAAATCCCATTCTCCTCATCAAGAAGCTGGCTGATCGACAGGATCGGATACTCCACCCCGTCTGCCTGCACTTTTGGTTTTATTCGATTCAGCACAACGCCATGTGTGATCTGGCTGATCTGTTCTAATAGCAGTTCCATTCCAACAACTCCCCAGGCCAAAGCTGACAAAACTCAAAAAGTGTGTTTTCTCAGCAAATAACATACTGATTTTATTATACATATTTTTTTCTTTTTCGGCAACCCTAAGTCTTCTTTTTTCGGCAAAAAAAGAGGATATCCCACAGGTGTTATACCAGGGGATACCCCGTCAAATCATATGTTCGAAATCAGGTTCCGACAGTCCGCTTTACGCCTCTGCCTTTTCGATGATCTCGCGAAGGGCCAGGTTGATGCGGCCCATCTTGTCGATCTCCAATACCTTAACCTTCACCTTGTCGCCGATGCCCACAACGTCTTCTACCTTGTCCACTCTCTTCTTGGAAAGCTTGGAGATGTGGATCAGGCCGTCCTTGTTGGGAGCGATCTGAACGAAAGCACCAAAGTTCATGATGCGGACAACCTCACCCTCGTAGATCGCACCTGTCTGAGCAGGCTCTACGATCAGGCGTACGATCTCCTTGGCCTTGTCGATCATCTCCTGGTCCATGCCAAAGATATCTACGCGGCCATCGTCGTTGATATCGATCTTAACTCCGGTCTCATCAATGATACCGTTGATCGTCTTGCCCTGCTTGCCGATGATCTCGCTGATCTTCTCAGGGTCAACAAACAGCTGCTGGATCTTCGGAGCATATTTGCCCACGCTCTCACGAGGCTCGGCGATCACTGGCTCCATCACGTTGGTCAGGATATGCTCGCGGGCTGCCTTGGTGCGGGCGATCGCCTCACGGATGATCGCAGGAGTAAGACCGTGGATCTTGATATCCATCTGGATCGCAGTGATACCGTCATGGGTTCCCGCTACCTTAAAGTCCATGTCGCCAAAGAAGTCCTCGAGGCCCTGGATATCTGTGAGAACCAGATAATCATCATCTGTCTCGCCGGTCACAAGACCTGCGGAGATACCTGCTACAGGCTTGGTGATAGGCACGCCCGCTGCCATCAGGGACAGACTGGAAGCACATACGCTGGCCTGGGAGGTAGAACCGTTCGACTCTAATGTCTCGGATACGGTACGGATTGCGTAAGGGAAATCATCCTCGCTGGGCAGAACAGGGAGAAGGGCTCTCTCTGCCAGAGCGCCGTGACCGATCTCACGACGTCCGGGACCGCGGCTCGGCTTGGTCTCACCTACGGAGTAGCTCGGGAAATTATAATGATGCATATATCTCTTGGATGTCACGTTCACATCAATTCCATCGATCCTCTGAGCCTCGGAAAGAGGTGCCAGGGTGGTGATGGTCATGATCTGGGTCTGTCCACGGGTGAACATACCGGAACCGTGAACGCGGGGAAGAAGATCGATCTCTGCTGCCAGAGGACGGATCTCATCGATCGCACGGCCATCCGGACGCTTATGGTCTTTCAGGATCATCTTACGAACGGTCTTCTTCTGGTACTTGTAAAGGGCATCTCCGATCAGCGGAAGCCAATCTTCATGCTCCTGGCTGTATCTTTCTTCCAGCTTGGCGCTCAGAGCTGCGATATTCTCATCACGAACCTGCTTCTTATCTGCAAATACTGCCTCTTCCATCTCCTCGGAAGGGATGAAGGTTGTCATGTCTTCCCAGAGATCTTCCGGTGTGTCGACATGCTCATATTCGTGTTTCGGTCTTCCGCATTCTTCGACAATACGGTCGATGAACTTGATAATCTCCACATTCACTTCATGTGCCTTGAAGATCGCATCGATCATGATATCTTCCGGCACTTCCTTGGCGCCTGCCTCGATCATGATAACCTTCTCTGCCGTGGAGGCAACTGTCAGCTCCATAAGGGAGATGATCTGCTGCTCAGCAGTAGGGTTCACGATAAGTTCGCCGTCGATCAGGCCGATCCTGGTTGCAGCGATCGGTCCTGCGAAAGGAATATCAGAGATGGATGTGGCGATCGATGCACCGATCATGGCGGTCACTTCCGGAGAACAATCCGGATCAACAGACATGACCAGGTTATTCAGATTCACGTCATTACGGTAATCCTTGGGGAATAAAGGACGCATGGGACGGTCGATGACACGGGATGTCAGGACCGCATGCTCAGAGGGCTTGCCCTCTCTCTTGTTAAATCCGCCGGGGATCTTACCTACCGAGTACATCTTCTCCTCAAAATCCACACTTAAAGGGAAGAAATCAATCCCGTCACGGGGCTTGTCGGATGCGGTGGCAGTCGATAAAACTACGGTATCGCCATAGTGCATGAAAGCAGCACCATTCGCCTGGGCCGCTACTTTGCCGATCTCAACCATGAGAGTTCTACCGGCAAGTTCCATGGAAAACTGTTTAATCATAGAAACCTCCTGTAATAAAAAATGATTTACCGGGAAGCCTCCGAAACAACTGAAAAGCACACTGGCGGGCAATGTGTTTTTCAGAAGTCTCGGTCAGTCTCTTCCCGCAACTGATTGCTCCTTTTGGCAATCAATCTTTTCTATTCTACCATAAAGCGTCGGATTAATCCAGCAAAAAAGGAATAAAATAATAATCTACCAAAAATAAAGATCTTACCAAAAAAAGGAAGCTGCCACCAGTCATCCCGGTAAGGCAGCTTCCGTCTGAGATCATAGGAAGTATTCAACGCCGCTCTTGAATATTTTCTGGTCCTGCTTGGCAGGGATATTTCTTGCCACATTCACACCGATACGCTCGGAGTGGGCCATCTTTCCGAGAACTCTTCCGTCCGGGCTGGTGATACCTTCGATCGCATAGTAGGAACCGTTGGGGTTAAAGGCAACATCCATGGTGGGCTCTCCCTTCAGGTTGACATACTGGGTGGCAACCTGACCGTTCTTGAAGAGCTCTTCGATCACCTCGTTGCTCGCCACAAACCGGCCCTCGCCATGGGAAGCCGGGATCGCATAAACCTCACCAAACAGAGCATAGCGCATCCACGGCGATTTATTGGATACGATCTTGGTGTAGACCATGGTGGAGATATGACGGCCGATCTGGTTGGTTGTCAGTGTCGGAGCACCCGCATCCTGCGGCCGGATCTCTCCGAAAGGAACCAGTCCCAGTTTAACGAGGGCTTGGAACCCATTACAGATACCCAGGGCAAGTCCGTCTCTCTCATTAAGAAGTTTCATAACCTCCTCCCGGATCTTCTCATTCCGGAATACGGAGGCGAAGAACTTGGCGGATCCATCCGGCTCGTCTCCGGCACTGAAGCCGCCGGGGAACATGATGATCTGCGACTGACTGATAGCCTTCCGGAAGAGATCTACCGAATCCAGGATATCCTGGGCATTCTGATTGCGGAACACAATGGTCTCCACATCCGCCCCGGCGCCCCGGAAAGCTTTGGCAGAATCATACTCGCAGTTAGTCCCCGGGAATACCGGGATAAACACCTTGGGTTTCGCTACTTTATTCTTGCAGATATATACTTTTCCTCTTTCATTATAGAGGTCGTTGTAGGCAACTCCCTTGCCGGATTTTGTCTTGGTCGGGAAGACGGTCTCCAGGGGTGCTTCCCAAAGATTTCTTAATTCTTTCAGGTCCAGGGTAAGGGCATCCCCTACCCGGATACACTTTTCATCTGTCACGCGGCCAACCACCGTGCAGGGGATATCAAGATGATTGGTGCTGTCGATCGGCATCTCAAAAAGGATCGATCCGTACATTTTCTTTGTAAGGTCTTCCGGCTCGATCTCCTTGCGGATGTCAACGCCCAGCATATTGCCGAAGCACATCTTGGACAAAGCCTCGATCATGCCGCCGCTGCCGATCGCGTAGGCAGACTGCACCGCGCCGTCATCACACATGTGATAGAAAACAGAGTATAGTTTACCCGCTTCCTCATAGTCCGGAATACCGTACTCATCGATGGGGATATCCAGGCGGTAAACCACATTCGACGCGTCCTTGAACTCCGGTGTGACGATCCCGCTCGCCTTACAGTAATCCACCGCGAAGGAAACCAGGGTCGGAGGAACATCGATATCTTCAAAGGAACCTGACATGGAATCCTTGCCGCCGATGGCAGGGATCTTAAAGCCCTTCTGGGCATCATAGGCTCCCAGAAGTGCAGCAAGAGGCTTGCCCCAGCGTTTCGGGTCCTCGGAAAGCCGCTCAAAGTATTCCTGGAAAGTGAGCCGGCTCTTACGGTAGTCTCCGCCCGCTGCCACGATCTTGGCAAGGGAATGCAGCACCGCATATACTGCCCCGTGATAAGGGCTCCAGGAAGACAGGTAAGGATCAAATCCGTAGGACATCATCGTTGCGAAATCCGCATCTCCTTCCTCCATGGGAAGTTTCGCTGTCATGGTCTGGATCGGAGTCTGCTGGTGGCTGCCGCCGAAAGGCATACTGACGGTAGCCGCACCGATCGAGCTGTCAAACATTTCGATCAGACCTTTCTTGGAGCAGACATTCAGATCTGCCAGGGTATCTTTCCAGGTCTTCTCCAGATCATCAACCGGCCGCTGCTGTTTCAGGTAATTCTCAGTCTCATCCGGCATCTGCACAAAGGCGGTAGTCTCCTGATGAGCTCCGTTGGTGTCGAGGAATGCTCTGGACAGGTTTACGATCTGTTTGCCTCTCCAGTTCATGACGAGACGTTTCTTCTTGGTCACTTCCGCTACCGGAACCGCCTCCAGATTCTCCTCGGCGGCATAGGACAGGAAGGTATCTACATCCTTCGGATCCAGCACAACCGCCATTCTTTCCTGGGACTCGGATATGGCAAGCTCTGTTCCATCCAGTCCCGCATATTTCTTAGGCACCTTGTCCAGGTCGATCAGCAGGCCGTCCGCCAGCTCACCGATGGCAACGGAAACGCCGCCGGCACCGAAATCATTACATTTTTTAATCAGGGTAGCTGCCTCCGGACGACGGAATAATCTCTGGATCTTCCTCTCTGTCGGAGGGTTACCTTTCTGGACTTCCGCCCCGCAGGTATCTATAGAAGAAGTGGTGTGAGCTTTGGAGGAGCCGGTAGCCCCGCCGCAGCCGTCACGTCCGGTCCGTCCTCCGAGAAGGACGATGATATCTCCGGGATCGGAGTTCAGCCGCACGACATTTTTCTTGGGAGCGGCACCGATCACAGCGCCGATCTCCATTCTTTTAGCCACATAGCCCGGATGGTAGATCTCATCTACCAGACCCGTAGCCAGACCGATCTGGTTACCGTAGGAAGAATAACCCCTTGCGGCGCCGGTGGTAAGCTTTCTCTGCGGCAGCTTGCCGGCCATGGTCTGATCCAGAGGCACGGTCGGATCCGCACAGCCGGTCACACGCATCGCCTGATAGACATAGGATCTTCCGGACAGAGGATCGCGGATCGCACCGCCCAGACAGGTGGCTGCACCACCGAAGGGCTCGATCTCTGTCGGATGGTTGTGGGTCTCATTCTTAAAGCTGATCAGCCAGTCTTCCTTCTCCCCGTCGATAGTGATGGGCACTACAATATTGCAGGCGTTGATCTCATCGCTCTCTTCCAGATTGTTCAGATAGCCGTCCTGTCTCAGCTTCTTCATTCCCATCAGAGCCAGGTCCATCAGGCAGACAAACCTCTTCTTATTCTTTTTGTAGCCATAGACGTCAAGACGGTCATGGAGATAGTTCATGAAAGTCTTCTCAAACAGAGGCTTGTAATAGCCGTCTTCAAACTCGACTTCCGTCAGCTCGGTAGAAAATGTCGTGTGGCGGCAATGGTCGGACCAGTAAGTATCCAGCACACGGATCTCCGTCATGGTCGGATCTCTTTTCTCTTCCTTCGCATAATATTTCTGGATATGGAGAAAATCCTTGAAGGTCATGGCAAGACTCAGGGAATCGTAGAGTTCTTTCAGGTACTCAGAGTTCATACTCTTGAATCCTGTGAAGATCTTCACATCCTCCGGCTCCTCATAGTTCATGACCAGAGTTTCCGGGATCGTCTCATCACATTCTCTTGAATCCACGGGATTGATACAATAGGCCTTGATGGCGGCCAGGTCCTCATCAGAGATCCCGCCGGAGATCACGTAAGTAGTTGCTGACCTGATCACAGGTTCCTCCTGCTCGTTCAGGAGTTTCAGACACTGCTCTGCGGAATCCGCCCGCTGGTCAAACTGCCCCGGAAGGAACTCAACACTGAACACCTGATCTTCCGGCTCCCGGTCAAAATCTGTTTCATAAAGATAGTCAACAGGAGGCTCGGAGAACACCGTAACCTTTGCTTTTTCCATGGTATCATCCGTTACATTTTCTACATCATAACGGACCAGAACTCTCACGCCGGTCACCTGATCGATTGCTAGATATGTCTTGATGTCTGCCAGTAATTCTGAAGCATGGACTGCATAGTCCGGTTTCTTTTCCACATACAATCTTTTTACCTGGCTCATAATTCGCTCCTTCCTAACGGATCCTGTCCGGGAATCCAACTTTTCTCTGCACCTTTCGCAGAGTTTTCGTTGCATAATAACCGGCCTTCTCCGCATTATTTTTTATGATTGAATTAATATAATCCTTGTTCTTACTGAGGTCCCGGAATCTCTGCTGGACCGGCTCGAGCTCGGCGATGACCGCCTCTCCGACCCGCTGCTTCAGAGCACCGTATCCCAGGCCGTCGAATTCGGCCAGGGCAGCCTCCACGGTGCAGCCGGTGGTCGCACAGTAGATATCGATCAGGTTCTTGATCCCGGGCTGCTCATCGCGGTAAGCGATCACGCCCTCAGAATCCGTCACCGCCCGCTTGAACTTCTTCATGATCACGGCCGGATCATCCAGAAGAAGTATATGGGAGTTGGGATTGGTATCTGACTTGGACATCTTTTTGGTCGGCTCCTGCAGGCTCATGATCTTTCTGCCGGCCTTGCCCATATACATCTCAGGAATGGTAAATACATCTCCGTATATATTGTTAAACCGGGCAGCGATATCCCTGGTGATCTCCAGGTGCTGTTTCTGGTCGATCCCCACCGGTACCACATCCGCCTGATAAAGGAGAATATCCGCCGCCATCAGCACCGGGTAGGTGAACAGGCCGGTGTTAATGTTGTCGGAATGCTTGGCTGACTTGTCCTTGAACTGCGTCATCCGGTTCATCTCTCCCATGTAGGTAAAGCAATTCAAGATCCAGGCAAGCTCTGCGTGGGCCGATACATGGGACTGGTAATAAATGCAATTCTTCTCCGGATCCAGGCCTGCTGCAATATAAAGCATCAGAAGATCTCTGGCATTCTTCCGCAGAACCTTAGGATCCTGGCGTACCGTGATCGAATGCAGGTCCACCACAGAGTAAAAACACATATATTCATTCTCAATGTCCACCCAGTTTTTCAGCGCACCCAGATAATTACCCAGGGTAATCGTTCCGGTAGCCTGCATACCGCTGAACAGAGACTTTTTTCCATCTAGCATATTCCTTATCCTCCAAATTCTATGTCGCATTGCTCTGCCATTTTTCGGCAGGGCAGAAATTCGTTAATAGTATAACATAAGCATGTAGGAATGGCAAACCGTTGCCCTTGCAAAAAATTCCTTCCGGGAACCCCCGCATAATCCCACTGATGATTATTTAACCTGCCTGAAATAAAAACAGACAAGTATTTTCTAAAATAGTTCAAGTAATTACCTTCACCCCTCTGCAATTTTTTGTTATAAAATAAGTGAGCAGAGTGGTTTCCCTTAACGGAAAGCTTTTCTGTCAGGGATACATACCTATTCAAATTTAAGCCCATAACCCATATTTCCTATATCATTTGAACCTTGTCAAAGGTTCTGCCATTTAAAAAGCACAGTACTTATTTTTTCTTCCTACTTGTAAGTACTGTGCTTTTTATGTGTGTCTTTTTTTGTTCTTCAGGAAATGTGATCTCCCCGCTCCGATACCATCTCATAGCCGGCGTTCCGGACCCTTAGAGCCATACAGTTCTGACATTTGGATGCCTCATCGCCGACACAGATCTTGTTATCATAAAGCTGATAAAGATTCCGGTTCTCCGTCGGGGAAAGGTTGGGCATCACAACGTTGGCGCCGGCCATCAGTCCCTTCTCCCTTCCGAGCGGATCCAGGGTCCCCAGCGCAGTAGTTGCCGGGAGTAATACATCCGGCAGCAGGATCCGGATTACGGACAGCAGCTTCAGACAGAGGTCTAAAGATCCGGCTTTCGCCCCGGCATAGGCCGTGGCATGATGGGGGATAAAAGGCCCTATGCCTACCATCTCCGGATGCAGGTCCTGCAGGAAGACAAGGTCCTCGGCCAGATGATCCGGAGTCTGTCCCGGCGAACCGACCATAAAGCCGGCCCCCACCTGGTAGCCCAGGTCCTTCAGGTCATAGAGACATGAGATCCTGCGGGAAAAACTCATCTCCTTCGGATGAAGAAAATGATAATGAGCTTCGTTGGCGGTTTCGTGGCGCAGCAGGTAGCGGTCAGCCCCTGCCTCCTTCCATAATTTATAAACCTCCCGGCTGTGCTCTCCCACGGAAAGAGTGATCGCACAGTCCGGATACAGGTTCCTGATCTGCTCGACCAGGCCGGCAATCTTCTCCGGCGTGAACCAGGGATCTTCTCCTCCCTGGAGCACGAATGTCCGGAAACCCAGCCGGTAACCCTGCCTGCAGCAGGCAAGGATCTCCTCCTCACTCATCCGGTACCGGTCAAGCTCCCGGTTGTCCCGCCGGATCCCGCAGTAGTTGCAGTTGTTCCTGCAGAAGTTGGTGAACTCGATCAGGCCGCGGGTGAATACTTTATTCCCGTAATACTCTTTCCGGAGCCGGACAGCCTCCCGGGTGATGGCAGACATGATCTCCCCCTCCCTCTCCTCGGTCAGGAGCAGATCCAGCAATTCCCGGCATTCTTCCCGATTCAGTTGGCGCGTCTTTATCAGTTTATCCTTGACATCCATCTGGTCATTCAATCCTATTTGGCTGCGGTAGTTCCCTCCGCAGGCTTCTCAGTCGTCGCTACTTCTTCAGATGTTACTTCCGATGCTTCTTCGGCAGCTTCTTTCGCTGCTTCCTCTGCCGCCTCTTTTGCAGCTTTTTCCTTTTCTTTCTGAATCTCAGCTGCCTGCTTTTTCAGCGCTTTATCCCACTTGGAAGTAAATGTGACCACAGGGTAGGTGATCATTCCGCCGTCTGCAGCCTCCTTAACCTGGCCAACCGGATGGGAAAAGGCATATCGGAACTGGTAGGCGCTAAGCAGGTCAGCAAACAGGAGCGCCTGCTTCCTGGTCACCACCTGTCCGGCATCTTTCATGGATCCATCCACGGCCAGGCCGGCTTTCAGGAAGGAAGCATAAGCATTTTTTTCTTCCGCGGTAAGGTTCTCCACATTCCTGCAATCCGCGAGGATCCCCTCGATCTCCTCATCGTTCAGGAAGTTGGGAAAGAGCTCCTGGACAAGTCCGGCCAGACGAAGGGTGGACACCTTTCCGCCGGCGTTGATCGTAACGAAACGCTTCAGGGTCTTATCCCCCTTAAGCTCATTGATGCCCCGCATCATTTTGGCAAGTTCCTTTCGGGTCACCGGCTTTTTCGGTTCGAAACGACCGCTCTTGTTCTGAGGGAAACAGTTGAGGGAAGCGTACTCGTTATAGACACCGCCCAGTTTCTTCTTGTTACGGATATCGTAATTGCTGCAGGAAAGTTCAATATTACCTTTTTTGTACTGGTCGAAAGTGTACTTGTACAGACTTCGGATGGAAGCAAATGTACTCTCCTTGCTCACGTTGCCGAAGTAGGCACAGATCACCTCATGGCCTTTATGGTCCATGGCAGTGGCTATGAAAACATGGCCCGCCGCGTTGGTCGTTCCGGACTTGGAGCCGATGATATCGTAAGTGTCATCGTCATACCAGGCCATTCCCCGAAGGAACCAGTTGGTGGTATTCACCGTAAGATCCTGCCCGGAGGTCGTAGTATAGGAAGACTTGGCAACCGTGCTGCGGATCAGCGGGACCGCCATCGCGTACCGGGTGATCTTCGCCATCTCCGTGGCAGTTGAATAAGTCTCATTAAATCCCGCTCCGATATCGGATCCGACCGGGTTATCAAAGCTGGTCTTCTTCAGCCCCAGCTCCTTACATTTTTTATTCATGGCCTCGGCACAGGCTTTCTCGGAGCCGAACACACCCGCCGCCAGAGAATCTGTCGCATCCGAAGCGGAGGACAGAAGGCTCAGGTGAAGCAGGTCCTTAAAGGTAAACTTAACGCCGGAAGCGATGCCTAAGGCATAGGTTCCCGGTGTGGTCGTCCCCACAATATCCGCCTCGGTCTTGATCTTGCTGTCCACATCCCCGTTCTCAATGCAGACGATCGCGGTCATCAGCTTGGCAGTGCTGGCCGGGTAGATCTGCTTGTTCTCATCCTGGCCGAAAAGGACTTTGCCGGAACCTGCATCCATCACCACATAAGAGTGACATTCCTTTTTCGGTGCTTTGATCTTGCCTTTCTTCTTCGCCTGGCTCTGCACGGGCATAGCCAGCAGAACAAGGGCCAGAAGTATGAACAGTAGCGTCCTCTTTCCAAAGTATCCTTTGCTGTTTGTATTCATTCTTACTATTCCCCTTTATCAATCGTACTTTATCGGTTTCTTCCCTCGTTAAGCCCCGGGCTTAAGAAACGTCTTCAGGAGAAGATCTTCTGCAGTCGGGCTTCTCCTAAAAATTCAGGATCCTGCCCATCCAGAGCTTTCATCAATTTCCCGATCATCTTTGCGCATATGGGCTGGCTGCCGTGATACAGCTTTAACAGTTTCTCACAGGTCTCCCCGTTGCCGGGATTGATCTTATCTTTCACAAAATAATGCTGCAGGTGCAGATTCGGATAATAATGTCTGCTGACCCAGTGAAGGATCGCCCGCTTCACCCCAAAATGGGACCGGAAGATATGATTCAGGACCAGCTTCATGTCGAACAGGCATCCAAGCATAAGAAGCGGATTCATCCTGAAAAACGGAGCGATCACCCTGGCATAATCCCAGCGCAGCTTCATATGGCAGGCAGGCCGATAGGCTCGTGGGTTCAGCCCGTCTGATTCCATGAGCAGGGCATCGAAATCGGTCTCGATCTCCGTGTGACTGATCCCGGTCTGCCGGATCCTCCTGCGGATATAGGGATGGCAGGTGGAATCCAGAATAAAATGGGTCATGAAACCCGCAAGATAGGCCTTGGCAGCATCCTTGTCCCGAGATCTGCGATACTCCTCCATCGCAAAGCGGAAGAAGTCTGAAGCAGGCTCATGATGAAGTTTGACTCCGTATTGATTCACTTTATTTTTTCGAAAAGCGTGAAAATAAAATACCACGTCAGGGCCATGGACACCAATATCATACAGGCCCCGGTGAGCTTCGATCAGGTTGCGGGTCCCGGCATCAAGCAGTTTTAGAACATCAGCCCCGTAGGAATAATGTGAGTATGTCGTAGGCATAATGTGTTTTCCTTTACTTTTTTTCGTATACTACCTTATAATAAATGAAATGAGCGCAAAAGGAAAGTACAATTTTAAGGGCTCCTGTCAGACAGGAGGAAGGAGGAAGGCCATGTCATCCGTTTTTCGGGAGTGTCTCTCTAATTTCACAAAGGATTTCGCCTACGGAGGCGCGGTACGCCATCTCCTGAAAAAAGGGATCAGCATCGACCGGATCCTGCGGGATTATAAGTATCCGTACACAAAAGAAGAGCTCCTGCAGATGAAAGAAAAGTTGGAAAATGCGCAAAAAAATCTAAAATAAGGGCTTATTATAAGGTAAAATGACGATTGCACTCGTTCATCAATACTGCTATAATGTATCTATTCGTTGTTAATAATTATTGTTTTAGGAGGAATTACAATGGGTAATGTGATTATCGGCCAGTCCGGAGGACCTACTGCAGTTATCAACGCCAGCCTTGCGGGCGTGATCAAAGCATCCAAAAAGAGTGGCATTAAAAAAATTTACGGTATGCATCATGGTATCGAAGGCTTCCTGAAAGAAGACCTGATCGATCTCGATGATTATATCAAAGACATGTCTGACCTCTCTTTATTAAAGAGAACTCCTTCCGCATTCCTTGGCTCCTGCCGTTACAAACTGCCGGAGATCGAAGGGAATGAGGACGTTTATGAGAAAATGTTCGGCATCCTTGAGAAGTACGATATCGAGTATTTCCTTTACAATGGCGGAAATGACTCCATGGATACCATCAAGATGCTTTCCGATTATGCAGCAATGCATGATAAGCCCCAGAAGTTCATGGGTATCCCTAAGACCATCGACAATGATCTTCCGCTGACAGACCATACTCCGGGCTACGGCTCCGCTGCAAAATATATTGCAACTTCCATGAAAGAGATCATCCGCGACAACGAGAGTTTCGGTGCTGCGAAACCTACCGTTTGTGTTGTTGAGATCATGGGACGTCATGCCGGATGGCTTACCGCTGCCGCTGCACTTTCCAAGGATTCCGACTGTGACGGACCGGACCTCATCTACCTTCCTGAGAGAGTCTTCGATATCGACGATTTTATGGAAAGAGTAAAGAAACTGGCTGCAGAGAAGTCTTCTGTTGTTATCGCTGTTTCCGAAGGAATCAAGGTTGCAGACGGACGTTTTGTCTGTGAGCTGGGTCAGAGCAACGACTATGTGGACGCATTTGGCCACAAGCAGCTTTCCGGTTGTGCTTCCTACCTGACTAACCTGATCACCCAGGAGACAGGTCTTAAGTCCCGTGCGATCGAGTTCTCCACCCTGCAGAGATGTGCAACTCATCTTGCTTCCCGTGTGGATATCGATGAAGCATACAACGTTGGTTACATCGCAGCCAAGTCTGCTTTCGAAGGCAAGACCGGTATGATGATCACTCTGGAAGTAGTCTCCAGAGAGCCTTACCTGGTTCATTACAACCAGTACGACATCCACGAGATCGCCAATGTAGAGCGTAAGGTTCCGAAACATTGGATCACCAACGACGGAACATACGTCAGCGAACAGTACCTTGAGTACGCAAGACCGCTGATCATCGGAAACATCCTGCCTTACTACACAGGCGGACTGCCAAAACATCTCTCCTTAAAGTATCATAAGAGATAGTTTCTTCTATATTTAATATTGGAATAATAATCGCCGCCACCCGTAAAACGGGTGGTTCGGTCTGAGGCTATAAGCCTCTA
>CAMOYC010000015.1 GCA_946629665.1 uncultured Lachnospiraceae bacterium
GGACCAGGATCCGGCCTGTATTTCCAAGCTTGTCTTCCACGCTGGATACGGCTTCCTGCACATCGGGATCGTTCTGCGCTTCCGGCTTGCTGGCTACGCGGACATTCTTTAACACCTGAGGATAGATCTTGACCGGCGAGATCAGGGTTCCGAGACTCTGTTTTGTCTCCAGCATCACTTCCATGATCTTGATCGCTGTGAGCACACCGTCTCCGGTGTTGGCATACTTGCTGAAGATGATATGGCCGGACTGTTCTCCGCCGATATCATAACCGTTCTGGGACATGTTCTCGTAAACGTATTTATCTCCTACTGCAGTCTTCTCATAGTTGATCCCAATGCTGTCAAAAGCCTTGTAAAGACCGAAGTTGGACATGACGGTCGTAACCACAGTATTGTTGGTCAGCTCGCCACGGTCTTTCAGATACTTTCCGTAGACATACAGGATCAGGTCGCCGTCCACAACATTTCCATTTTCATCCACTGCGAGACAACGGTCCGCATCTCCGTCAAAGGCAAAGCCTACGTCTAAGCCATGCGCTTTGACATAGTCCGCCAGAACATCGATATGGGTCGATCCGGCACCTTTGTTGATATTCAGTCCGTCCGGGCTGGCGTTGATCGTGTAGGTCTTGGCGCCGAGGGCGTCGAAAACGCTCTTACCGATCATCCAGGCACTGCCGTTGGCACAGTCGAGACCGACTTTCACGTTCTTGTAGGACCGGGTTGCCAGAGAGATCAGATAACCGATGTAGCGATTTCTTCCGGCAGCATAGTCCACCGTGCAGCCGATCTGGTCCCGAAGTGCCAGGGGGATGGTCAGCTTGCCATCCAGGTAATCTTCAATCTTCAGGATGGTCTCTTCATCCATTTTCTCCCCCTTGGAGTTGATCAGCTTGATCCCGTTATCATAGTAGGGATTGTGGCTGGCGGAGATCATGATACCCCCGTCAAAATCCTCGGTCCTGGTCACATAGGACACGCTGGGTGTCGTCGTTACATGGAGCAGATAAGCATCTGCTCCGGATGCAGTGAGACCGGCTACCAGCGCGTATTCAAACATATAGCTGGAGCGTCTCGTATCTTTTCCGATCACTACCTTACATTTATGGTCCTGGCCGTAATACCAGCCCAGGAATCTTCCAACTTTAAAAGCGTGTTCAACCGTCAGATTCACGTTTGCTTCTCCACGGAATCCGTCAGTTCCAAAATATTTTCCCATTCTTTTCTCCTTCTACTATTCATGCCGCAGGGCAATGATCGGATCTAAATTCGCTGCTTTTCTGGCAGGCAGGAAACCGGCTGCCAGACCGATCGCCGTCGAGAAGGCGATCGAACCGATGATCGCCGGAATGCTGATCGCCACCGGCGTAGACCAGATCTTGGCGATGGTCTCCGAGGCGACGATCCCTCCCAGAACGCCCAGGATACCTCCTAAACTTGTGAGCAGGGCTGCCTCCGTGAGGAACTGGGCCAGGATGACTTTCCGCTTGGCCCCGATCGCTTTCTTCAGACCAATCTCTCTGGTTCTCTCTGTAACGGATACCAGCATGATGTTCATTACACCGATGCCGCCGACCAGCAGGGAGATGCTGGCTACCAGCAGGAGCATGGTGTTGGTCGTATTCTTAAAGGTCTCCGTGTCTTCTGCCGTCTGCGTGATATCATCGGCATAGTATTTCATTGTCTTGCTTGTTACATTGTTATTCAGAAGTTCCGCGGCATCTTTTCCCACGGAAGTCATCGTCTCCGTATCATCCGCCAGCACGACCGCATTCTGCGGTTCATCGTACTGCAGGATCATGGGCCAGGTTACGTCCGGAACGATCACAGTACCACTGGATTCATCCTCCCCGGAGTAATTATACCAGTCATCTACACTGTTGATGGTAATCCCCGAGTCCGCAGCCTCCTCCACGGTGCCTACGATGATAAAAGGTTCGCCGTAGATATCCAGCGTCTTACCGATCGGGTCCTCATTCATAAACAGGTTTCTCGATACGATATCATCGATGAGCGCTACTTTGCGGAATTTTGTGAAATCCGTATTGACAAATTCGCGTCCTGAAGACACGATCAGACCCTTGGAACGCAGATAATGCATGTCCGTGCCGATAAGGGTAGCAGAAGTCAATGCCTTGGAATTATAGAAAATGGAACTGACACCGCTTCTTGACCGGTACAGGCTGGCGTCTTCCGCGTGGTCGATCTCCGCAAGCTGGTCGCGGGTATCCTCGTCAAGCACAGGGATCCCATCCGGAATCGCACTCCAACTCATATCATAGGCATAGTCTGCACTCTCTCCGAAAGTGATGGTCACGGAGTTCGTGCCGGATCCGATCAGGTTCTTCTTCAGCTGTTCATTACTGCCCTGGATGATGGATACGATACAGATGATCGCACCGATACCGATTATGATACCGAGCATGGTGAGAAAGGACCGCATCCTGTGTCCTCTTATTCCCTGAAAGGATATTCTTAGATTCTCTAACATTTAGGAATGCCTCCTACCATATGATTTCCTCATCATTCTCGCTGATCTTGGTCTTGGCCCCTTCGACTACATTTTTTCCGTAAGGAAATGCAATATAATCATCCTCGGTCAGGCCGCTCACCACCTCGATGTACTCATACTGCATCTGTCCGATGGTGACATACTGTTTTTTCAGTCTCTTATCTTTACCGCGGATATAAACATAACTCTGTTTATTCTCCGTGCGGATATAAGCTTTATGCAGATAGATCGACCCTTCTGTTTTTCCCATGGATGCAGAGTCGTAAGTCACGGAAACCGTCTCATTATTCTTCAGCCCGTCCGCATCCTTAATGTAGGCCACCAGCGGATACAGGGAACTGTTGGGATTGCTCTCGCTCTCGCTGAAACTGCTGCTGATCGGGAAGTCCGATACATCTTCTACCACCGCTTCATAGGTTTCTCCGGATTCCAGAGAAGTGACCGTGATGACACCTCCGACTTTCACTGTGTCCAGATCCATCTCGTTGATGTTCATCTTAAGGTACATGCCGTCGGAAGCCTTGATCGTGATAACCGGCTCTCCTTCCTCCGGAAGAGTATTGATCGTGTAGGCCGTCGTAACTTTGCCGCTGATCTTTGCTTTCACAATGCCTGCATTGACTTCTTTCTTCATTTCTTTATATTCAATCTTGGCATTCTTCAGATCCAGCTTGTCGCTGGCAAGCTCCGACTCCCGGGTCTCAATCTCCTCCCGGATTTCTTCCTTGGTATAACTCTGGCCGTTGTCGCCGGAATCACTGCCGCCGCCATTACCATTATCGTCATCATCGCCATCATCATCATCGCTGGCGATGGTCGCGCTGGACTTGGTCGTCTTGGTGGTAGTTTTCTTAGTCGTCTTAGTTGTTGTCTTGGTCGTTGTCTTTGTTGTCGTTTTTGTAACTGAGGCCTCTGTTGAGGTAGAAGTCTTCGTCGTCTCTGTGCTGGTATCCGTAGCCGTCTTGGTCGTCTCGGAAGAAGCTTCTGTAGCCTCCGTCGTCTTCTCCTTTACAGAAAGCTGGAGGCTGCTGTTAAGCTCATCGCCTTTGTCGTTCTTGAGAGTACCTGTCACCGTAATCTCCTTGGCAGTCTCATCGCTGCCGACTATGAGGTCTTTTCCCTGAATGACCGTCTGAGAAGACTGATTGCTTTCAACAGAAAATTTCACGGAATCCTTAAGATCATCTACTTTACTGATCTCGATTCCGGCAAGCTTTGCGCTAAGATGGTAGGCTCTGCCGGGCTCCACCTCGGTGACATCTGTTTTGTCGCCGGCATCGCTGGTATAACAGGAGATCTCAAGGTCTCCCATGTCATAAATCTTATTTCCTTTCTCAGCCAGCTGGCTCACTTTGTAGGTCTTGCTCTCATCGAAATCATCACCGGCAGCCACATCGGGGCCAAAAACGATGATATTGGAAGATTTCTTATCCTTGTAAGCCTCCTTGTCGGGATACTCCCGGACAATAACATAGGCTTTGTCTTCTGCAATCTGTTTCATCGCTTCGCCGGTAATCTGAGAATTACCTGCGCCGTCTGTACTTACCACATCGATGATATAAGGCTTCTCTGAGGTACTGGTACCACTTTTTTTAGCTGTATTGTAAGCATCCAGGTCAACAAGGCCGGTCTCTGTCGGATCTTTGGGCTCTTCCGTAGACTCTGTAGTCTTCTCCTCAGCCTCTTCCGTAGTCTTTTCCTCGGCAGCCTCCGTGGTCTTCTCCTCCGCTGCTTCCGTCGTCTTTTCCTCCGCTGCTTCTGTCGTCTTTTCCTCCGCTGCCTGGGTGGTCCCCTCAGCGGGTGCATTCGGATCATCGTCTCCGGCCGCCAGAACCTCTATACTGAAAAGCTTGGTCAGTTCACTGGCCGCACGCATAGTGAGCGACATGTCCCTGGTGCTGCTGTCGAAACCGCTGCCGTCGTCATCATCATCGTCTTCATTAAGGTCAACGCTTGATCCACTGTCACTGTCATCATCCGTATCCCCGCTGTCCATCACACTGGTATCTCCGTTTTTCAGCCTCTCCAGCTGCTTTTCTCTTTTTTTGATCTTGATCTCAGCCGCCTGGATCTCCAGTTTTTTCAGCCGAAGCTCCAGTTCCTGCTCTTCCATATCATACTTGAGGAGTTTATCACCCTTTTTGACTTTATCTCCCTTTTTGACATAGATTTTCTTCACAGTTTTGCTGTTATCGAGAATCACATCCTGGATCAGATCCGAAGTAACCGTTCCGGACAGCTCTGAAGCATAATCGTCCCCGACCATGGAGGACTGGTTGATCATACTCATAGGGAACACATCCACCGCAGTCGCCATCCGGTTCCTCAGGAACCGGCCGCCCACGATCAGGAGCAGAAACAGGAGTCCCGCCACAAGAATACCGATAATGATCTTTTTAATCTTTTTTGTGTCTTTCATCTGCCTCTCCCTCTCACATTATTGTGGATTCATGGCTCTGTCTGATCTGATTGCTGTGCTGCTTCTCTTTCTTTTCTCTCTTTATCTTCCATGATCTCACCGTCAAGAATATGATAGATCTTCTTGGCGTGAGCTGCTATGTTAGCATCATGAGTGATCATGATCACGGTAACTCCTTCGTCATTCAGCTGTTCGAACAATTCCATGACCTGTTTGCCGGAACGGCTGTCCAGGGCGCCGGTGGGCTCATCCGCCAGGATGATCTTTGGCTTATTCACCAGAGCCCGCGCAATGGCAACCCTCTGCTGCTGACCACCGGATAACTGATTGGGCCGGAAATTCACACGGTCTTCCAGGCCAACCCTGGCAAGCGCCTGCCTTGCGATCGCCTCCCGCTTCCTTAAGGGGATTCCCGCGTAACTCAAGGGCAGAGCCACATTCTCCATCGCTGTGGACGTGGACAGAAGGTTAAAGTTCTGAAACACAAAGCCCAGCGTATTGAGACGGACATCCGAAAGCTGGTCTTCATTGTATCGGGTGATCGCTCTGCCGGACAGGATATATTCTCCCTTGGTAGGGCGGTCAAGGCAGCCGATGATATTCATCAGGGTAGTCTTGCCGGATCCGGAAGGTCCCATGATCGCAACATACTCGCCGTTGTCCACGGAGAGGCTGACATCCTTCAGCACCGGTATGACGATTGCATCCGAATAATAATCTTTATAAATGTTCTTCAGTTCAAGCAGCATGCTACCTTGTCCTTCCTGCTATAAATCTCTTATCATTCTTCCGGAATCCCGGAATCATCACTCTCTTCAATTCCGTTGAAATCACCGGAATCATCAACGAAGTCGGAGTCTCCTTCTACAATATCCTCGTTCGTATCTTCATAATCCTCTTCATCAAAATCCTCGTCGCCCATGTCTTCTTCATCCAGGCCAAGATCCGAATCAACGTCTTCTTCTTCCCCTCCGACCGCAGTCGATGCCTCCGCACTGCTTCTGGTGGTAATCATACCTTCTTCCAGACTGGAGGATTCTGCTGCAATATAGTCAGATTTCTCAAGGCCGTCGGTAATCTGATACATCTCCAGATCCTCGTCGATCTCTCCAACTTTAACTTTGCGCTTCTCTAACCTGTTCCGTCTGGTTTCCGCCCAGACATAATAATTATCTTTCTCGATATGAAGGAAGGCAACCGGAAGCCAGATTCCATCCCGGTGTGCATCCTGACCGTTATCCTGTTCAACCAGCACATGCTGGCCCATCATGAGTCCCTCGTCATCTTCAAGCGCAATATAGAAAAAGTACTTGGAAGCACTCTCGCCGGAAGTCTCCTCGTCATAGCTCGCCATTTCCTCATCAGAGCCATTCTCCGAATTCGCATTCTCCGTCGTCTCGATCTTATCAATGACCCCTTTCCAGATCTGCTTATCATCCACTCTGGACCGGACGATCATGTTGTCCCCTTCTGTCAGGGAGGAGACATTAGACTCATTAACAGTAGCCTTAACCCGGTAATCACCGATGGCAATGATGGTCATGTAAGCAGAATTATCGGAACCGTCACCGGAATCTGAAACCGTTTCCTCGTCATCATCCGAAGCAGGGGATCCCACGGAAGCGTTGATCTTTTTGATCAGGCCGTTCATCGGGCTCTTCTTGGTGGAATTCTTGATCGTTTTCTGCAGGGTCTTGATCTCTTTTTTCTTGCTCTTGATCGTCAGCTCATCCTGCTTGATCTTAGCCTGATTCTGCAGGATCCTGGTCTGGAGCTCGATCCGGTCGCTGGTGTCGGCAGATTTGACAGAGGATTCATCCTCCTTGATCTCCGTCCTCAGCTGCTTGATCTCATTCTCCGCCGTATCAATGTCAAGCTGTGCTTTATCAATATTCAGACTCAGTTCATCCGTATTGTACTTGAAAAGCTTATCGCCCTTCTTGACTTTATCTCCTACTTTCACATAGCATTTCGCTACGGACATGTTGGAATCCAGGTTGATATCCGTGGAAGCCTGGGACTCTACCTTACCCGTATACCGGTTGGTCATCCCGGAGGCGGATCCGTATTCGGTAATGGTTCTCACCGACTGGACATAGACCTTGCCTTCCCGGCCCTGGTTCAGATTCTTAAAAATAAATGTAATGACAACAGCAAGGATGACAAAGGCAAGACCAGCTGCGATCAGGATCTTCTTGCGGGAGATCTTCTTCTTCTCTCCCATCATGTAGGACGGATCATAGTTCGGATCATCCTCGGGATTTACCTGGGAAATCTCTTCACGAGTCTCCTCGGAATTCTCCTGAGGATTCTCCCCGGAATTCTCCTTGCTTTCCTCATCCTGCTTCGGCTCCTCATTCTCCGAGGCCTGAAAAGAGTATTCCATATCCTCGTCGTAAACACTCTTCTCTTCTTCCTGTTTATTCTTTCTGCCAAAGAGAAACCTTTTTTTCTTCTTCGGTTTCTTTTCTGTTTCCAGATCTCCCAGTCCGGGATCAGTGGTTTCTTCCTCTTTTGTGTCGGGATCCGAGTTTTTTTCCAGTTCTTCGCTTGTATCCACTCTGCCCAGATTCTGCATCTTTTCTGCTTCGTAGAGTCCTTCTACTTTTTTCTGTTTCTTCTTTCTGCGAAACATAAAGTCCTCCTTGTTGCTCAGTATCTATCCCGGCACAAAGGGGTGCCGGCCATGCCAAAAAGGCAAAAAACTTTGCAATTTAATAAAATAACAAAAATTTTCCCTCATATATAATAGCACATCTCATTCAAAAAATCATGGATTTCACCGATTTTTTAAAAAATATTCACATTCCCGTCATAAGCCCGGCTCATTTCGGTCAAAATGACGGAAAAAAGAAGAAGACGAGGGCAGACTGCGCCCAATCATCTTCTTCCCAACACTATTATATGTCAAAACAATTCTTTTGTCCCTAAGATAATCTGCCGAAAATCTTTCTGTTTTTTTACAGGTAGAGCTCTCCGTCAAACACAACGGTGGCGGGCCCTGTCATGTAGACCAGATTCTCGTTTCTGTCCCAGTGGATCTGCAGGTCTCCGCCCAGAAGATGTACGGTGACCTCCTCGTCGGTAAGGCCATTCAGGACGCAGGCAACCGCTGTAGCGCAGGCCCCGGTCCCGCAAGCCAGGGTTTCTCCTGAGCCTCTCTCCCAGACGCGCATCCTGACGTGTTTCCTGTCCTCGATCTCCACGAACTCGGTGTTGATCCTGCGGGGAAATGCTGTATGATTTTCAAATTCCGGTCCGATCGATTCCAGATCCAGGTCCTTTACATTTTTTACGAAAAGGACGGCATGAGGGTTTCCCATGGAAACACAGGTCATCCGGTAGGTGCGGCCGCGAACCTCGATGGGCACATCGACTGCCGGATTCTCTTTCGCCTTCACAGGGATTTTGGACGGATCCAGTTCCGGCTGGCCCATATTCACCCGGACCAGAGCTACTTTCCCGTCTTCCACGGTCAGTTTCAGTTTTTTGATCCCGGCCAGGGTCTCGATCGACACTTCCGTCTGGTCTGTCAGGCCGTAATCATAGACATACTTGGCAACACAGCGAATGCCGTTGCCGCACATCTCCGCCTGTGAGCCGTCCGCATTATACATGCTCATCTTAAAATCTGCTGTCTCGGAAGGTCCGATCAGAATGAGTCCGTCAGACCCTACTCCAAAGTGTCTCTCACTGACAAAACGGGCAAGGGCTACGGGATCCTCCACCTTCTCTGCAAAGCAGTTGACATAGACATAATCATTTCCCAGTCCGTGCATTTTGGTAAATTTCATGATAGAACCTCCTTTCAGTCCTGCTGTAGTCTCCGGTCAGAATTTGTACAGATACTCCTTCATCTCCCAGGCGGAAACCTGCCGGTTATAATCCTGCCATTCCTGTCTCTTGGCTGCTAAATACTTGTTGCTGATATGATCGCCCAGCACCTTCCTCATCAGGGAGTCCTGCTCAAAGGCCAGGCAGGCCTCTCCCAGGGTCTGGGGCAGATTCCCTATGTTCATCCGGCTTCTTTCCTGCTCGGAGATGTGGGCAAGGTTGTTACCCACGGGGCCGGGGGGCATCAGGCGGCGTTCCACGCCATCCAGTCCGGCTGCCAGACAAACGGCCATGACCAGATAGGGGTTGGCCGCAGGGTCCGGGCTGCGGAGCTCGATCCGGGTCTCCGTCCCTCTCGAGGAAGGGATCCGGATCAGCGGGCTGCGGTTATTCTCGGACCAGGCAATTCCCACCGGTGCCTCATAACCGGGGACCAGTCTCTTGTAGGAATTCACCAGCGGATTTGTGATGATCGACATACCTCTCGCATGTTCCAGAAGCCCTGCGATAAAATGCAGACACACATTGCTGAGGCGCATCGGGTTGGTCTTCTCATAGAAAATGTTTTTGCCTTCCCGTTTCAGGGCCATGTTGATATGCATGCCGGATCCGTCTACTCCTGCCACCGGCTTGGGCATGAAAGTCGCATAAAGGCCGTGCTGTTTCGCGATCGTCTTGATCACCAGCCTGGCGGTCTGCATATTGTCTGCGGTCACCAGCGCATTGTCATATCGCAGGTCGATCTCATGCTGGTCCGGGGCGACTTCATGGTGGGATACTTCGATCTCGATCCCCATCTCCTCCAAAGTGGACACGATCTCCCGGCGGGTAGACTCTCCCAGGTCCAGGGGACTGGCATCAAAATAGCTGGCCTTCTCATGAGTCAGGGTCGTCACCTGTCCCTTCTCATCCTGGGGGAACAAGAAGAATTCGCATTCCGGGCCCACATCAAAGGTATAGCCCATCTTTTTACATCTTTTCAGAACCGTTTTCAGAATATGGCGGGGGTCACCCTCAAAGGGGATCCCATCCGGTCGGTACACATCGCAAATGAAGCTGGCTGCTTTTCCCCGGTGCTGTCTCCAGGGAAGAATCCGGAAAGTATTCAGGTCCGGATATAAATACATATCCGACTCCTCGATCCGGACAAAGCCCTCGATGGAGGATCCGTCAAATACAATCTTATTATCCAGAGCCCGCTCCAGCTGGGACCTGGTGATCGCCGCAGTCTTTATCATTCCAAACACATCGGTGAACTGCAGGCGGATCAGGCGGACATCCTCTTCCTCGACCATCTGTATGATATCCTGTTTCGTATTTTTTTTCATAGCGGTTTCCTATTCCTTATCTCTTATATGGTCTATTATATACTATGAAGGTCATATTGATAAGACCTTTCCTTCCAATTCCGGGCAAAGGAATTGGATTTTCCCGTCATTCATGGTAAAATCAGAAATCATGTAAAAGCGAGGCGATCACATGAATAAGAGAAATTATCAGAAGGAACTGGACCGGATCCTGAAATCCATAGAAAGCAGAGGAGAGAGACCTCATCTGTTCCTCCATGCCTGCTGTGCACCCTGCAGCAGCTATGTCCTGGAGTATCTGACCCGGTATTTTTCCATCACTCTTTTTTATTATAATCCCAACATCACACCGGAAGCCGAATATCAGAAAAGAGTCGAAGAGCTGAAAAGACTGGTCAAGGCTGCCGGCCACAGCGAGCACGTCACCTTCCTGGAAGGAGACTATGATCCCGCGGTCTTTTTCGAGATGGCAAAGGGGATGGAAGACCTGCCGGAACGGGGCGAGCGCTGCCGCCATTGTTATGAACTTCGGATGAGGGAAGCAGCCAGGCTGGCTGCGGAATGCGGAGCGGACTACTTTACTACCACCCTGTCCATCAGCCCCCACAAGAATGCAGTCTGGATCAATGAGATCGGTGAGGCTCTGAGCGAAGAATTCGGAGTAGCCCACCTTCCCTCGGATTTCAAAAAAAGGAGCGGATATCTCCGCTCCATTGAACTTTCCAAAGAATATGATCTTTACCGGCAGGATTACTGTGGCTGTATCTTTTCCAAAAAGGCCGCTGAGCAGTCCCGCCCTTTATGATTTCTTAACAAAATGATGGTCGCAATGAGGGCAGGTGATCTCCACCAGGCCCTTTCCTTTTGGCACCCTTAGACTCTCATGACAAACCGGACACTTATAGAAGCGGTAAAGTTTCTTCTGAGCCCGTTTCTCTTTTCTCCGGACAATCTTCTCACAAAGAGGTGCGACCAGGGAGACAAAATGTTCATTCTCCCAGGTCCTCTGCTCCCGGTTCAGGGAGAAGATGCGGAAGATGGCCAGGACCAGAGGCAGATAGCCCAGCAGGGTATACTTGTGCAGGGTCTCTAAGGGGACCAGGCCAAAGCCTGCAAAAAGCAGGACCGCCAGAAAGAGCAGGCCGTAAGTCAGCGCATCAAATCCATATATTCTTTTCAGATATCTTTGAATGTCATTCATCGACTTCTCCTCATTTCCAGCCTAAAAGAAAGAAAATATACCCGCACTGACCGTCATCATGATCACACCGGCCAAAAGGACGCCGCCCATACAGGCCAGAATGCTGGATTTAAAATCCATGTCCAGGATACTTGCGGCCAGCGTGCCCGTCCAGGCTCCGGTTCCCGGCAGGGGGATGCCTACAAAGAGCAGCAGAGCCACAAAAAGACCTCTTCCGGCCGTTGCCTGCAGCCTCTCACCGCCTTTTTTGCCCTTTTCCAGACAGAAATGGCAGAACCGGCCGAACCAGTTGTCATACTGAACACCGAATTCCAGTACCTTTCTGGCAAAAAGATAGATAAAGGGGACCGGGATCATATTCCCGATTATGGCAATCAGATAAGACTGCAGCAGGGGAAGATGCATCCCCTGGGATATTGGAATCGCGCCACGAAGTTCCACAAGGGGAACCATGGACACCAGAAATACAAGCAGATATTTTTTTAACATGGCTGTTCCTTTCACAATTGTCTCAATAGTATCGTTTCCCGGCAAAAATGGCAACGGGTTTTTTTTATGCGTATTTACCGCTGATCATTTCTGTACGATCGACCGCATCATAATGGAGACGAATTCATCGTTCGATTTGGTCTTCCTGAAGAAATCAAGGATCTGCTCCATATTTTCTTCCGCGCGGGCACCGGACATCTCCCGGTGCAGGGCAAACACAACATCTCTCTGGTCTTTGGTCAGCAGCAGATCATCTCTCCTGGTTCCGGACCGCTGCATATTGATGGCAGGGAAGATCCTCTTCTCGGCAAGCTTCCGGTCTAATACCAGCTCCATGTTGCCGGTGCCTTTGAACTCCTCAAAGACCACATCATCCATCTTGCTTCCGGTTTCCACCAGGGCGGTGGCAAGGATCGTCAGGCTTCCGCCCTCCCGCATATTTCTCGCCGCACCGAAGAATTTCTTCGGCATATAGAGGGCCGTCGGGTCCAGACCGCCGGAAAGAGTTCTTCCGCTGGGGGGAACCAGCAGGTTGTAGGCTCTGGCCAGACGGGTGATACTGTCAAGCAGGATCACGACGTCCTCTCCATGTTCCACAAGCCTCTTCGCCCGCTCCAGAACCATCTCGGATACTCTCCTGTGATGCTCCGGCAGTTCGTCAAAAGTGGAATAGATGACTTCCGCATTAGGTCCCTCGATGGATTCCCGGATATCGGTAACCTCCTCCGGGCGCTCGTCGATCAGCAGGACGATCACTTTCATGTCAGGCTGGGTTGCGGTGATGCTCTTTGCAATCTGTTTCAGCAGGGTCGTCTTACCTGTCTTGGGCTGGGAGACGATCATACCTCTCTGCCCTTTACCGATCGGGGAAAGCAGGTCGACCATGCGCATGGATACCGGGCAGCCCGGGGTCTCAAGCCGGATCCGCTCATTGGGGAAGACCGGAGTCAGATCTTCAAAATTCTTTCTCCGCTGTGCCTCGTAAGGCTTGTAGCCGTTCACGGAATCCACATATAAAAGGGCACTGTACTTCTCATTCTGCGTCTTGATCCGGATCTTGCCTTCTAAGATATCTCCGGTCTGCAGGTGGAACCTTCGGATCTGCGAAGGAGACACATACACATCATTTTCTCCGGGAAGATAATTCTCACAGCGGATAAATCCGAAGCCGTCCGGCATGACCTCGAGGATTCCGTAAGCCTTGTTGCCGCTGTCAAGTTCTTCCAGCTCCTCCCTCATCTGATGCGGTTTTTGTTCCTGCTGTGTCTTCTGGGCAGGCTCGGAATTCTTCCGGGCAGGCTCAGAAGTTTTCCTGGCAGGCTCAGAAGTTTTCTTGTCCGGCTCGGGAGCCTTCTGACTCTGTTCGGAAGCCTTCTGAGTCTCTTCAAATTCATTGATCTTTTCAATCAGCTTATCTTTTCGAAGGGTGCTGATCCCCTTTATTCCTTTGGCTTTCGCATAAGAGCGAAGCTCGGATAATGTCAATGTTGCATAATCCATAACTACCTCCAAATTTACGCTATTATTAACAATTTTAAATTGTAACTGTCTATTCGGGAATATCTTCAGATGGAACCGGATGCCTGAGCCTGCATCCCAATCCATAGTGTACCTTAAAAGATAGAAATAATCCTTAGCAGGATAGTAAAGATTTGTCTTTCACATCAAGATAATACCATATTTCGGGAAAAAAACAAGTAATAATTTCATTGTCCAATGGTACAATGGGTGTTATGATAGAGCAGATGGGAGATGTCCGCTCCTCCGAAGGGGGCGGTTTTTACAATCTATGGAACGATATCGCAGTTATTCAACATTTCTGAAAGAGTTTTTCGGAAAAAAATTATATAAGATCTGCCTGGACGGCGGCTGCACCTGTCCCAACCGGGACGGCAGTCTCGGCACAGGGGGCTGTATTTTCTGCAGTGCCGGCGGAAGCGGAGAATTCTCGGAAGATGCCTCCCTCTCGGTCACTGACCAGTTAAAGCGGGGGCGGGCCCAGTCTGCAAGAAAGTATGACGGGGACTGTTTCATCGCCTATTTCCAGGCTTTTACCGGAACCTACACTGACCCGGACCGGCTGCGGTCCATGCTGAGTCAGGCCATGTCACCTGACTGGATCCTGGCGGTGGCGATCGGCACGAGACCCGATTGTCTTCCTGAGCCGATCCTGGATGTCCTTTCGGAGATGAATCGGGTCAAACCCATTTTTTTGGAGATGGGGCTGCAGACTTCCAATGACCGGACAGCCCGGTCCATCAACCGCTGCTACCCCACGGCAACCTTTACCCGGGCGGTCCACGCGCTTCATGAGCGCGGAATCCGGGTGTGTGCCCATATCATTCTGGGCCTGCCGGGAGAAACCGGCAGCCGGGAGGATCTGCAGTATCAGACGATCCGCTATCTGAACACATTGCCCGTCTCAGGGATCAAGATCTCCATGCTCAACGTACTGAAGGGCACCAAGCTGGGTGAAGATTATCTGAAAGACCCTTTCCCCATTTATTCCATGGAAGAATATATCCGGGTTCTTGTAAATTGTATTGAGGAACTGCGGGAAGATATTGTGATTGAAAGAATGACCGGTGACGGTCCGAAAGATCTGCTGATCGCACCCCGCTGGATCTGCGACAAGCGCAGGGTCCTGGGCGGAATCCAAAAAGAACTGAAAGAGCGCGGCAGCAGACAAGGAATACGGAGTGAAAAAAATGACAGAACCTTCTCTGACTTTATATAAACTGATGATCCTGTACATGCTGGACCGGGTAGATTTCCCCCTGTCCGGTTCACAGCTCGGGGAGTTTGTGATCTCCCGGGGCTATACGGGTTATTTCCATTTCCAGCAAGCTTTAAATGAGCTGGAAGAAGACAGCTTTATCAGCGGGGAGCCGCTGCGCAACTCGACCAACTACTCTCTCACGGAGACCGGCAAGGAAGCGCTGACCCTCTTCTCTTCCGGGATCCCCGGCAAGATCAAGGAGGATATCCTGGATTATTTCGGGGACCAGAAACTCACTCTCCGCCGGGAACACGACATCACGGCTGACTATGATATCCGTCCCAACGGTGAGTACATCGTCAGGACGGTCATCAAAGACAGGGGCGACCCCCTTTTATCCATGGAGATCAATGTAGTCACGAAAGAGCAGGCTGCTGCGATCTGCGACCAGTGGAAGGAAAAAAGCGAGATCATCTACCAATATATCATAGACTCTCTTTTATGACAGAACGAAGAAAATGTCTATTCTTCCTCTTCATAGCCAAGGGCGTACTCTTCGATCAGCCCCCAGATCTCATCCCGGCCCTGCTTTGTCACAGCGGAGAAAGGCACGATGGGAACTCCCTCGATTACCTTCAGAGTCTCTCGGATCAGGTCCAGCTGCTTTTTTACCTGGCTGCGCTTGATCTTATCAAGCTTGGTGGTAATAATGACCGGGGAGAATCCGTTGGACAGGATCCACCGGTACATCTGAATATCATTGGCGCCCGGCTTGTGGCGGATGTCAATGAGAAGGAACACCATCCTTAGCTGCCGGGAGGTATGCAGATAATTTTCGATCATGGGGCCCCACTTGGCGGAAACCTCCCTGGAGATCTTGGCATAGCCGTAGCCCGGCAGGTCTACGATATACATTTCCTTATTCACGTTATAAAAATTGATCGTCTGGGTCTTACCTGGCTGGCCGGAAGTTCTGGCCAGCTTTTTTCGGTTTACCAGGGCGTTGATCAGAGAAGACTTGCCCACATTGGACTTGCCGGCAAAGGCAACTTCCGGGAGCTGGTTCTCCGGCAGCTTGCTGGTGATACCGCAGACTGTCTCAAGCTCTGCATTTTTAATGATCATCGCTGCCTCCTAACGCGGCTCCTATCACATCTTCCATCGTCTCAATGTAAGTGATCTTCATGCCTTCTGTAATCTCTTTATCCATCTCGGATACATTTCTTTTGTTCTTCTCGGGAACCAGTACCTCGCTCATTCCCGCGTTGCGGGCAGCCAGAAGTTTCTCTTTCAGCCCGCCGATCGGGAGCACCCGCCCCCGCAGGGTTACCTCACCGGTCATCGCAATATCGCCGCGCACCGGGATCTCCGTGATCGCTGACAGCATGGCCAGGGCCATGGTAATGCCGGCGGAAGGTCCATCCTTGGGAACCGCTCCTTCCGGTATATGCAGGTGGATATCATGGGTTTCAAAGAAATCAGCCGGGACCTCATAGCGGTCTGCGATGGACCGGATGAAGGATAAACCGATCTGGGCGGACTCTTTCATGACATCACCCATGCGGCCGGTGAGCTTGAGCTCACCCTTGCCGGGCATGATATTCACCTCGATGGAGAGGGTGTCTCCTCCGACGCTGGTCCATGCAAGTCCCCGCGCAATGCCCACCTGAGGTTCACTGGCCTTATCGTCCTCCTCGTAAAGAGGGATACCCAGCATCTTCTCGAGGGATTCTTTCTTCACATCCACGTGGTCTTTCCCATCAACGATCTCTCTGGCAACCTTGTGCATCACCTGGCCGATCTTTCGCTCTAAGTTACGGACTCCGGCTTCCCTGGTATAGGACCGGATGATCTCGTAGATCACTTCATCATCCAGGCTGACCTGCTTTTTCAGGATACCGCTGGCTTTCCGCTGCTTTTTGATCAGATAGTTCACGGCGATATGGTACTTTTCATTCTCCGTGTAACTGGAAAGCTCGATGACTTCCATACGGTCAAGAAGGGGCTTGGCGATCGGTGCCAGGTCGTTGGCTGTCGCAATAAAAAGGACATCCCTGAGGTCCAGGGGCACTTCCAGATAATGGTCGCGGAAGTTCACATTCTGCTCCCCGTCCAGAACTTCCAGAAGAGCGGACGCCGTATCTCCTTTATAATCGCTGCTCACCTTGTCGATCTCATCCAGGAGCATGACCGGATTACGCACGCCGGCCTGGCGGATCCCTTCCGCGATCCTTCCGGGCATCGCACCGACATAGGTCTTCCTGTGACCCCGGATCTCAGCCTCATCCCGCACTCCGCCCAGGGAGATGCGGACATATTTTTTATTGAGGGCTCTGGCTATGGACTTGGCGATGGAAGTCTTTCCGGTTCCGGGAGGACCCACCAGACAGAGGATCGGAGTATCTCCCTTCTTGGTCAGGGTTCTGACAGCCAGGTAGTCCAGGACACGCTCCTTCACCTTCTCCAGGCCATAGTGGTCTTCCTCCAGCACCTTCATGGCATAGCCCAGGTCCTTATTATCCCTGGAACTCTTATTCCAGGGCATTTCCAGCATCGTCTCTATATAATTCCTCATGACCGTGCTTTCCGCCGCGATGGGGGGAACGGTCTTGAAGCGCTTGATCTCCTTGAGGATCTTGTCTTTTACTTCTTTGGGAGCCTTGAGCTGCTGGCATTTCAGGGCGTACTCGTCCGCCTCGGAAACCACATCTTCCTCCCCCAGTTCCTCGCGGATCACCTTCTGCTGTTCCCGCAGAAGATAATCTCTCTGGTTCTTGTCCACACTTTTCTTCACCTTTTCGGCGATCTCGTTGCGGATATCCATGATCTCCGTCTCCGCCTGCAGGATCATCAGCAGCATCTCCGCCTGGATCTTCATGTTGGGCTCTTCCAGAACCTTCTGCTTCTTATCCAGTTCAAAGGGGAGCTCCGATGCCAGCTGGTTGATAAAACGGTAGAGGTCACGATCGTCCAGGGCTTTTTGCAGCTGCACAGAGAAAGTTCCGGGATTCTTCTCGGAGTAGGTCTCCAGATAGTCTTCCAGCATGCGGAAGATCGCAGTTTCCTCCGTCGCAGAAACCGGATAGCCGATCTCGTCAAACTCCATGATCTCGGCGGTAACCCCGGTTCCGTCATCCTGGTAGTCGATCAGCCGGGCCCGCTTTCTGCCCTCAACAAACACTCTCAGGACACCCTGACCGGACTTGACCATCTGCAGAATCTTAGCCACCGTTCCCACAGTATACAGGTCCTTTTCCTCCGGCTTATCCAGGGCCGGATCTTTCTGGTTCAGCAGAAAAATCTGCTGGTTATGATTAACCGCTTCCTCGAGGGCTTTTAATGATTTTTTTCGGGATACCTCAAAAAATACCGACGTCTCCGGGTACACCATCTTGCCCCGAAGCGCCAGAAGAGGCAGTACTTTTGTTGCCATATTGTCCCTCCATCTTTTATCCGTTTGAAAAAGGCCGGCACAAAAATAATATAACAACATACATCTTTGTGTCAGCCTGTCTCAATTCACATGTTACATGCCCGCCGGCCCGGGGAAATACCCGCTCAGGCTGTCTCAGGCAATCTCATCTGTGTTTTTCTTCTTCTTTTTCCTTGGGACCGGTTTTTTGGGTGCCGGTTCCTCATGGTAAGTCCGGATCGGGTCTGCACCCTCCTCCACGGTCTCCCTGGTGATCGTGCAGCTGGCCACCGTCTCATCGGACGGAATCTCGTACATCTGCTCTAACACCACGGATTCCATAATGGAACGCAGTCCTCTCGCTCCGGTATTGCGGGCGATCGCCTTCTTCGCGATTGCTTCCAAAGCATCATCCGTGAAATCCAGTTCTACTCCATCCAGCTCGAAAAGCTTCTTGTACTGCTTGACCAGAGCGCTCTTAGGCTCTGTCAGGATCCGGATCAGAGCTTCCTCATCCAATGGATTAAGAGATACATTCACCGGAACACGGCCGATGAACTCGGGAATCAGACCAAACTTCACGAAATCCTCCGGAAGCACCTGCCGGAACAGGACGCCAAGGTCTTTCTTCCTCTGCTCGATGATCTCTGCCTGGAAGCCGATGGATTTCTTTCCGATACGGTTCTCGATGATCCGCTCTAAGCCGTCAAAGGCTCCGCCACAGATAAACAGGACGTTGGTGGTATCGATCTGGATAAACTCCTGATGGGGATGCTTTCTTCCTCCCTGAGGTGGAACGGAGGCTACCGTTCCCTCAAGGATCTTCAGCAATGCCTGCTGAACACCCTCACCGGAAACATCCCTGGTGATGGATGTGTTCTCGGACTTTCTGGTGATCTTATCGATCTCGTCGATGTAAATGATGCCGGTCTGGGCTCTCTCCACATCATAGTCCGCAGCCTGAATGAGCTTAAGCAGGATATTCTCCACGTCTTCGCCTACATAGCCGGCCTCCGTCAATGCGGTAGCATCCGCAATGGCAAAGGGAACATTCAGGAGCTTGGCAAGAGTCTGCGCCAGCAATGTCTTACCGGAACCGGTCGGTCCGATCATGATGATATTACTCTTCTGAAGTTCAATATCGCTGTTCTCCCCGGAAAGGATCCTCTTGTAATGATTATATACCGCTACAGAGAGCACCTTCTTGGCATCATCCTGACCGATTACATAATCATCCAGAAAAGCTTTCATCTCCTTGGGCTTCATCAGGTTGATATCCTGGGTCTCCGGCTCGAACATCTCATATTCATCTTCGATGATCTCAGAGCAGACATCGATACACTCGTCACAGATAAACACACCCTTGGGGCCTGCAACCAGCTTTCTCACCTGATCCTGCGTCTTGTTACAAAATGAACATCTATATTGTTTGTTGTTATCTGATCTTCCTGCCAAAGAAACAATCTCCTTTCAGCGTAAACATAATGCGAAACGATTATGCTCTCTTATCTACAACCGCATCGATCAGGCCGTAAGCCTTCGCTTCTTCCGCCGTCATCCAGTTGTCGCGGTCTGTGTCAGCACAGACACGCTCATAAGGCTGACCGGTATTCTCGGAGAGGATGCGGTTCATCTTCTCCTTTGTCTTCAGGATATGCTCTGCTGCGATCTGGATCTCAGTTGCCTGACCCTGGGCTCCGCCCATGGGCTGGTGGATCATGATCTCCGCATTCGGAAGAGCAAGTCTCTTCCCTTTAGCTCCACCTGCTAACAGGAAAGCACCCATGCTGGCAGCCATGCCCATGCAGATCGTGGAAACATCACACTTTACAAACTGCATCGTATCATAGATTGCCATGCCTGCTGTCACTGAGCCGCCCGGGCTCATGATGTAAAGGCTGATGTCCTTCTCCGGGTCCTCGGACTCGAGGAAGAGGAGCTGGGAAACCACCAGACTGGCAGTCACGTCATTCACTTCCTCACCGAGGAAAATGATACGCTCCTTCAAAAGTCTGGAATAAATATCAAAACTTCTTTCACCGTGACTGGTCTGCTCGATGACCATCGGTACTAAACTCATGTTAATAATAATCCCTCCTAAATTACTGACCGGGAATATCGGGCTTGTCAATGACTGTGTCCGGATTATTCCTCAAAATCAAGTTCTTCGGAAGCCTCGACCTGGTTTGCATTCTCAAGGATGAAGTCGATGGCTTTATTAACTGCAAGGTCTTTCTTCATATTCTCTTTTTCCTTCTCAGGAATCATGGAAGCCACCTGCTCTGCCTCCATCTGGTACATCTCTGCCATTCTGGCAAATTCTTTCTGCAGATCATCATCATCCGCAACAATGTTCTCAGCTGCAGCAACTGCTTCAAGAACAAGGCTGCCCTGGATCCTCTTCACTGCATCCGGTCTCATCTGCTCACGGAGCTGGTCCATGGACTGGCCGGAGAACTGAAGATACTGCTCGAAGGAAAGTCCCTGATAGGATACTCTCTGCTCGAACTCACGGACCATCTGGTCTACCTGGCTCTCGATCATCGCGTCAGGGATGTCCATCTCGGAGCTCTCTACGATCTGCTCAACTAATGCATTCTGCATAACGTTCTTCGCATTCTCTTCCTTTGCAAAGGTGAGTCTCTCGCGGATATCTGCCTTGTACTCATCTAAGGAATCGAACTCGGTTGTATCCATGGCAAAATCATCATCGATCTCAGGAAGCTGTTTCTCGCGGATACCAAGGATCTCTACGTGGAAAACAGCAGGCTTTCCTGCCACATCACTGTTGTGATATTCCTCAGGGAATGTAACCTCAACGTCCTTCTCATCGCCGATATTCAGGCCGACAAGCTGGTCTTCGAAAGTATCGATAAAGGAGTGGGAACCGATCTCAAGCTTCTGGCTGTCTGCTGTGCCGCCGTCAAAAGGAATGCCATCGATGGTACCTGCATAGTTCAGTGTGATGATATCACCCTCTGCAACAGGTCTGTCTTCCACATCCACTTCTCTTGCATTCTGCTCCTGTGCCTTCTTTAATTCAGCCTCGATCTCTTCATCGGTTACTGTAACAGGGTCTTTCTGAACCTCAAGGCCCTTGTACTCGCCAAGCTTAACTTCCGGCTTGGTTGCTACATCTGCGGTAAAGATAAAATCTTTCCCCTTCTCGATCTGTACTGCATTGATCTCAGGACTGGAAACCACGTCCAAACCACTTTCTTCAACAGCCTTCTCGTAAGCTGTCGGCATAAGCTCGTTGGCAGCATCCTCGTAGAAAATCTCCGGTCCGTAGATCTTCTCGATCATGTGCATGGGGGCTTTGCCCTTACGGAATCCGGGAAGGTTAAAAGAGCCTTTTCTCTTATTGTAAGCAGCCTTTCTGGCAGCATCAAACTCTTTTGCGGGAACAGTGATGGTCATCTGGGCCATGTTATTCTCTAACTTTTCAACTTGTACACTCATGGTTTATGTCCTCCTTAAATTTATCTCCAAATCATGATGTATTTTTCAGCTGGTTATCCACACTACATGAAAACACATTTTAGTATTATAGCATGAGGGATATTCTTTTGTCCAGTGGAAGTTACAGGGGAAAATCCTGCCAGTTGACACTAAAATAAATTCTTTTTATAATATTTTCTGTAATAACAAAATGAACAAATTTCCAAGAGGACAATACTATGAAAATACAAAAGGATTATTATGACGTCGCGATCATCGGCTGTGGAGAGGCAGGCATCTATGCGGGCTATGAACTCAGCCTCAAAGATCCTTCCCTTAAGATCGGGGTCTTCGACAAGGGCTCTGACATTTACAAGAGAAGCTGTCCGATCGTCGCCGGTCAGGTGGACCATTGTATCCACTGTGATGTGTGCGCGACCATGTGCGGCTTCGGGGGAGCCGGAGCATTTTCTGACGGAAAGTTCAACTTCACTACGGAGTTCGGCGGCTGGCTCACCGACTACATGGACCAGAAGGAAGTCATGGACCTGATCCACTATGTTGACGATGTCAACGTGGCCCACGGCGCTACCACGGAATTCTATTCCACCAGCACGCCGGAGGCAAAGGCACTGGCCAAAAAAGCCCTGGAATTCGACCTCCATCTTCTTGAGGCCAGATGCAAGCACCTGGGAACAGAAAGAAATCTTGTCATCCTCACCAACATCTACGAGGACCTGAAGGACAAACTTGCTTTCCATTTTAACACCGGGATCGCAGAGATCAATGCTGCAAAAGATCAGGAAGGTTATACTCTGACCACCGAGAAAGGGCAGACCTACAACTGCCGGTTCCTGATCGCAGCCCCGGGCCGCAGCGGCGCAGACTGGTTCGCGGACCAGTGCAAACGCCTCGGACTCAAACTCATCAACAACCAGGTGGATGTAGGTGTCCGGGTTGAACTCCCGGCAAAGGTATTTGAGCATATCACGGATGTCGTTTACGAATCCAAGCTCATCTACCGGACCAAACAATACGGAGACAAGGTACGGACCTTCTGTATGAACCCCTACGGACATGTTGTCGCGGAGAATGTGGAAGGGATCAACACCGTGAACGGCCACTCCTATTCCGGCGAGGAACTCCGCAGCGAAAACACAAATTTCGCTCTGCTGGTCTCCAACCATTTCACGGAGCCTTTCGATGAGCCTCACCGTTACGGCAAGCACATAGCTTCCCTTTCCAACATGCTGGCAGGCGGCGTCCTGGTCCAGAGATTCGGGGACCTGGTCAAAGGCGTGCGTACCAACGAGCACCGGTTAAGCCAGTCTTTCGTCCGTCCGACTCTTCCCGCCGCAATCCCCGGCGACCTGTCACTGGCCCTGCCCAAACGGCAGCTGGATGACATCATTGAGATGATCTACGCACTCGACAAGATCGCTCCCGGAACTGCCAACTATGATACTCTCCTCTACGGAGCCGAAGTTAAATTCTACTCTTCCAGGCTGGAGCTTTCCAGCTGCCTGGAAACCAAACTCCCCGGATTCTTTGCGGTCGGTGACGGCGCGGGAACCACAAGGGGCCTGGCCCAGGCTGGGGCATCGGGGATCAAAGCTGCCAGAACAATCCTTGAGAGAATATGATAATTGTCTTATGAGATCGTCTGGAGATCATGAGATCAGCAAGCACAGGCTTCAAAAATGGACTACTTAAGCAGTCCGTTTTCGAAGCCTGCACCTGTCGATACTCCAACCCACAGACGACTTTGCAGACTATTATCACATAAGAAGGCCGTCGCATCAACGCGACGGCCTTTTGTTCTATTCATCCATATCCGTATACATGGTCGTAAACTCTTCTACATTTTCTTCTCTGAACTCAAAGGGCTCTGACTGGTTCAGGGTAATATTCTCATTGGTGGCACTGACCTGCATGATCTCAATCTTATTTTTGTCTTTCACATTTTTTGCATCGATCAGCAGGACCGTCCTGTTCAGTTTCTTGGACCGTACCCTAATCCCGTTCACATAGACCCTGCTGTAATCCGTGAAATTCTGGCCGATGAGCAGGTACTTATTCCTCATGCTTTTGACCACATCGATCCGGGGCGGATTCAGGCTGTAGACGATCTCGCTTGGTTCAAGCGGGTCCTTGCCTTCCCTGGTGAAGTTGCTGCCATAGAGCATATCATACTGGAGCAGCTTCAGATTCTTTTTGTAGTTCTTGGTCGTCTGCATGCTCTGATGGTAGCGGTTCAGTGTTCCTTTATGACAAGCTACCTGATCCAGCACTTTGGAGGCCAGCTGATAGGCAGTCACATTTCCGTCTTCCTCTTTTTTGTGGGCAGCATTATAACCAAAGTTATCCCAGATGAAATATGGTGTGGAATATTTGCTTCCTTCTTTCAGGTTAGAGGTTTCCAGGTTCATTCCGGGGAGATGGTCGCCGTAGGCGATCACCATCACATCTTCCGGATAATCGGAAAGCTGGCTGACCAGCTCTGCGATAAAACCGTCCATGTCCCTGGTCTGGTTAATATAGTAAGAATATTGATTAAGCTCTGCCTCCGTGAAATCCTGGCCGGATACCCGGATGGGCAGGTCCATCTGGCCGGAACTGGGATAGTCTCCGTGCCCCTGGACGGAGATGGTGTAGATCAGGTCCCTCTTTTTCGTGGTCGCCAGGGTGTTCATGATATGATTGGTCAGGATCGCATCCCGGGACCATCCTGCTTCGTTCCTGATGTTGACATCCATGTTCTCGATCGTTATGAAGTTCTCCAGACCCAGGTTGGCAAATACTTTATTGCGGTCATAGAAGGAGACATTGTTATTATGGATGACACTGGTCTCATAGCCGCAGTCTCTCATCCAGTAGAAAATGCTGTCGCAGGTCTTTTTGTGGAGAATACTCCTGTAGGGATACTCTCCCGTTCCGAAATAGTTCATGTTCATTCCGGTAATGACCTCGAATTCCGTGTTGATCGTTCCAGCACCGTAGACCGGTACTTTCAGATAGCCGGAAGTGGTTTCCTTCTGCAGTTTGTGGAAGGTCGGGATCGGGTCTTCCGAGACCGTCAGTCCTTTTACGGTGGATGCATCAAAGAAGGATTCCAGCTGGATGAAGATGATATTCGGTGCCCTCTTTTTGGAGGGGGCCTCCGCCTTCATCCTCTTTTTGGTCCTCGCATTCATTTTCTTCAATACTTTTCTGACCCGCTTCCTGGAGTACTCGATCGGCCGGTCAATACCGGTGTCAAGAGCTGTAACGCAGAAACCGTAGGCAACGCCGTAATCCTGATAGCCCGAAGACAGGTTGTCAAACCGGCCGATCAGCTGGCCCTTGCCGGCTCCCGCCCGGGTGATGACCGCAAGCATGATCATTAAGAACAGCACGATCACGGCATTGCTTTTGAAATTGAAATATTTTGCCTGCTCCGGCGTGTACAAAAACAGGCAGACCAGGCCCACGATACCTGCCAGCCCTGATAAGCATAACAAAATGATCTGCCACATGGACAGATAACTGTTGATAATGGGCAGAATGGACTTGATCAGGGTCAGGTCCACCGCTGTAAAGGGGGTCTTCCGCTGACTGAGTATCGAATAGTTGGCGATACCGACTGCCAGCCACCCGCCTCCCAGCAAGGCATAGGCAAATATTTTCTTTCTGAACAGCAGGACGATCGAAAGAACGGTAAAGATGATCAGACCGTTATAGAGGAACACAAAGGTTCGCTCCCGCACAAAGCCTTCTACCCCTTCCAGGGTCTTGAACTGGGAAAACTCCAGAAAAAGATCCAGAAAAAGGGTAAGGACCAGGTTGAGTGCCAGGACTTTCAGAGTCGTCGGGTTCAGCAATTTTTGAGTCAGGGTTTGTTTTGATTCTGTTTTTTCGCTCATTTTATCCTATCCTGTATCTGTGTAGCCATCACTACAAATCTTCCGCTCTGAGTCGCGGATGTACATGTAGATAAGGTAAGCATGGGGACTTCCGCACTTACCTCTGCCTCCGTCTTGTAAAGAGATTTCTTCACGGCAGAAACCAGATAGTTTTCATACTCCTCCACATCGCTGAACTGGATGGTATACACATCCAGATCTTCGTTGACATCAATTTCCCGGGCAGCAAAGATTTCATACTCCATCTCCCGATCCGGTGTGACTACCCAGATCTTCTTGTGTTTGCGGTAGTCTGCATTGCTGCTGTACTCGGTATCGTAATAGCCCTTCAGCATGCCGAACATCTCCCCGTTCCTAAGATTATGTCCATACACAATGCTGTTGTCGGAAGTGAAATCCGGATTGCACAGGGCGTCCAGAAAGATCGCACCGACAAAGCTGGAATTGCCTTCGAAAGTCCTGTGCAGATAGTATTCGTTATCCTCTGCCTGGACGATCGGGTAGCTGATGCCGGATTTTGATACGTAAAGCCATCCGACAACCTGGGGATTGATCTTTCTTAAAGCATCAAAGTCCACGTCGATCGGACACTTGTCTTTTTTCTTGTTTTTCTTTTTTTCGGGCTCTTTCTCCGTCACATATTGGCGGAGATTCTCATACTCCTTGCGGCCCCCGTCATAATGCTTATAATATCCCCACAATTTCCATGCGGCAAACAAAAAAACGGCCAGGCAGGCCAGAAGTATGATGTTGGAGAAAATGTTTCCTCCCAGGCCGGACCTGCCTTTTTTTGACCCTTTGTTATTCTCTTTCATAATGATCTATGGCTCCCTCGATTTATTTTAGTCTGAGAGGAATTCCACTGATGGAGATGTAGACTTCATCTGCAAGGGAGGCAATAAACTGGTTCGCTTTTCCGGCGATATCGCTGAAGATCCTTCCCAGACGGTAGGATGGCACAATGCTCATTCCTACTTCATTGGTCACGACGATCAGAGTCTTGTTGGTATCACGGATTCCCTTGATCAGGGAGGAAAGCTCCATGACCACTTCATTCTCCAGATCAGCTGCCTCCGTCTTGGTGAGCTTATCGAAATCTCTCTCCTCCTCAAAGAGGATGTTGGTGATCATAACCGTCACACAATCCAGAAGGATCGTTGATTTCTCCGTGTTTCTGACTACCTCGCCAAGATCTCTGTAACCTTCATAAGTTCCCCACTCGGAATCCCTCCGCTCCTGATGAACACGAATGCGCTCCTTCATGTCATCGTCAAGCGGTATGGCCGTTGCTAAATAAAGCACGCTTCTGCCACCGTATTCTTTTGCCTTTTCTTCCGCCAGCACACTTTTACCGCTTCGGCTTCCGCCGGTACACATGATTACTTTTGACATAGTCCATCTCCTTTTTGTATCTTCAGGTCTTCCATTCATTTTGTTCTGTCAGCGCCGTCTGCTCTTATAGTCAATTCCCAGTATGGCAGCCTGGGCTCTGTTGACGATGCCCATGGTCACGAAAACAGACAGCATCACAAGCAGCATGCCGGACAGGGGCATATCAAGTGCTGCATTCACACTGTAGATGATGCCGAACAGTGTTTTGGCATA
>CAMOYC010000016.1 GCA_946629665.1 uncultured Lachnospiraceae bacterium
TGATGTAAAATTTGAGTATAGTTTTTTTGGCGATGACCTATCGTCGATTCATGTAAGGAGGGAAAAAAGTAATGAAAAAACTATTAAGTATTTCACTGGTTCTTATGCTTGCATTAGGCTGTCTTGCCGGATGCGGATCTTCTTCAGGCGGTTCTGCTGAAGATTCCACTGCAGCAGCAGGAGATGCAGGAGCTTCAGGTGAAACATTCAAAATCGGAGCGATCGGACCGGCAACAGGTGCTGCTGCCATCTACGGAAGCGCTGTAAAGTACGGTGCTCAGGTTGCTGTTGATGAGATCAATGAAGCAGGCGGAATCAACGGATATCAGATTGAGTATAATTTCCAGGATGATGTTCATGATGCCGAGAAATCCGTAAACGCTTACAATACTCTGAAAGACTGGGGTATGCAGATGCTCCTCGGTACTGTAACAACAGCACCTTGTCTTTCCGTAGCAGATAAGACGGTACAGGATAACATGTTCCAGATTACACCTTCTGCATCCTCACCGGATGTCCTGATCGGTGATAACATTTTCCAGGTATGTTTCACAGACCCTAACCAGGGTGCGAAGTCTGCAGAATATATTGCTGAGAACAAACTCGGAACCAAGGTTGGTATCATCTACAATACACAGGATGTATACTCCACCGGTATCCGTGACAAGTTCTTAGCTACAGCAAAAGAGAAGAACCTTGAAGTATTAGAAGATGATATGTCTTTCACAGAGAGCTCCAAGACCGACTTTACGGCTCAGCTGGGAAAGGCAAAGGCAGCAGGTGCTGACCTTATCTTCCTGCCGATCTACTATCAGGAAGCTTCCATCATTTTAAAGCAGGCGAATGACATGGACTACCATCCGACTTTCTTCGGTGTTGATGGTATGGACGGAATCCTGACCCTGGAAGGATTTGATACTTCCTTAGCTGAGGGCGTTATGCTTCTTACTCCTTTTGCAGCTGATTCCGAGGATGAGGCAGTTCAGAATTTCGTCAGCAAGTACACAGCACTTGATGCAGTTCAGAAACAGCCGGAAGAGGCACGTATTCCTAACCAGTTTGCTGCAGACGCTTACGATGGAATGTATGCGATCAAAGCTGCTGCTGAGAAGGCTGGAGTTACACCGGATATGGATGCTTCCTCCATCTGTGACGCTATGAAGATTGCCATGACTGAGATCAACATCCAGGGTATCACCGGTGGAGAAGATGGTCTTAAGTGGGAAGCTACAGGCGAAGTAAACAAAGATCCTAAAGCAGTTGTGATCAAAGACGGTGCATACCAGAGTATGGAATAATCCATTGCATATCACATAGCAGAATATGAAATCAATGGAGGGTTATGATCCATAACCCTCCATTTTCTTAGACTATTGAGTATCAGTATAAAGAGAGTTCTCCTGACCTGTTTTTATTCTGATACATATTACTTGAAAAGAGGTAGAAAATGAGTTTTTTATCTAATTTGATCAACGGATTAAGCCTCGGCAGTATCTATGCGATCATTGCTTTAGGTTATACCATGGTTTACGGTATCGCTAAGATGCTGAACTTTGCCCATGGTGATGTCATCATGGTCGGAGGCTATGTCGTGTTTAATCTCATGACCGGACAGGGAATGAATCCCCTTCTCAGCGTGATCGCTGCGATCATTGTCTGTACGGTTCTGGGAGTTGTCATTGAGAAGATTGCCTATAAACCACTGCGAGGAGCGAATTCCCTGGCAGTTCTGATCACGGCGATCGGTGTCAGCTACTTTCTGCAGAACGCTGCACTGCTCCTGTTCGGATCCGATGTTAAGGCTTTTGTATCTGTATTCAATGTAAAACCTTTCCGTCTGGCAGGCGGGGCTTTGACCATCACGGGAGTTACGGTGATCACAGTGATCAGCTGTATTGTCATCATGATCGGTCTTATGCTGTTTATTAAGAAAACAAAGTCCGGACAGGCCATGCTGGCTGTCTCTGAAGACCGGGCTGCCGCGGAGCTTATGGGAGTGAATGTCAATCAGACGATCTCTCTGACCTTTGCCATCGGTTCAGGTTTGGCCGCAATTGCAGGTGTGCTCCTTTGCTCTGCTTATCCGACCCTTTCCCCTTACACGGGAGCCATGCCCGGAATCAAGGCATTTACGGCTGCTGTTTTTGGTGGTATCGGATCCATCCCCGGTGCTTTTATCGGAGGAATCCTCCTTGGCGTGATCGAGATCATGGGAAAAACCTATATTTCCTCCCAGCTTGCCGACGTTATTGTATTTGGCGTGCTGATCGTTGTATTACTGGTGAAGCCGACCGGAATTCTGGGTCAGCCGATCCGGGAGAAAGTGTAGGTGGCTGCCGTGAAGAAATTTCAATCCATACTGAAGAACAAAGAGGTAAGCAGACCATTGATCACCTACGCTATGGTCATACTTGCCTATCTGATCATACAGGTATTGATCTCGGGAGGTATTCTCTCGAATCTGTTGCAGGGCCTTCTGGTTCCTCTCTGTATCTATTCGATTGCTGCCGTTGGCCTGAATCTTTGTGTAGGCTATCTGGGTGAGCTTTCCATCGGACATGCAGGTTTTATGTGTGTCGGTGCTTTTACCAGTGCATTTTTTACGAAATGCACCATGAATTCCGGCATGAATGAAATGGTGAGATTCCTGATCGCCCTCGTGATCGGTATCCTGTGTGCAGCTTTAGCCGGTTACCTGATCGGTATTCCCGTCCTGCGACTTCGGGGTGACTACCTGGCGATCGTAACGCTTGCTTTCGGTGAGATCATCATGAATCTGATCAATGTTGTCTTTATCGGAAGAGATTCCAGAGGCTTCCATTTTTCCATGAAAGATTCTGTCTCTCTGAATCTGGAAGAAGACGGAGAAGCGATCATGAACGGAGCAAAAGGTATCATGAGGATCCCTCATCAATCATCTTTCACGATCGGTATCATTCTTCTGCTGATCAGCCTTTTTGTCTGCTATCAGCTGGTGAATTCCAGAACCGGAAGAGCGATCATGGCAATTCGTGATAACCGGATCGCTGCAGAATCCGTTGGTATTGATATCACCAGATTCAAGCTGCTGGCTTTCACGATCTCCGCAGCGATCGCCGGAGCAGCCGGAGTATTGTATGGACATAATCTGGCCACTCTGATCGCGACGCCTGCAAACTTCGGTTATAACATGTCCATCATGATCCTGGTGTTTGTTATCCTGGGTGGCATGGGTAATTTCCGCGGCTCTGTGATCGCAGCTGTCGTTCTTACCCTCCTTCCGGAATTGCTTCGCGGCCTTTCCGACTATCGAATGCTGATGTATTCCATCATCCTGATCATCATGATGCTTTACAACTGGTCACCGAAGATCATTGCATTCCGGGAAAGACATTTCCGCGGAAAGCTTCATAAAAAAGAAGAGAAGGAGGTTGCTTAATATGCCATTACTTGAAGTAAGAAATCTAAGCATTTCCTTCGGCGGACTCAAGGCAGTAGATACCTTTGAGTTAGAGATTGAAAAAAACCAGCTCTATGGCCTGATCGGCCCCAACGGAGCAGGAAAGACGACGGTATTTAACATGCTGACAGGTGTTTACAAGCCTGATGAAGGCTATATTGCCCTGGACGGCCAGGACCTGATCGGCATGAAAACAATTGATATCAACAAGGCCGGAATCGCGAGAACCTTCCAGAACATCCGTCTGTTCAGTGAACAGTCTGTGCTGGATAACGTAAAGATCGGCCTTCATAATGAGTATCCATATTCCACTTTGACCGGCATATTTCGCCTTCCCAGATATCACAAGATGGAGAAGGCCATGAATGAGAAAGCCATGGAGCTTCTCAAGGTGTTCGAGCTGGATAAAAAAGCGGATGTCCTGGCTTCCAACCTTCCTTATGGCGACCAGAGAAAGCTGGAGATCGCCAGAGCGCTGGCGACAAATCCAAAGCTGCTCCTTCTGGATGAGCCGGCAGCCGGCATGAATCCGAATGAGACGCAGGAACTGATGGATACCATTCGATTTGTCAGAGATAATTTTGATATGACCATACTTCTGATCGAACATGACATGCGTCTTGTTTCCGGCATCTGTGAGGAGATCACTGTCCTCAATTTCGGGCAGATCCTTGCCAGCGGAGAGACCAAGACGGTTCTTAAGAATCCGGAAGTAATCAAGGCATATCTCGGTGAGTAGGAGGTGATCATATGGCAATGCTTGAAGTTAAAGACCTGCAGGTATTTTACGGTATGATCCAGGCGATCAAGGGTATTTCCTTTGAGGTTAACCAGGGAGAGATCATCGCTTTGATCGGTTCTAACGGAGCCGGAAAGACCACCACCTTACAGACTATCACCGGAATACTGGAGGCCAAGGCCGGAAAGATTACATTTGAAGGAAATGATATTACAAACATGCCCGGACACAAGATCGTTAAGATGGGTATGGCTCATGTCCCGGAAGGAAGAAGAGTTTTTGCCAATCTGACGGTTTATGAGAATCTGAAGATGGGAGCCTTCACCAGAAAGGACAAGGGAGAGATCGCCAGGAATTTTGAGCGTGTTTACAAGAGTTTCCCGAGACTGGAAGAAAGAAAAAACCAGCCTGCCGGAACCCTGTCCGGCGGTGAGCAGCAGATGCTTGCCATGGGCCGGGCACTCATGTCCAATCCCAGGATCCTTCTGATGGATGAGCCTTCCATGGGCCTGTCCCCGATTTTCGTTGATGAGATCTTTAAGATCATCGAGGAGGTATCCTCGGAAGGAACTACCGTACTCCTGGTTGAGCAGAATGCAAAGAAGGCCCTCTCCATAGCAGACCGGGCTTACGTACTGGAAACCGGTAATATTGCCCTTTCCGGAGATGCGAAGGAGCTTATCAGCAACGAGCAGATCCGGAAGGCATATCTGGGCGAATAAGGGGGTTATGAAGTATGAAAAACCATGTGATAACCATTGAAAGAAGCTATGGAAGCGGCGGCAGAACGCTGGGCCGCCTCCTGGCAGAGAGAGCCGGGATCAAGTGTTATGATTATCAGCTTGTCCGTATGGCTTCCGAAAAGAGCGGTATCCATGAGAGCCTGTTCGGCAGGGTTGATGAGAAAGTAAAAAGCAAGGCCCTTTTTGGGAAATCAGAGCATATTTACACCGGTGAGGTTTTTCCGCCCTCCAGTGATAAGTATATCTCTGATGACAACCTGTTTAACATCCAGGCCCAGTTAATGAGAGAGCTGGCTGACCAGGGCCCCTGCGTCATCATCGGTAGATGCGGAGGATTTGTTCTGCAGGACCGGAAAGATGTTATAAGATTATTCTTCTACGCACCCAGGGAAGATTGTATTGCCAGGGTCCGTTACCAGAATGGCGGAAGCGATCAGGATATCATCCGCAAGATCGACCAGATGGATAAGTACCGTTCTGATTATTATCGTTATCACACCGGAAAGGACTGGAAAGATCTTTCCAATTATGATTTCTGTCTGAATACATCCAGCCTTTCCTATGACAAGCTGGTAGATGTTGTGAATTCCTACATTGATATCAGCTGGGATTGATGAAGATGATCAACTGATATTATGATATGGTTTTCAAGGAGAAAGGAGACCGGTTATGATCAGAAAAGCAGATGAATGTAAGGTTGAGATCAGGGAACATATGAGGGATGGTGACGGCCAGGTTCAGATTCAGCATTTTGTTGATTCTGCTGAGCTCTATGAGAAAGGCCGCCTTTTCGCCAGACTGACTTTGGAGCCGGGATGCAGTATCGGTTTCCATGTTCACGATAAAGACAGTGAGATATTCTATTTTCTGTCAGGGACAGGAGAGTATGATGACAACGGCGAAAAGAGGGAAGTCCATGCCGGAGACATTGCAATCTGTCCGGCGGGAACCGGACATGGTGTCAGGAATATCGGAGAGGATACCCTTTCTATCGTTGCCCTAATTGTCTATGCTTAGAAATGATAAGCAGGGTCTGTCGATTAAAGACAGACCCTGCTTTTTGCTGTTTTCTGGCAAGTTTTAATCAAGCGCTTCATAGAGAAACCCCATAGCTTTGCTGATCTTTTCATCCGTGATGGAAGAGTAATTGATGACAAAAGTGTTCCGTGCACCGGGATCAGACCCGGTCCTTTTATCCTGATCCGTATAGTAAAAGGCCAGATTGTTGATGATGATCCCTTTCTTCCGAAGACGGTCTATGTATTCTTCCGCTTCCAGTCCTCCAAGTTCGATGGAGATCAGGAAGTGTAGACCGGCATTTTCTTCCGAAATAACAGCTCTGTTTGATAACCTGCTATCATCAAAGGAAGAAAGCAGCAGATTTCTTTTTTTCTTATAGTAGTTTCTCATGCGGTTGATATGTTTTTCAAAATAACCTTGCTTTAGGAATGCTGCCAAAGTGTACTGTTCAAATGTTGAGACAGTACAGGCATAAAAATTCAACCGCTCATAGAAGAGTTTGATCAGGTGGACAGGCAATACCATGTAGCTGATTCGGATGGTCGAGGCAAGACTTTTGGTGAAGGTATTCATATAGATTATCTTTTCATTGACATCGATGCTGTAAAGGGCCGGAACAGGCCGGCCGCTCATTCGGAACTCACTGTCATAGTCATCCTCTATGATATAGCGGCCTTTTTGTTCCGATGCCCATCCCAGGAGTTCATACCGCCGGCTGACCGGCATGGTAATCCCGGTGGGAAAATGGTGGGATGGTGTAATATGGACGATATCAGCTCCGGACTTGTTAAGCGCATTGATATCCAGTCCGTTTTTGTCCAGCCCGATACTTTTGTAATCTACTCCCCATGAAGAGTAGATGCTGGCAAGTTTCCGATAACCCGGATTCTCCAGAGCATAGATCTTGTCAGTGCCCAGAAGCTGGATCAACAGTCCGTAGAGATACTCGGTTCCCGCACCGACAACAATCTGTTCCGGGGCAGCGTGGAGCCCTCTGAATTCATTCAGATATTCAGCGATCGCCTCCTGGAGTTCCCGGACTCCACATACGGGAGAATTGGTCATCAGGGCCTCTTTCCTGCCTGATATGGTTTCCCTGGTCAACTTGGCCCAGGTTGAAAAAGGAAAGCTTTCCGGAATAGTCTGATTGCTGGTAAAATCCGCAAAATTGGCTTCTTTATTCAGAGACTCCCTGATCTTCTTTAGTTCCATAACAGTATTTTCATCTTCAATCACCCGGATGGAAGATGGATACTTATGATTAGCAGTCAGGTCTGTCACATAAAAGCCCTTCCTTGGCCTTGAATAAATATAGCCTTCTGACATTAACTGACCATAAGCAGTTTCCACGGTTATATTTGATATATTTAAGTGTTTTGCGAAAGCTCTTTTGGAAGGAAGATGTTCATCCGGCTTTAGAATGCCCTTTATAATGTCCTCTCTTATACAGTCGTACAACTGTTCATAGAGGCTTTTTCCCTTAGGATCGTCAAATGAATAAGTAAGCATGGTCCTCCAATCTGACTATGTCAAAAAATATTAAATTGAGCATTTTAATATAGTCAATATCTATTATAATACATTTAAAAGTATTAGAAAAGAGGTTTTATTTATGAAAAGAATTCTTACTATTCAAGATATATCCTGTTTAGGAAAATGCTCGATCACGATCGCGCTGCCGGTTATATCCGCCATGGGGATCGAAACGGTGATCCTGCCTACGGCAGTCCTTTCCACCCACACCATGTTTAAGGAGTTTACCGTAAAAGACCTGTCTGACCAGCTTACACCGATCACCGACCACTGGAAAAAATGCGGTGTTAAGTTCGATGCGATCTACACAGGATATCTCGGCACGGAAGATGAAATTGAGGAAGTAAAGAAAATATTCGACGATTTTAAAGACGAGGATACATTGATCTTTGTGGATCCGGTTATGGGAGATAACGGAAAGCTGTATCCTGCCTTCGATGAGAACTATGCCAAAAAGAATGCAACCCTTTGTGGTAAGGCAGACGTGATCGTTCCCAACATCACGGAAGCTTGTTTCATGACCGGGACGGAATACCGGGAAGAGTATGACGAGACTTATATCAAAGAGCTGCTTGCCAAACTGATCGACCTGGGTGCAAAGACTGCTGTGCTGACCGGTGTATCCCTGTCAGAAGGCAAGACCGGTGTGATGGGTTACGATTCCGAGGCAGGAGAGTATTTCTCCTACCAGAATGACAAGGTAGATGCGCTATATCACGGAACCGGGGACCTGTTCGCCAGCGTGACCATCGGGGCCATAGAAAATGGACTGTCCTGGGAGCAGGCCTTCAAACTCGCCGCTGATTATACCGCAGAGACGATCCGGGTAACTTTAGATAACCCGAAAAAGCCCTGGTACGGCGTTGACTTTGAGACGACGATCCCGTCCCTGGTATCCGGTTTGGAAAAAATGAAGATTAAATAGAGTTTTTCGCTGCTTTTATGATATAATCATTTCAATCATTTATACAGGAGTATGCTATGTCTAGAAATTTTAATAATGAATTGGAATTGAAGGTAAAAGAGATTGAAAAGATCATATGCAGATATCTTCCCGAGGAGGAAGGTCCTGCGAAAACAGTAAAAGAAGCGATGAACTACAGTGTGCTGGCGGGAGGGAAAAGGCTTCGTCCTATGTTAATGCAGGAAACTTTCACCATGTTTGGTGGTCAGGGAGAATTGGTTTATCCCTTTATGGCCGGAATCGAGATGATCCACACTTATTCCCTGGTCCATGACGATCTTCCCGCTATGGACAATGACCTTTACCGCAGAGGCAAGAAAACAACCCATGCAGTTTACGGAGAGACCATGGGCATCCTGGCAGGAGATGGATTACTGAATTATGCCTTTGAAACTGCCCTGAAAGCCTTTGATATCGAACTTTCTCCTTCTGTTGTCAAGGCAGCCAGGATCCTCGCGGATAAGGCCGGCATCCACGGCATGGTCGGAGGCCAGGTGGTTGATATTGAATCAGAGAATTCTGAGGATGTTTCCCTGGAGACGATTGAATTTATCCATGAGCATAAGACTGCCGCACTGATCGAGGCATCCATGATGATCGGTGCAGTGCTGGCGGGAGCTGGTGAGGCAGAACTGAAAAAAACAGAACAGATTGGTTCCGATGTCGGCCTGGCCTTCCAGATCCAGGATGATATCCTGGATGTGACCAGCACCACGGAAGTGCTTGGCAAACCGGTGGGGAGCGATGACCGCAACCAGAAAACAACCTACGTCTCACTAAAGGGACTGGACCAGGCAAAGGCCGACGTGGAGAGGATTTCAAACAGGGCTTTGGATCTTCTTAATGAGCTGCCCTACGAGAATCCCTTCCTGTATGAACTGATCAGGAAGCTGATCAGCCGTCGGAAATAGAATAAAACAGGAAAATCATACATATCGTGTAATATATTGACATTTTATTGTTTTTACCTGTGTTAAGATAGGATCATAAAGGAGAAGTCCGGTATGAACTTAGCACAGGTAAATAAAATGTGGATATCCTATAAGAAAAAGATGCAACTTGACAGTGAGATACTGTTCGAGGGGCTTCTTTTTGATGCTCAAGCGGGGGTGGAGGCTTCCGTTGACCTGATGGAGATGCTGGAAGGACATTTTATCCTTCATGTGACCAGGAAGATTCATCTCTATCGGGGGGATTATATCCATTTTCTTTTAATGCATGAATTCACCCATGTAGCTGACTTCCTGAATTACCCTTTTGCCAGGCCGGACATTCAGACACTGAAAGAGAGGGAAGAAAGGGAGAACAACATTAATACGGCCTCCAGGAGAGAGATCCTGAGCAAGTATGGCCAGATTACTTTTCCCAAAAGCACCGGAAGGATTGCTGATGATGATATCGGAAAGAAACTGTTTGATTACATGAACACATACTCGGAATTTCATTCCTGCCGGGTAGCGCTGGGGGACCTGATCGGTGACCTGACAGGCGGTACTGTGATCGATGCCGATAAGAATCAGATTCCAAGGCCTTATCGCGATATTTCTATCCGGGCTATGCTAGGTGATGTTCTCCGCCATGCTTACGCTGCTTACAGCCGTTTTAAAGTGATGCTGCTTCCCCGGGTCTTTGTCATCTATTTCAGGCAGGTGCTTTACCTGTTTGGTTATGTCTCTTTCTTTGGCAATGCAAAGGATATGCTGGACCAATCTTTTAAGGTGCTTGGTGTTTCTGATAAGAAAGAAGATTACTTTGCGGTATACGACGCCTTGATCGATAAACGATACGATGACATCTTATTCTATACAAATAAGATCTACAGTGACGCCTATGTTTCTTTTGTAAAGTCCTATGTCCGGGAACATTATGATCCGGAACTTTACACAGAAGAGGAACTCGATCGGATCACTCCGGAAAACTACCATGATTTCATTGAGCTGATCACAAACCGTAAAGGTGGCAGACTCTGGAGCGGAAGAGTGAGTCCGGTATTTGGCGTAAATGACGTCAATAAAGCTTACCGGGCTGTGGATCCGGAAGAGATCCGCAGACGGATGGGTATGAAATAAATATTTCCAGACATAACAAAAAGGGCTTTCCCAAATCACGAAAAAACGGGAAAGCCCTTTTTCCAGGTTAATATTATATTCTGTTTTAATGCTTACTATTGTAATACTTATTATTTCACTTCAGCCGGACCGTAGGGGTTGCCTTCATTGAAATTGCGGGCGTTCTCCATGGTTACGGCTGCGATAGCCTGCAGAGCCTCTCTGGTAAAGAAAGCCTGATGGGAGGTAAGTACCAGCTGCGGGAACATCATCAGACGGCCTGTAATGGAAGTCTGAAGACGGTCGGAAGAGTGGTCGGTATAAACATTCTCGTCCTCGCCCTCATATACGTCAAGGGCTACCGCATGGAACTTGCCGGCTTTCAGAGCTGCGATCAGAGCCTCGGTATCGATCAGGCCGCCGCGGGCTGTGTTAACCAGCATGACATCGTCTTTCATCTTGTCGATCGCCTCAGCATCGATCATATGGTAAGTACCTTTCTCACCCATGATCAAAGGAGCATGGAGGGAGATCAGGTCCGCTTTCTCAAAGAGTTCATCTTTGGAAACATAGGTTAAGAGACCCTGGTCAACCAGACTCTGGTTCGGGAAGGCATCCCATCCGATCACGGTCATGCCAAAGCCCTTGCAGATAGACGCCATACACTGGCCGATCCTTCCGGTTCCCACGATACCTGCAACCTTGTTATGGAGATCCATACCGAGCAATCCGCTCAGGTCAAAGTTGTTATCTCTGTTTTTATTATAAGCTTTATGGATACGGCGGTTTGCTGCCTGCAGGATCGTCATGGCATGCTCAGCAACAGCGTAAGGAGAGTAAGCAGGAACACGAAGAACCGTCATTCCACATTCCTTCGCGGCAACAAGATCCACATTATTAAATCCGGCACAACGGAGGAGGATCAGCTTTACTCCACACTCATTGAGGATCTGTACAACATCTCTGCCACATTCATCATTTACGAAGATACAAACCGCATCAAAGCCTTTGGCAAGCTGAGCTGACTCGGTAGTAAGACGGCTTTTGAAATACTTGATATCTGTATTGTAAGTATCCTCTCCTTTCTCTCTGGAAAGCTCGCTGAAGAAAATACGGTCGTAATCTTTGGTTCCGAAGAAAGCAACCTTTAAGATACCGACCTTTTTGTCCTTCGGTTTCAGGGAACCAAGAACTTCCTGCAGTTTTTCTACACAGGCATCTTCATCTGCACCGTCAACGTTTACCACGAGGGTCTGTCCCTTGCGGGCATGAAGCCCCATGATCTGCAGGACATTGTTTCCGGCAGCGACATTGCCGTTACATTCAAATGTAGTTACACTTTTAAATTCTACACAAGCCTGTGCCAGTAATGCAGCAGGACGTGCATGAATGCCCAGAATGTTTTCAACTACATAATTGAAAGATTTCATTTTCGTAATTCCTCCTTTACAATTAAAGAATTGTATTATACTTGTAATCCCGGCCTAAGAAAAATAGATAAACCGTTACTATTAATTTACCATACATGTAGTCAACTTTACTAGTAAAATATTCGATTTTTACTTTTTTTTCAATGTATTCGAGAATTTTTGTCCAGCCCTATAGGGCAGTGTATAAAAAAACTTAGCAAGTTCTCAAAAGATTTTCATACATTTCTTTGAATTCATGAGAAATTTTCGCTATAATACTGGTAGAAGGTGGAATTACTACAAGGAAAGAGGGTTTAACATGAAGATTCAAAATGTGATATATGCTTATTTCAGCCCCGGCGGAACAACGGAAACTACGGTAAAGGCAGTGGCAGATGTTTTTTCGGACCAGGAGGGCGTAAAACTGACGGAAATCAACCTGACGGTCTGGGAGGAGAGACAGAAGCTTCATACTTTTGGAGAAAATGACCTGCTGATCCTTGGATTACCGGATTATGGCGGACGGATCCCTACAGTTGCGGCGGAAGCGCTTCGCAGATTCCGGGGCCAGCACACTCCGGCAGTGATCATTGCTACTTATGGTAATGCTCATCTGGGTGATCCTCTGATGGAGATGAAAAAAGAACTTTCTTTGAACTCCATCATGCCGATTGCCGCAGCAGCAGTTGTAACCGAGCACACTTACTTAAGTGACCTTGGAAAAGGCCGGCCGGATGCGGAAGATATGATGAAGATCCGTTCTTTTGCGGAGAAGGTAAAGGCTCGTCTGGAATGCTTGTCTGCCTCCTACAATGCGGACTCTCTGCGGGTGCCGGGAGCTTACCCTTACCAGTCTGCTCCTCTCCGTGGCATGCCCTTTAAGGTGGAAACCAGTGATGCTTGTTTTTACTGCATGCTCTGTATTCCGACCTGCCCGGTTAAGGCGATCGATCCGGGTGATCCCAAGAATATTGACAGCAGTGTCTGCATCCGCTGTGGTGCCTGCCTGAAGGTTTGTCCGGCAACTGCCAAGAGCTTTACAGAGGAGCCTTTTAAAGAGCTTCAGGAAGGATATCTCAGGACCTTGGTTGATGTCAGACAGGAACCAGTATTCATCATCGGTTAGGGTCTGTCAGGCTGACTGCCGTGTTCACAACTTGAAACATTTTTTCTTAATTGATCAAAAACCGACTGTTTTCAAAGATACTGAGAAGTATTTTTAAAAAAACAGTCGGTTTTCTTATTGTAAAACCGTTTAATCTGAGATACAATCGTCATAGTCGATTTTTAGAGAAAGGAAATTATTTATGCTAGAACTGAAAAACATTTCTTATTCTGTGGATGACAAGGATATTCTGCAGGACATAAACCTGACCATAGATGACCGTTTCGTAGCGATCACCGGACCAAACGGCAGCGGCAAGTCAACCCTGATCAAGATCATCATGGGACTGATCACTCCGACAACCGGCCGGATCTATTTAGACGGACAGGACATTACGGATCTGCCGATCAATGAGCGTGCCAATCTGGGTATCAGCTATGCTTTCCAGCAGCCGGTTCATTTTAAAGGGCTCCGGGTTAGAGACCTGTTAGAGCTGGCCAGCAAGGATAAATATGATTTTAAGGCGGCCTGCAATATATTAAGTGAGGTAGGCCTCTGTGCCAGAGACTATATTGACCGGGAGCTGAACAGCACGCTTTCCGGTGGTGAGATGAAGCGTATTGAGATCGCCATGACTGCAGCCAGGGGATCTAAGCTTTCCCTCTTTGATGAGCCGGAAGCCGGGATCGATCTCTGGAGTTTCCAGAGTCTGATCCATATTTTTGAAAAGCTCTATGCCAAGACATCGGGCAGTATCGTGATCATCAGTCACCAGGAGAGGATCCTGAATATCGCCGACAAGATCATTTATCTGAAAGACGGCAGGATTGAGAAATATGCCGGAAGAGATGAGGTGCTCACCTCCATTGACATCAACCTGGCAGAACCCGGCTGCTCCCTTCTTACCGAAAAAGGGCCGCGGCAGGATCAGAATTGCCGGTAAGCAGCATTGATAAGGAGGTAATAGATATGGATGCTATGCAAAAACATTTATTAAAAGAAGTCGCCGCTTTAGATGCCCTTCCTGTCGGTGCCTACAACATTAGGAGCAACGGGGAGAAGGCTGCCAGGAATACTACAGCGAATATTGATATAGTCACCAAAGATGACAAGCCGGGAATCGATATCATCATCAAACCCGGAACAAAGAACGAGAGTGTTCATATTCCCGTGATCATCAGCCAGAGCGGCTTAAAAGAAGTTGTTTACAATGATTTCTTCATCGGTGAGGATTGTGATGTGACGATCGTGGCCGGCTGCGGAATCTCCAACTGCGGCGGGATCGGAGACTCCCGCCATGATGGTATCCACAGCTTTTTTGTGAAGAAGAACAGCAAGGTCCGCTATATAGAGAAGCATTACGGAGAGGGAGACGGGCGAGCAAAGCGTCTTATGAACCCCACTACGGTCGTGGAGCTGGAAGAAGGTGCCGTGATGGAGATGGATACCTCCCAGATCGGCGGAATCGATGATACCCTTCGTGTCACCAAGGCAAAGCTTGGAGAGAATGCGACCTTGCTGATCCACGACAAGATCCTCACGGACGGGGACCAAAAGGCAACTGCGGACATCCAGGTTGACATGGAAGGAGACGGCGGAAGCTGCGATATCATCAGCCGCGGCGTCGCCAAGAATGAAAGCTACCAGGAAGTCATCCTCGGCATCACCGGCAACGCAGCCTGCAATGGACACGCAGAATGCGACTCTATCATCATGGACAACGGCGTGATCCTTGCGACTCCGGCCCTCAAGGCGATGAATGTGGAAGCTTCCCTGATCCATGAGGCGGCAATCGGAAAGATTGCTGGAGACCAGCTTAACAAGCTGATGACTCTGGGCCTGTCCGAGAAGGAAGCAGAAGAGAGGATCATTCAGGGATTCCTTCGCTGATGATCCCATAAAGAGAACGAAAAGACAGACATCTTATTTCCCTAAGATGTCTGTCTTTCTTGGTTCATTGGTATTATAACTGCCTTATGGCCCACCTTAACTTGGCGCCTTTGGATCTCGGGTTGCGGAAGCATTCCCGGGAAGAGGCGCGGATTACGTCCTTTGAGACTTCCGCATACAGGCCTTCTTTTTTTCCGGAGCGGAACATTTTTTTCACCATACGGTCTTCGCCGGAATGGAAGGTAAGGATGGCTGCCCGTCCTCCGGGTGCCAGGGCCATGGGGAGTTTGCTTAGGAACTCATAGAGTACCTCCATCTCACTGTTCACATCGATGCGGAGTGCCTGAAAGGTTCTGGTACAGGCCTTCTTCAGGGCATCTTTGCGGGAGTTCTCCTGAATCTGCTGATCGGGCAGGGAATCCACGGTTTCCTCGATCAGCTGACGTAAGGCGGAGGTCGTTTCAATCGGGATTTTTTTCTTCAGGGCCCTGCTGATCCGGGCGGCAATCTCATCAGCGTAGGGCTCATCGGAATTTTCCGCCAGCATGAAGGCGATCTCATCCCTGGAGAGCGTTTTTAAACGCTCCGCAGCGGACTCCCCCTGGTTTGGATTAAAACGCAGGTCCAGGGGCCCTTCTGCTTTATAAGAAAAGCCGCGGTCCGGATTGTCGATCTGCATGGAAGATACGCCCAGGTCCGCAAGGATAAAATCAAAGGGACCAAATTCCGAGGCAACCTGGTCAATGTTGCGGAAATTGGTGTTGATGGCTGTAAAGATCTGCTCATCAAATCCTTTTTCCTTCATTCTTTCCCTTGTTTTCTCAATCTCGATCGGGTCCGCATCGGTCGCATAGAGATGACCTGATCCCTGCAGTTTTTCCGCCATTTTGCTGCTGTGGCCTCCGTAGCCTAGCGTGCAGTCAAGGCCTTTTTGGCCCGGCTCTATCTGAAGGAAATCAAGGATCTCATCAACCATGATTGGCAGGTGCATCCCCGCCGGAGTGCTGCCTTTCCGGATTACTTTCTCTATGGTATCCTTGTATTTTTCCGGATTCTGCTCCTTGTACTTTTCGTGAAAATGTCTTGGGTGGGTCCCCTTGTAACGGGGCCGTCTTTTATGTATTTCTTTGCCGTCCATATTCATCGGAAAACTCCTTATCCTTTAAAAACATTCTTGAAGAAAATAAATTCTGTGCTATGATTACCTATATGACAGACAGGAAGAAGGCGTAACATGTCAAAAACAACACATCCTTCGGATGCGGCCGCAAGACAGGATTTCTCCCGGGGCAGCATCCTGAAAAACATTATTCGTCTGGCCATCCCCATGACCATGGCCCAGCTGATCAATGTCCTCTATAATATTGTCGACCGAATCTACATCGGGCGTATTCCGGACCATGCCACCTTATCCCTCACCGGTCTTGGTGTCTGTTTCCCTATTATAACAATCGTGATCGCATTTGCCAACCTGGTTGGAATGGGAGGGGCTCCTCTTTTTTCCATTCAGCGTGGAAAGGGACGCAACAAGGAAGCGGAAATGCTCCTCGGCAATTCCTTTACCATGATCCTGGTGCTGGGGGTCCTGCTGACCCTGCTCGGATTTGTCACCAAAGGACCTTTGTTATGGCTGCTCGGAGCAAGTGCAGATACGTATCCTTATGCGGACTCCTATATCAGCATCTATCTGCTGGGGTCAGTCTTCGTCATGGTCAGTTTAGGGTTAAACAGCTTTATCAATGCCCAGGGTTTCGGCGGTTACGGTATGGCAACGGTAGCGATCGGGGCGGTTTTAAACCTGATCCTGGACCCTGTTTTTATATTTATCCTCGGCATGGGAGTGCAGGGCGCAGCGCTGGCAACGGTCATCTCTCAGTTTGCCTCCGCAGTCTGGACCCTTGTTTTCCTGACCGGCAGGAAGACGATCATAAGGCTGAAGGTCTCCGCCATGGCCCCCAGCTTCGAGAGAGTGAAAAAGATTACGGTTCTCGGCATGGCCGGATTTACGGTCTCGGTAACCAACAGTCTGGTTCAGGTGGCCAACAACGCCTCTTTACAGGCCTGGGGCGGCGATGTGTATGTGGCGGTGATCACGGTCATCAACTCCATCCGTGAGATCGTCCAGATGCCCATTCACGGGATTACCAACAGTGCCCAGCCCATTATGAGTTTTAACTACGGTGCGGGCCGTTACGACCGGGTAAAACAATCCATCAAGATCATGACAGTCTTAGGATGGATCTACCTTCTGATCATCTGGGCCCTTTTATCCTTGTTCCCGGAATTCTGGCTGAGCATTTTTAACCGGGATCCGGAACTGATAAAAGCAGGCATTCCTTCCATGCATATCTATTTCTTTGGCTACGTTTTCATGGGACTTCAGTTTGCAGGCCAGGCAACTTTCCAGGCCCTTGGCTGTGCAAAGAGAAGCATCTTTTTCTCCATTTTCCGGAAGGTGATCATCGTGATCCCTTTGATCCTGCTGCTGCCGGGACTCGGTTTCGGAGTGAATGGAGTATTCCTTGCGGAACCGATCTCAAACTTTGTAGGAGGAATGGCCAGTTTTACAACGATGATGCTCACCATTTATTTCGGTGTGCTGAAAGAGGAGAAACCATCTGCATAAAAAGCAAAAGAACTCCGGATCTTTTTGTTGATCCGGAGTTCTTTTCATGAAATTAATTTTATACAACAAAGTCATCTATTACAGAAGGTTTCAAAGTGTAAACCGTTACCTTTCCGCCCTCAGTGATTGTATAATTATGCTCACTATCTGTCGGGTAAATATGAGATGTAAAGGTTGCTTCCCCATCATTGAAGAAAATCTCAACGGAACAGCGGTCGATCAGGACACGAATGTTTTTCAGAGGACCGGTCAGGGGCACATCAAGCACTTCTCCAACCTGCTCATTGAATCTCTTGTCCATGCCACGACGGTCCACACGAACCGTCTTTTGTGCTGCATCATAATGCATGGTCATACCGCCGCTTCCGTCAGCCTTGGTAAAAAGATTAAAGTCAGAATCCCCATCCGGTACTTCAGCGATCAATTCACAGAAGGTGGGCAGTGTGCCGTCTCCATCCAGCTTTTCATCTCTGAGGCCCTCGATTCCTTCCACAGGATTTTGAACGAGTTTTCCGTCCACAAGTCTTAATTCTCTGACAATGGACATACTGCCTTCCCAGTCTTCCTCCTCCGTCGGATAATGATTGTCGGGAAGACCGATCCATCCGATCAGGATCGCTTTGTCAGGGTCATTCACATTCGCTGCAAACTGGGCAGCATAGAAATCAAAACCGAAATCCAGGAACTGATAATCGCCATCCGGTGTGAAGGTGAGAGTATCATAGTCCATGTTACCGATCAGATAAATGTTATGATTGGTGCTTTCGCCTCGTCCCGGCAGCTTAGTATACTGTGGGGAGAAGATCAGGATATCTTTTCCGCCGATCTTTACGATACAGGGACATTCCCACATACCGCCAAAGCTTTCAAACCCGGGCACCTTCAGTTCCCCTGCGAAAGACCAGCCTTCCAGAAGATCATCGGATTCATAGATCAGAGCCCGGCCCTTCAGGTCCAGATTCTGGGCACCAATAAAAATGAAGTATTTTTTCTTATCCTCAACGTAAACAATCTTAGGATCCCGCTGATGCTCGCTGTATTCATCCCTTGGTCCGAACAGAGGCTCCGGCAGTTTCACCGGCTTGCCGTCCTTACCCAGCTTTGCCGCACAGGTGTAGGGAGTCCGTACCCAGTCATCGTCACGATGATTGCCGGTGTAGAACAGATACAGATCATCACCGGAAGAAAATGCGGATCCGGAATGTGTTCCCCTGTTATCATAGAAGGTGTCCGGCTTAAGGCCTACGCCGGCATTGGTCCAGTGGATCAGGTCCTCTGATGTTACATGATACCAGTACTTGAGTCCGTGAACCGCACCCCAGGGACACCACTGATAGTAGAGATGCCAAACACCCTTATGGTAGCCGAAACCATTCGGGTCGCTGGAAAGACCGGTAACCGGCTGAACATGGTACTTCTGACGGTAGTCAGAGGATACAATACTATCGTGCAGACCTACGATTTCATCTGCACTATGCAGAACGCGATAACGTTCTTCACGTGTCCATTCTCTCAAAATGCTACCTCCTCGATTCATAAAAAAGATAAAGATTAGTATAGTAATTATATTATATCGCATTCATAAATGAACGGCAAGAATGGATATGACAAACGTTTGACTTTTTAATCCTTTTTTATGACATCGATTACCCTTTATGATATAATCAGGATATAGCATAAAAACGCTTACATACTAACCGGATTCGTGGGGATGAATCCTTTACACATGTCATGCAGATCAATCATGCAGAAAGGATAGGGATTATGAAAAAAGTATTTGCAAGTGATTTTGATGGCACTCTTTACTTCTACAAGGCAGCTGACGAGGACAAGCTGCCGCAGGTTTCCGTAGAGAAGATCAAAGAATATCAGGCTGCGGGCCACCTTTTCGGCCTTTGTACCGGAAGGCAGGTGGGTGGACTTACCCCTTTTATCGGCGGGATCATTAAACCTGATTTCTATATCACCAGCACCGGTGCCAACATTGTGGATGGAGATCTGAATGAGATCTACCGCCGCGGCATTGACAGGGATGTAGCTGATGCGATCATCAAGCTGGTCGATCCCAAAGAACATCGTATTTCCATCGACATTGATGGTGTGATCAACGTTTTTGAGGAGATGGATTATCCTGGTGAGTACCATGTGATCACCGACATTTACTCCGCCATGGATGGAATGGTCCATCAGCTCGGCATTCACAATGAGACCGAAGAAGAAGCCGCTGCCATGGCAGATAAGATCAATAAGATCTTCGGGGCCCACATCAATGCTTTCCGTAATGTTGTGGAAGTGGATATTGCACCAAAGGGCTGCACCAAGGGCAAGGGGGTCGCAAACATGCGTGAGTTCTACCGTGAGCATTTCGGCGAGATCAAATTGTACGGGATCGGCGATTCGATCAACGATCTGCCCCTGATCGAGCAGTCGGACGTTTCCTACACCTTCCCTTATGCACCGAAAGAAGTCCAGGAAAAAGCGACCAAGATTGTTGAAACGATCGTTGATGCCCTGGAAGACAGCATGAATGATTAACGCTATTCGGGGATTCGTTAAAAGGCTTCTTTTTGATGTCGTAAAATCAAAACTTTTCTTTATAGTAAAAATGCGATATAATAACAGCAGGGCATGGGGATTACAGAACAAAAGCATTTTTATCAGGAGGTATATTTCATGTTTCGTGAATTGGAAGAAGGTTTAAAAGCGAAGCATCCTACGATTGTTTTCCCGGAAGGAAATGATTACAGGATCCAGGAAGCAGCAGAGAGATTAAGCAGACAGGAGATTCTTAAGGTCATCCTTCTCGGTGACGTAGATGAAGTGAAGGAATCTGCTTCTAAAAATGGTTATGATATCGGAAGATGCCAGATCATCGATCCTCTTCATTACGATGAGATCGAGGAGATGGTGGCTGAGATGGTGGCCCTCCGTAAAGGAAAAATGACCGAAGACCAGGTTCGGGCCAACTTGGAGAAGACTAATTACTTTGGTACCATGCTGGTAAAGATGGGCAAGGCAGACTGCCTCTTAGGCGGAGCGACCTACTCTACAGCAGATACCGTTCGTCCGGCTCTTCAGCTGATCAAGACCAAGCCGGGTAACAACATTGTATCTTCCTCCTTCATTATGATCAAAGGGGATAAGAAGTACGCATTTTCAGATTGCGCGATCAACATTCATCCCAATGTAGAAGAACTTGCAGAGATCGCTATCGAAAGTGCCAAGACTGCGGAGATTTTCGGTTTTGTTCCCCGTGTAGCCATGCTTTCCTACTCGACAAAGGGCTCCGGAAAGGGCGAGGACGTTGACAAGATGAGAGAGGCTGCGGCCAGAGCAAAAGAGCTTGCTCCGGATCTTGCGGTAGACGGTGAGATCCAGTTCGATGCTGCGGTCGATATGGCAGTTGGAAAGTTAAAAGCTCCGGATTCCCAGGTTGCAGGCCGCGCTAATGTATTTGTTTTCCCGGATATCAACGCCGGCAATATCGCCTACAAAGTTGCTGCCAGACTGGGAGGATACGAGGCGATCGGCCCCGTTCTTCAGGGCCTGAATGCCCCCATCAATGACTTAAGCCGCGGCTGTAATGCGGACGAAGTTTATAAGATGGCTCTGGTAACTGCTGCTTTAAGTTAATTTTGACATCATGGAGGGTGCCGGTAATGAGCCGGCACCTTTTTTACAACTTAGAAAAGGATAAGAATTATGGATTTTAAGAAAGATTTTATCTGGGGAGCCGCAACCAGTTCCTATCAGATTGAAGGAGGACAGAAAGAAGACGGCAAAGGAGATCATATCTGGAATATATTCTGCCGGGAACCGGACAGGGTTTATGAGAATCAGACTGCAGATATTGCCTGTGACCATTATCACAGGTATAAGGAAGATGTAGAGATCATGGCAGACCTGGGTCTGGATGCTTACCGATTCTCCATTGACTGGACCAGGATCATGCCGGAAGGAAAGGGCGAAGTCAATGAAAAAGGCCTGGCATTCTATGACAGGCTGATCGATTCCCTTTTAGAAAAAAATATTACCCCTTACATCACTTTATTCCACTGGGAGACTCCTTACGAACTTTACAAGAGAGGCGGATGGATGAATCCGGATATCGCTGAATGGTTCGGCGAGTACGTAGCAGTACTTTCTGACCGTTACAGCGACCGGGTAAAACATTTCTTTACTTTAAATGAACCCCAATGTTTTGTGGGCCTTGGCTTTGTGAACGGGGTTCATGCTCCCGGCGTAAAACTTCAGATCCGTGACACCTTTGAGATGTCGCACAATGTCCTGCGGGCTCATGGCAGAGCGGTGCAGGCTCTGCGTGCCAAGGCACATCAGCCCCTGGATATCGGCTATGCACCCACCTCCGGTGTTGCCTATCCTGCCACAGACTCTCCGGAGGACATCGAAGCAGCAAAAAAGGTTTACTTCGGTGCCCAGGAGGATCTCAGAAACTGGCACTGGAACGTGGCATGGTGGTCAGATCCTGTCATCTTCGGAGCCTATCCGGAGGAATTCCTCAAAAAATACGAAGCTTTTCTTCCCAGGATCACTGACGCGGATATGAAGCTGATCTCCGAGCCTATTGATACCTACGCCCAGAACATTTACAACGGATATCAGGTGAGGGCCGGCAAAGACGGTAAGCCGGAGGTCCTGAAACGCTATGACGGTTTCCCGAAAACAGGGTCATCCTGGCCGGTCACTCCGGAAGTTCTTTACTGGGGCCCCAGATTTTTATGTGAGAGATATCAGAAACCATTCTATATTACGGAAAACGGCATGTCCTGTCATGACTGGGTCAGCAAGGATGGCAAGGTCCACGACTATAACCGTATTGATTTTACGCAGAGGTATCTGGACCATCTGGCTAAAGCAGCGAATGAATATGACATCCGCGGCTATTTCTACTGGTCACTTCTGGATAATTTTGAATGGAATCTTGGCTACAGTGAAAGATTCGGCCTGGTCCACGTAGATTATGAGACCCAGAAGAGGACCTGGAAGGACTCTGCCTTCTGGTACCGGGATATGATCAAAAAAGTGAAAGAATCTAAATCAGGGAATTGGTAAATCAATGTATAACAGGAGGTTGCACTATGAAAGTTGTATATGCATCCCGGAGTGGAAATGTAGAGAAATTTGTGATGAAGCTGGGACGGAATGTGGATTCCATGAGGATCGCCGACGGCAGTGAGAAAGTAGATGAGGACTTTATCATCATCACTTATACCGACGGTGTGGGAAGTATCCCCAGACAGGTCGAAACATTTCTCAAAGCCAACAGAGATCACCTGAAAGCTGCTGCGGTCAGCGGCAATGAAAGGAGATTTCCCAACACTTTTGCAGGAGCGGCTGACAAGATCGCTGCCATGTTTGATGTGCCGATCATCGTTACCTTTGATGGCGAAGGTGGTGGAGATGCCGTAGATGACGTTGTAGACTTCCTGGAGGAAAACAGCTGAATCTCCGGAACATATGAATGATATGAATCATACAGGAAGGCCTGTTGATGAGACATTTTCTTATCAAGCCCGTTGACAAATACCCCCATAGGGTATATTATGCAAGGGAAGAAATTGTCGATCAGCAGGCTTTCCTGCTTTGATCAGAAAATGAGGTTGGTCAGATCAATATGCATGAAAAAGAAAATGAGATCATGGATTCCTGCTGCTCAGGCCTGAAAAAAGTTCGCAGTGAAAAAGAACTGAAGAGCCTTCTCAATCGGCTCAGCCGAATTGAAGGGCAGATTCGTGGTATCCGGAAGATGGTGGAAACTGATGCTTACTGCATCGATATCATTACCCAGGTTTCCGCAGCGAACAGCGCATTGAACAGCTTCTCCAAGATGCTCCTTTCAGAACACATCCGAACCTGCGTGGCTGACGATGTAAGAGAAGGGAAAGAAGAAAAGCTTGACGAGCTTGTCAAAACATTGCAGAAACTGATGAAGTGACTTACAAAGAAAGGACTTACAGGAAAAGGTTATGGATCAATATAATGTTACGGGTATGAGCTGTGCAGCTTGTCAGACCCGGGTTGAGAAAGCAGTCAGCCAGGTACCCGGTGTCACATCCTGCAGCGTTAGCCTGCTCACTAACTCTATGGGCGTGGAAGGGTCTGCCAGCCCCGCAGCGATTATGGAAGCAGTAGAGAATGCAGGCTATGGTGCTTCCCCAAAAGGAATCGAGAAATCTTCCGGCAGCAGTATCAGCGCGAAGATGGCAGCGGAAGAAGAAGCGCTGAAAGATAAAGAGACACCGGTTTTGAGAAGACGGCTGCTCTGGTCCCTTGGGTTTTTGATGGTGCTGATGTATTTTTCCATGGGACATATGATGTGGGGATGGCCGATCCCGGCATTTTTCAAGGATAATCATGTTGCCATGGGACTTCTTCAGCTGTTGCTATCAGGGATTGTGATGGTGATCAACCAGAAATTCTTTATCAGCGGCTTTAAGAGCCTGTTCCACGGGGCTCCCAACATGGATACCCTGATCGCCCTGGGGGCAAGTGCCGCTTTTGGATATTCCACGGCTATGCTTTTTGCCATGACCAGAGCCCAGGTGGATGGGAATATGGATAAGGTCATGGAATACATGATGGAATTCTATTTTGAATCTGCCGCCATGATCCTGGCCCTGATCACGGTCGGCAAAATGCTGGAAGCTTACTCCAAAGGGAAGACGACCACTGCCTTAAAAAGCCTGATGAAACTTGCTCCGAAAACAGCTAATGTGATCAGGGACGGAAAAGAAGAGACGATATCCATTGACGATGTGGTAAAAGGTGATATCTTTGTGGTCCGTCCCGGCGAAAATATTCCTGTGGACGGTATTATCCTGGATGGCAGCAGCGCTGTGAACGAAGCCGCATTAACCGGAGAAAGTATTCCGGTGGACAAAGCAGAGGGAGATCCGGTTTCCTCCGCTACATTGAACCAGTCCGGATTCCTGACCTGCCAGGCTACCAGAGTGGGAGAGGATACGACCCTTTCCCAGATCATCCAGATGGTAAGCGATGCGGCTGCGACGAAGGCGCCGGTAGCCCGGCTGGCTGACAAGATCTCATCTGTTTTCGTGCCGGCGGTCATCGCAATAGCCTTGATCACTATTGTGATCTGGCTGGCTGTGGGCCAGACTCCCGGCTTTGCTCTGGCAAGGGGGATCTGTGTGCTGGTAGTCAGCTGTCCCTGTGCTTTGGGACTTGCTACACCGGTTGCGATCATGGTAGGAAACGGAGTCGGCGCAAAAAACGGTATTTTATTCAAAAATGCAGAGGCCTTACAGGAAGCCGGCAATACGCAGATCATCGCCCTGGATAAAACGGGGACCATCACCAGCGGTCAGCCTGCGGTGACAGACCTGCTGCCTGCGGAAGGATCATCTTTGCAAGATCTGCTAACCTGTGCAGCATCCCTGGAAGAGAAAAGCGAACATCCACTGGCCAGGGCAGTCAATGATCATATAAAAGAGAAGGGCATCACTGCCCGGTCTGTCACAGACTTTCAAGCTCTGCCCGGGAACGGGCTGAAAGGCAGTTTGGAGGATGATATCCTTTATGGCGGCAATCTCACTTTTATCCGTAATTATGCGACAGTGTCCGGCCAGGACAGGAACAAAGCGGAAAAACTGGCTTCTCAAGGGAAAACTCCTCTCTTTTTTGCCAGAAATGACCGTCTGTTAGGCATTATTGCTGTGGCAGATACGATCAAGGCGGAGAGTCCGAAGGCAATCAGGGAGCTTCAGAACATGGGGATCCATGTGGTAATGCTTACGGGTGATAATGAACAGACTGCAAAGGCGATCGGCAGCCAGGCCGGAGTCAATGAAGTGATCGCCGGCGTGCTGCCGGATGGCAAGGACGAAGTGATCCGCCAGCTGCAGTCCCATGGGAAAGTGACAATGGTCGGTGACGGGATCAATGATGCCCCCGCCCTCACCAGAGCGGATACCGGCATTGCCATCGG
>CAMOYC010000017.1 GCA_946629665.1 uncultured Lachnospiraceae bacterium
GGAAAAATTTTCTTATTTCTGTTTGCGTTTTTTATAGATCATTGTTCCCAGTACGATCAGGGCAAAGAGCACCATACCGACGGGCATCGCATAGAGGGCCAGTCTCAGTCCCGGGATGTGATAACGCAGGACCACATGGTGGGATCCGGGGGTCAGCTCCAGTCCCATGAACTCGTAGTTGGTCTGGATGATGTCGGCTTTCTTGCCGTCTACATAGGCCTCCCAGCCATTCTGGAAAGGCAGGGAGATCACCAGGATCTTATCTGTGCCGACCGTGATGTCTCCGGAGAAGGTGTTGTTCTCCGCCTTGATATTGGTCATGGATTCCTTTTTCAGGTTGGCAACCTTCTGGCCGTAATCATTCATGGACTGGGACAGGATGGAGATATCTTTACACTCGATCACGCCCGGCTCCATGAACTTCATCTTGCAGTATTTCAGTCTCTTCTTATGGTAGCCGAGGTTGAACAGGTAGCCCTTCTGACCGGTTGCGTAGGAGTCAATCCGGAACTTGTAGATGTAGTCCATTTTCTTCGCCTTGATCCTGGTGTTCAGAAAATGTTCCTTACCGTCCTTGATCGCTGAGATTTCTCCGTCGAAGCAGATGTAGGTTTCCGCATTGTCTTCTCCGTCGAAGTACATGGTGAGGACGCCGCCGGTTTCCCCGACGGTGATCAGGCCGTTCTCGATCGTGATATCTCCTCGTAATTTGGTCTTCTTGATCTTCAGCTTCCTGCAGCTGAATTCAGGTTTATCAGCAACCGGAACCTTGGTCTTTTTTGCTGCCTCATCGCTGATGATGGCATACTTCATGGTGGCTTCCTGCTTCTCCACACCGTTTTTGCCTTCCAGGGCTTTGTCGGAGATTACCTTGTCATAAGTGTATCCTGCCGGCAGGGCATACTGGTTCTCAAAGATGGAATACTTCTTGTCTTTTTCCTTTTTCTCGAAAACTTTCTTGTAGCCGAAAGGCAGCGACTTCTTGTCGCTGGCTACACCAAGGTACTTGACGGCTGCCAGCTCATGCAGGTAGGTCCGATAGTTGTAACCATAGATACTTACACAGTTCCAGTTGGAGTTCTGCATCTCCCGGTTGTAGCGGACGATACTGCTGGCGAGGGTACTGGTGAAGGTTGATATATCGTTGTATCCAAGTACCAGACTGCTGGACCTGATATCTCCCAGGGTGGCGGAGTTGGTACTTCTGACAAATTCATTCGGATCATAGCCCTCCACCTGATCCAGGTACTTGAGGGCCGTGTTGGACATTCTGTTAAGGGAGGTTCCCTTCGCTACATAGGTGTCCATACGCCTTTCAATGTCTCCGGTATGGTCTACAAACAGGAAGGCGTTGACCACAACGGTAAAGAGCGCGAATCCTGCCAGTATCAGTTTTGCAGCCTTCTTGTCGATCCGGAACTTTTCGCTGTTGATAAAGAAAAGAACGATCATAGCAAAGGCCAGAGCGGAAAATGCATAGAATCCTTCGTCCGTATGGATTCTCGGCTCCACGTAGATGATCACACCGTACAGGGCAGTCAGTCCAAACATAAAGGCCTGCTCCAGCACCGACAGGGCCGCCAGCCTGTCGATATTATCGGCCAGGATATAGCAAACCAGCAGCGCATAGATAAAGGTCCAGCGGTTGTTGGCCGCTGCAAATCCGCTGAATACAAAGCCTGCATAGGGGATCAGGCACATGAGGGTCAGCAGGACAAAGAGCCATTTCTGTTCTTTTTTCCCTTTTCTGATAAACAGGGGGATCACTACCATCATCGCCAGGGGAGTGAAGCCCAGCTTCATCCAGAGGCCCGGGCTGTAGCTGGCTGACAGATAGGTGATCATGAAGTCGTAGATCCACTCCACCCGGTAGAATAGCCTGGTGGGGGTCAGGAACTTGTCCAGGGAAGCCCCCTCGCCGGACCGGGCGGATCCGATATAGGAACCGAAGTGGGTGATCAGGGTCAAGGCTCCGATCATCACGGCTATGATATAGGTGCCGACGACGGTAAAGCCCCTCCCGAAGAAGACCTTCCAGTTCCTGTATTTCTCGTTGCACAGAACCCGTACAAGGAAATAGATTCCCAGTGCGATCGTGCACATGTAGAAGAAATAGTAGGAGCTCAGCAGGGTCAGGGACACCATAGCCGCAAAGAAGAACCATTTCCCCTTACAGATCAGACGGTCCATGCCGATGATCAGCAAGGGCATCATGATCATGGGAACGAGGAACTGTCCGTGCTTGGTTCCGGCATAGATCCCATAGCCGCTGAACACATAAACCATGCTGACTGTCAGCGCAGTCAGACGGGTTTTATCAAAGAACCGGAGCAGGGTACACATGGATAATCCTGCCAGGAAATAGCGGATGATGACCAGAACAGAATATCCGGTCTCCACATGCTTGATGCCGAAGAGCAGAAGCAGCCAGTAGACCGGCTCATAGCTGACCGTCAGGTCGGAGCCCATTCCGCTGGTGAAATCATACTGCTGGAAATTCAGGTTTCCGTGGGCAATGCTCTTAAGGATCTCCGGCATTACCCTGATAAATCGATGCATCCTGGGCACATACTGAGCAAGACCGTCCACATACCAGATCATGGTCCGGTCTTCCAGGATATAAGGTATAAAGATAAACAGCGCACATACTGCGAACAGCAGCGTGTAGATCCCGATGAAGAGGCCTGCATTCTTTGTCTTTTCTTTTCCGGTCTTTCCTTCGGAGAAAATGTGTCCGCCCCGCATCAGGAAATCCATCAGCCGGTTCACCAGGATGATCACCTTGCTGACGATCGCCTGCTCAATCTTAAGATAGACCGGACAGAGTGCACGGATGATCATGAATGCCGGCAGGGCAAAGCCCGTTCCGACGAGGATATAGGCACCGTCTTTGATTCCAAGGACGAAAAGAACAGCTCCCACAAGGACCAGGGCCACAGCGATCAACGCATCCTTTTTGACCGGTTTTGCCGGGTCCTCTCTTCTCACAAAGAAAAGGCCCAGGAAGAAGGTCCCTATATGGCAGGCGATCGGAACGGCACCGGCTACATCTCCGCCGATGAAGATTCCAAAGAGACCGTATCCGATCAGACCTTCCGGAATCAGAACCAGCAGGAAGCCGATCACACAGGCTCCCACCAGGATGGCAGGCTTGTCCAGAATGCGGTTTACTTTTGGTCTGATAAAGGCCAGAAGCAGGTAGAGGACTGCCAGGGACAGAAGGACCGAGGTAAGACCGGGGATCCTCAGTACCGCCAGCAGATCATTGATCGTGTCAAAGGGTTCCCGCCGGTTGATCACGACTTCCGTCACAAGGGCGATCAGAAAATAGAAGCCATAATACAGGAGAGCTCTTTTCAGATAAACCTTCCCCGGGTCAGCCTCTCCTTGTTCCACGGATGCATAGTCCATGCCTGCCGCAAAAAATATGCCGGGCAGGCATATCCCGTAGGCTGCAAGCAGAAGAAAATGAGCCGGACCGCCTATCAATTGATTCAGCAGGTAGGCAGCTGCATATGCCAGATAGAGAAGCACGACCATGGTCCGGGACAGATCTGTAATGTTATTCCTTTCTTTAGCTGTACTCATAAAAATCTCCTTCATGATAAAATCTCCGGATCTTTCGACCCGGAGGTTTGATATAGCAATGGGACATCAGATTACCAGGAAACGACCGTCGTTCCCCTCGGTATATTTTTCCAGATATACCTGGCGTCAGATGTATAACAGCGGACGCATCCGTGGGATACCGGCCGCCCGATCGTGGAAGTTGCCACAGAACCATTATACCACAAAGGTCTTGTATGGAAGGAATTCATACCACAATAATGGGTGACATAAAGGATCTTTGTGGAGGAATAAAACCAGCCTCTCTCCTTGTAGGAGATCTTGAATACCCCTCGGGGAGAATGGTTATGGTGGGTTCCCGATCCGATCGTAAAGGCACGGGTCTGTTTCCAGTGACCCTTGTGGCCCTTAAAGATCGTAGCCTGCTGTGTGTAATGGCTGACCCAGATCAGGTACTTGGTCTTACTCTTATATCCTTTGAAGTTCACGTAGGCTTCCTTGATTGCTTTCGGATATTTCTTTCTTGTGTAATTACTTCCTCGGGAAGTATACTTGATCGTTCTTACCCGGCTGGCGAGCATGCGGTTATAGTTCCTGCTCACGTAAGCCTTCGGAATGATCGTCTTCACGACTGCGGGCTTTGTGCTCTTATACCACTTTCCGCCACATTTGGTAAAGGCTACTACCATGAAGTTATACTTGGTGTTCTCCTTGAGCTTGTCCAGAAGAACTTCTGTCTTCCTGGTTGTGCTGTACTTTCTGTACTTGCTGCTGGTCGCCAGCTTATAATAAACCCTGTAGGATGTCGCCTTCGGAGTACGGTCCCAGTCGAGGATCAGTCTGTACCTGGAGTTCAGGTTAAAGCGGACATGTCTGACTCTGCCGGCCACATCCGGCACCTTCAGCTTCAGGTTGGATGAGTACCGGCCGTAGGAAACGCTGGTGCCCACTTTTGTGTAGGCCCGCACGCGGAACACGTTGGTCCTGCCGCCCTTTAATCCGTTCACGGTAAGGCTGGTTCCCTGATAGCCGCTCTTGATTGTCTTAAAGCGATGGCTGCCACTCTTTTTACGGTAGATCACATAGCCTGTGGCCCCTTTTACCGGACTCCAGCTGATTGATGCGGTGTTCGCTCCCACGGTTCCGGTGATGCCCAGAACCTTGGCCGGCTTAGCAGCATGCCTGTAGCTGTCAACCATACCGTATCCGTAATAAGCTTTATTCCCGAAATGTTTCACACTGCGGATGTAGACCCTGTAAGTGCCGGACTTCAGTCTGGCTGCGGTTACAACTGCGCTCTTTGATTTCCCGGAGATATTGTTCTTGTAGGCAGCGGCCTTGGTGGCAGCCGGAGAACTGCAGACACCCAGAACATACTCTGAATAATTGGAATGAACGGCTTTCCAGTCAGCCTTGATCTTATAATTAAGTCCTTTGACTTTGAGATTCTTCACCTTGGTTCCTGTATAATAATACATGGAAAGGGAATCTGCCGGGTCAGACAGGTCTGTGAGAGTCAGCTTGTACTTGGTCTTCGGCGCATAATACTTGCCCAGGGGGATGACTACTTCGTTCTGTCCCACCTTGAACTTTCTCTTACCGTGATACGTCGTCTTCCCGTTGGAGAACTTATAGGAATACCCGGTCCTGGAGAAATCTTCGAACTTAAGCACCAGCCTGTTCTCCGAATTGATATAACCGAACTTGCTGGCCTTGACTGCCTTCTTTACAACAGCTTGTGTATCTGCTTTTCCTATAAACAGACACAAGGCAAAACACAGGACAAGCATTAGAGCGTATCTGGTGTTTTTCAAACTCATAACTTCCTCCTCTTCTTATCAAATTCTAATCCTTTTCTTACGAATCCCTTTCGAATCCCTTAATATTTAAATACCAGTTTTCCCCTCTATTATAATTAGTAAGTAAAAAATCGTCAAGCCCTCAAATCATTGACTATACAATTTGTTTGTTATTTGCTATAATAAATAGAAATTTACCAACAAAAACAAGAGAACTTAAGAAGGAATGACTATGATACGTTTTAATATTCCGCCTTTTACAGGTAAAGAAACAGAATATATCGCGCAGGCGATCCGGAACATGAAGATCAGCGGCGATGGTGAATTCACGAAAAAATGTAATACATGGATCGAGGAAAAGACAGGTACGGCAGCTGCCTTGCTGACCACTTCCTGCACCCACGCTACAGAGATGGCTGCCCTCCTTGCCGGGATCAAACCGGGTGATGAAGTCATCATGCCGTCCTATACTTTCGTGTCCACTGCAGACGCCTTTGTTCTTCGAGGAGCTACCGCAGTGTTTGTGGACATCCGGCCGGATACCATGAACATTGATGAGACGCTGATCGAGGACGCGATCACTGACAAGACGAAAGCGATCGTTCCCGTTCACTATGCCGGTGTCGGCTGTGAGATGGATACGATCATGGACATCGCAAAAAGGCATGGCCTTCTGGTTATTGAAGATGCCGCCCAAGGTATCATGTCCACCTACAAGGGCAAGGCATTGGGAGCGATCGGCGATTACGGCTGCTTCAGCTTCCATGAGACCAAGAATTACAGTATGGGCGAGGGCGGTGCCCTTCTGATCAAGGATCCCGCCAACAAGGAAAGAGCTGAGATCATCCGGGAGAAAGGGACCAACAGAAGTAAGTTCTTCCGCGGACAGATCGACAAGTATACCTGGGTAGATGCCGGATCTTCCTATCTCCCCAGTGATATGAACGCTGCCTACCTCTGGGCTCAGCTGGAGAAAGCAGACGAGATCAACGATGACCGGATGGCTTCCTGGAACCTTTATTATGAGATGCTCTCTCCTCTGAAAGAGGCAGGACGGATCGAACTTCCGACCGTTCCGGAGCATTGCACCCATAATGCCCACATGTTTTATGTAAAGGCGAAGGATCTGGAAGAGCGTTCCGCACTGATCAGGAGTCTGAAAGCGAAAGACCTTTCCGCAGTCTTCCATTATATCCCGCTTCACGGCGCCCCGGCAGGACAGCGCTACGGCCGTTTCCACGGCGAGGACCGTTATACCACAAAGGAAAGCGACCGTCTGGTCCGTCTTCCCATGTACTATGGTTTAGAGCCGGAGAATGTGGAGAAGATCTGTGATGCTGTGAAAGAATTTTACAAGTAAGAGAACTGTTCATCAGGAGACATCATGCTTCATAGTATAGTAGTACCATGTTATAAATCATCGAAAACCATCCGCAAGCTTGTGGAGATGACAGCGGCGGAACTGGACCGTCTCGGCAGACATGAATATGAATTCATTCTCACGGACGACTGTTCCCCGGACGGGGGAGCCACCCTGGCTGAGCTCAGAGCCCTGGCCGATGACTACCCCTATGTCAAGGCAATCTCCCTGGCTAAGAATGCGGGCCAGCACAATGCCATTATGGCAGCCCTGAATTACGCAGCCGGGGACTATATCATCGCCATGGATGACGATATGCAGACTCATCCTTCCCAGCTGCATTTTCTTCTGGAAGAACTGGAGAGGGGCTATGATATCGTCTATGGCTATTACCCGCAAAAGAAGCATTCCCCCTTCCGCAATTTCGGCAGCTATATCAATTACCTGACCGTGCGGATCATGATCGGCAAGCCAAAGGAGCTGAAGACTTCCAGTTACTGGGTGATCCGGAAGTTTGTCCGGGATTATGTGATCCAGTACCAGAGTCCCTACACTCATCTGCAGGGGCTGTTCCTGCGAACCACCAGGAATATCAGCTGTATCCCTATCCAGCACTTCCAGCGGGAAGTCGGCGAGTCCGGCTACACCTTTAAGAAGCTCGTCCAGCTCTGGTCCAACATCATGGGATACTCCGTGGTGCCGCTGCACATGGCAACTGTCTGCGGTTACTTCTTTTCCGCTCTCAGTATCCTGGGCGCGATCGTGGTCGTCATCCGGAAGCTGATGATCCCCGCCATGCCGATTGGCTGGCCCTCCATGATGGTAGCGCTGTGTTTCTTCGGAGGATTGATCATGCTCTTCCTCGGCTTGATCGGCGAATACCTGGGGCGGATGTTCCTGGGCATGAACCGGAACCCGCAGTATGTGATCCGGGAAGTGATCACGAAAGAAGGCTCCTTCGTTGCCTCAGAGATTCCTGAAGATCCCGCACTGGCGGGCACCGGGACTCCTCTGACAGACTTTGATAATAATCAACCGGGTTAACAATCTTTCTATAAAAAAATGCCCCGGGGCCTGCAGTTCACAACTGCAGGTCCCGGGGTTTATTATTCTTATGATCGATCAAAGCTGGAAATCAAATCCTTCTATGGTGGCAAAATAATCTTCTACGGTCTCTGCCCGGCGGATCATCCTGGTGGATCCGTCCTCCTGCAGCAGGATCTCTGCACTTTTCAGCTTGCCGTTATAGTTGTAGCCCATCGCATGACCGTGGGCACCGGTGTCGTGGATCACGATCAGGTCTCCGATCTCGATCTCCGGAAGCATCCGGTCGATCGCAAACTTGTCGTTGTTCTCACAGAGGGAACCTACAACATCATATTTATGGTCGCAGGGTTCATTTTCTTTGCCCATGACAGTGATGTGGTGGTAGGCTCCGTACATGGCAGGCCTCATCAGGTTCACTGCGCAGGCATCCAGGCCGATGTAGTCCTTGTGGATGTGCTTCTCGTGAATGGCTGTCGCCACCAGATGGCCATGGGGCGCAAGCATGTAGCGGCCCAGCTCAGTGTAGATCTTCACATCGCCCATCCCTGCGGGCACCAGGATCTCTTCGTACATCTGTCTTACCCCTTCGCCGATTGCGAAGATATCACTGGGCTCCTTGTCCGGTGTGTAGGGGATTCCAATCCCGCCGGATAAGTTGATGAAGTCGATGTGGACTCCGAGATTCTCATGGAGTTCCACAGCCAGGTTAAAGAGGATCGCCGCTAAAGTCGGATAGTAATCGTTGGATACCGCATTGCTGGCCAGGAAGGAATGGATTCCGAATTCCTTGGCTCCTTCTCTTTTCAGTCTCTTGAACGCCTCAAAGATCTGTGGTTTGGTCATACCGTACTTGGCATCTCCGGGATTATCCATGATGTCCGTCCCCAGGGCAAAGATTCCGCCCGGGTTGTAACGGCAGCAGATCCGCTCGGGGATTCCGCAGATATCTTTCAGATAATCAATGTGGCTGATGTCATCCAGATTGATGATCGCCCCCAGCTTGTGAGCCAGCTCGAATTCTTCCCTCGGTGTCTCGTTGGAAGAAAACATGATGGAATCTCCGTCCGCAAAGCCGCAGCGATCACTCATGATGAGCTCGGTCAGAGAGGAACAATCCGTTCCGCAGCCTTCTTCTTTTAAAATCTTCAGGATTGCAGGTGTGGGCGTTGCCTTGACCGCGAAATATTCCTTAAACCCTTCGTTCCAGGAAAAGGCTTCATTCAATTCCCGGGCTGTTTTCCGAATCCCCGCCTCATCGTAGAGATGAAATGGTGTGGGATATTCTTTTACGATCTCAAGAAGCTGCTCTTTTGTTACAAATGGTTTTTTCTCCATGGTCTGTCCTTTCTTATTCGGCGTATTTCCGTAATTTGTCAATTTCCATCACAGTGCGGCAGATCGGTAGTCCGACCACATTGTAGTAGTCCCCGTGTATTCCTGAAACAAAAACTGCCGCCTTCCCCTGGATGCCATAGGCTCCGGCCTTGTCCATCGGATCGCCGCTCGCTATGTAATCCCGGATCTCCTGGTCGGAAAGTTCCCGCATCTCCACATCCGTGCACTCTGCAAAAGTAACTGTCAGAGGCTGACCGGAATCCTTCAGCAGGATCATCGTCTCTCCGGTATAGACCTGGTGGGTGTCCGCGGACAGGCTTCGCAACATAGAAAATGCTTCCTCTTCATCCGCCGGTTTCCCCAGAACGACTCCCTTGTGGACCACAATGGTATCCGCCCCGATCACCAGGATAGAATCCCCCTTCCCTGGTGTCCGGTCAAGGGCATCCACTACCGCCTTCGCCTTGCGCCGGGAGAGTTCTTTCACCATCTCCTCCGGCCGGCTCTTCTCAATATGTTCATCCGCTTCACTCACAAGCACCTCAAACTCATAGCCGGCCTGGGCCAGCAGCTGTCTTCTGCGGGGGGAAGCGGAAGCCAGAATGATTGACATCATAACAGGTTTGCCTCCAAAAAATGAAGGGAAAACTTCATTTCCCTTCATAATTATACTGGTTTTCCGGTCTGTATCCAGACACATGTTCAAGTATACCACTAATATCCTATTGACACAATAGCCTTTATGAATATTTATTTATATAATAATTCATAGCTCGGTTTTTTTCTCCAGTTTCTCCAGCCCGACATCATACACACGCCCGTGTACCGCATCAAAGAGCCACTGGGCCATGGTATCCCTGGCTCCGTTCCGGATGTAAAACCAGGGTCTGCGCACTGCAGTGTGAATGGTCCCGCCCTTGGTGTAGGGAGCTTTCCAGTCATTTAAGAACAGACCGATGCCCGGGATCTCCGCTTTCAGTTCCGCAAGCAGTTCCTGCAGCTGCCCGCAAAAGATCTCCTGCATCTCCTCGTCCGTAGTGTAGGTGCCTCCGTTCGCTGCATTGTAATAGGCGCTGAGGAGGTAATCGCGGGTGGAGCAGGCATAAAGGTAGCGGAAACGGTCACCGTAATCCTTATAGAGCTTCCGGTACCAGTCAAGCACAATGTTATCTGTGTGGATCGCAGACCAGATCCTCTCCTCCGCCTTCCAGACATCCCTTGCTGTCTCTCTCCAGCCGTCAAATCTGAGCAGGGCGCTGTCGGAAAACAGAGTGACGTCCGGACAATCGGGGTAGTAGTTCTCCACGATCTCCGGGGTCAGGGCAGGTACCGCAAAAGCCCCTGCGGAATCTCCCGCGATCAGCAGCTGCACCGGGGCAGGGAAAAACTTTACTGCCTGCTTCATGCCCTCCAGGAAATTCTTATGACCGTTAAAGTGAAGGACATCCTCCCCGCCATCCTCGGTCTCGAATGCAAAATCATTGTTTCCCACATGGAAATCTCCGGTGGCGTAAGTGATCACGATAAAGCACCAGTCATCGAAGGGGTTGTGGGCACTGTTGGTCTCCATCATCCCGAACCCGACATTCATGAACTCCGTGATCGGGCGGAGGTTATTCCAGTAGAAATTGGGCTGGTTGCCCACCAGCTTTCCTACCGTCACCGGCCGGGCCGCGGTATATTCATCCCAGGCCACCCCGCCTCCGGACAAGAAAATGCAAAGGCGGTTCCTGGTTCCTCCCTTAATATAGATATGATAATCAGAACCGTCCCCTGATGAAGCCTCGGGAATCAGAAGGCGGTACCAGGTCTTCTTCACAGGCCTCTCCGGCAGAAGGGGCGTAACAATCTGGGAACCGGCAAGATGCTGGTCCACCTTTTCTTCCAGGTGGTCTCCCGCCACCTCAATAAGATGTCCCAGTGTATCCTGAAATATGCCAGGCATAACAAAGCTCCTTTCAAAGAAAATGTCATCTAGACATTCATGTATTTCGACAATGCATTTTTTAATTCCCTGTAACGGAACAGCCCGACGTAGGCCGCATAGATCAGCATGACTACACCGGTGATCAGGGACATGGCCGGATATGGATTCCGGTCATAAAATACAGAAAGAGTCTGCAGCAGGGCCAGGACCGTGTCTAAGGCCAGGTAGACCACATAGTCCACCAGTCGCCGCCTGGTGATCCAGGCCAGGATGTTGGTCAGCAGGACCAGACAGAGGATCGTTATGGGAATGACCCAGGCAATGCTCCAGCTGAGCCGTCCGTCCCTTCCGTCCAGGTACAGGACCACCAGCAGGAACAAACAGGTCTCGATCGTCACCAGTTTCAGTATATTACTTCGGAAATACACGGCCAGACAGATATCAAGAAGCACGAAGGGTGCCCACAGGATGACCATACCCGGCAGATAAAACCTGGAATCCGTAAAGTAATTGACCAGCATCATGGCCAGCTCAACAACGATAAAGATAAAAACACAGATCCGAAGGAACATTCCCCGGGAAAGCCTGCGTTCCGGCAGGACCGGAAAAGCGGGATCCTCAGGTTCTCCGATGAGATTTCCCTGACAGAGCGGGCAGCAGCTCTTGTTGCCGCGGATATCTATATTACATTTGGAACAGTGCTGCATTTAGCTCTCCTCCCTCCTGTCATAATCATTGGTTCCGATCTCCACTTTAAGCCCCAGGGCAGATAATTTGCGGAACAATCTGACCAGCACATTGTGTTCCGGATAGCCGGAAACGGCGCCGAACACCATCCGGTCCCGGAAAGACGCTACTGTGATCTGCATGTTCTGGGTGGACATAAAAGCGGAAAATCGATCGATATACGGGGCAAATTCCTCCGGCATGACGATCCGGCCGATGTTGGATAAAGTGGCGGTTGTCCCGTATCTTGTTCTGGCAGTAATAAACCAGAGGCCAAGATCCTTGAGAAACAGCGGGATCATCTTCACCGCAATGTTGTGCTGGAGTGCAGAATAGCTGTTCATGTTGCTGCGGATGCTGTCCTCCGAAAGCTGGGATTCAAAGGCTTCCCGGGTTACGGCGATGATGCTTGAAAGGCTCCCGTCATAGTCTCCCGGATGGAAGCTGACATTGAGGACTCCAAAGAAATTCCTGGTAGTCTCGGAAGGAAAAAACTGTCTCAGGTTCACCGGAACACTGACCACGATCACCTTCTTCTGGTCTTTCACGCTCATGGATTCCAGGATCGACTCAATGAAAAGAGCCACCGTGAGAATTCCTGCCGTCGTTTTATAGCGGTGGGCGATCTCCACGAAGCCGCTGGCGCTGACCGTTCCCTCCACCAGATGATTCTGCATGTTATCGTCCTTATCCTGGCGGATCTGATAGGCTTTGGTCCCCATCATCTCCCCCAACTGGCCGCTCCGGCGGCTCTTGCTGTAATACTGGTCGAAAGCATCCTCATTTTTTTCCTGGGCGGAGGAGGCGACATCCGCCTCGCCCTGGATTGGGATCCCGTGATATTCACTCAGGTAGTTCATTACCAGCTTCTTCATAAACACGAAAGCCCCGGTGCCATCCGCCAGCACGTGGAACATCTCCAGATTGATCCGGTTTTCAAAATAGTTGACCCGGTAGAGGAGGTTTCTCTTACCCGGGTAATAAATGCTTTCACAGGCCGGCCGGTCTTCCTCAGTGACCTCCGCCCTCATATTGGTGCTGTCAAGGTAATACCAGAAAAAACCCTTGCGCAGGACAACATTAAAATGGGGAAATTCCTCCAACGTCAGGTCCAGAGCACTCTGCAGGATATCCCCGTCCACCTTCTCTTTCAGCTGACAGGTCAGACGGAACACTCTTGTATCCGACCCCCTCGCTGTTGCCGGAACAATCGTTGCGGCATTGTCCAGTTTATACCATTTGTAGTTTTTGAACAGATCGGTCCTGGAAGCCATGTCATATCCTCCTGTTTCCAAAATGTTTCTCAGTAAAAACGCCTTTCTGATAAAAGGCCGCCGGCATGATCTGTGCCGGCGGCTGATAATCGTATTATTGGGTCGTGCCCTCCCGTCTTGCCTTCAACAGGCCCCAGAGAAGGATGATGCCCAGGCTGAGTGTCAGCACGGTCATGATGATCGCGTAGAGCACGGTCGCTCCCAGCATGCCGTAAGTGCGGACAAAATATCCGGAGAAGGCAAAGGCAGCGATCGCGGCCAGTCCATAACATGCGATCAGGGTCCTGTGGAGCCGGATTATGGTGATCACCGTATTGAAGAATACCGAGTAGGCCAGCATGCCTCCTCCCAGCATGACAATACAGAGTTCTCTCTTATAATCAGACAGGTCTACGGAAAAGACCAGAGACAGCACCGGAATACCGATAGTGGCAGCCACGCCCAGGCCGAATACAGCCAGGCCCAGGATGACGAGCATCTGCCTCAGGACCAGCTTCACGAAGGTGCGAAGCTCTCCTTTGACCCAGACTTCCGCATAGGATGTCAGGATCGGATTAAAGATAAAATGCGCTACCAGCTGCACCACGAAAGCCGGCATGAAGATCAGGTTGTACTTGGCCTGGATCTCCTCGGTCAGGTAAGTATCGATCGCATACTTGGGCGCATTGCTCAGATACATGTTCAGGAAAAGGCTTACAAAGAGAGGAAAAGCCTCAATGGTAAGCTTTCTGATCTGCGGCAGATCCATGCTGACTTTCATATCACAGTAGTCCACCGCCGCGTTCATGGATGTGACCAGGAACACGACAAGGGATGTGATCGCACAGGCCAGGGTGGAGATCAGCAGGTCTCTGGTGATCACCAGCATGATACAGTAGCTGGCCATCTCTGCGACATATCGGACCGCAGAACATTTTGTTGCGACATCCAGTCTGCCCTTTTGCTGCATCCTGCCGTGGAACACATCTGAAAAAGCCTGGATACAGCGCACAAAGCAGATCAGCATGATGACCAGGAACTTCACGGTATTGTAATCCTTGCAGATCGTACCGTAAACACAGTAGCCAAAGCTGGAGAGCATCATGACGATGCAGCTGATGTATCTCATCGCATAGTAAACACCGAAGGAGTACTTCTCATGGATGTCCGAAGACTGAAATCGTCTTACGCCGTACTGACCTACGAACATCATGAGGGATGAGATTGCAAAGGCAATACTGAAGACGCCGGAATCATACAGTCCGTTGGTCCGGTTCATGACCATGAGGATGACTGCGGATTCCGCCGCCGACAGCATAGCATTAATGGAGTTCCAGAGGTAGGAACTCCTGGTTATATTATTCGTTTTGTTAAGCAGTAGTCTTATTCTTTTCAGCATATCTTATCGTCCCGGTTTCAAACAGGTCTTATATCTGTGACATACTTCTGCGGCGGATGATACTGATCTTCTCACGGGCTGTGATCGTCAGATAAAGCACCCGGTTGGCCGGAGTATCCACGCCGTACTTCTCACCCAGACGGATCACTGTTCCGGCATACTCGTCGATCTCAGTGGTCCTGCCTGCTTCCAGGTCCTGGAGCATGGACATTTTCTTATCCGGCGGATACTTGATCAGCAGGTCAATGATCTCATCCCGATCCTGCTCTGTCACATTCACGTTTTCGTACTTCGCTATCTCAAGGATCTCATTCATGCACATGGTCATGAGTTCCTTGATCTCATCCACCAGGCCAAAGAAACCACATTCCACTCCGGTTTCTGCTGCCACCTGGCTGGCGCCGGTGTTCAGCATCCACTTGAGCCACTGCACTCTTCTCATATCCTTGTAGATCTTTACGTTGAGCTCCAGGCTCTTCAGGCGGTCATGAACTTCCTGCAGGTCCGGTGCGATCACCTCGTTACGGGCATACCCGATCTTGGTCTCGCCGAGAGTGGTAAAAAACACCCGGTGGCCAAGCCTGTGGGCGTCGGTCCTCTGGACGGTTCCAAACAGAACCCGGTTGTTCGGGAATCTTGCCTGGATCCGGTCCGTGGTCTGGATCCCGTTCTCCACCGGAAGGAGGATCGTATCCTCCGCGATGAGGTCCGCAATGTCTTCCATCACAGTATCGAGGCTGTAGGTTTTGGTTACAATGATCAGAAGATCCAGGTGGATCTGCTGGGCCGGGTCAGAGTAGATTACCGGCTTCATGATCTCATTGTTCACAAAGAGCCCCTTCTCCCGAAGGCGGTCCGCCCTTGATCCCGTCGCGACGATAAAGGAATGGTCCGGGTCGTTCTTATATAGTTTAGAAAAAATAGCACTTCCGACGGATCCGGCTCCGATCAGTCCAATGTTTTGAATCATATATTCCTCCGACTGAAAAATGTCGTGTCAGCTTTCCCGGCGGGCAATATCCGCGAGGGCTTCCTGCATGGTCATGACCGGCCGGTCCATGAGCTGCCGGTACAGGTCTGTACTCATGATGGAAGGCTCGATCGTCTCCTCCGTGGAATCGTCATAGTCCACGGGAACGTCATTCCCGTAAGCTTCGTTTACCATCCTGGCAATCTCCAGGTTGGTATGGGCTTCTTCCATACCTGCATTAATAATCACAGGTCCGGTCTGCTTTCTTGCCAGATCGGCAAGGATACCGGCCAGGTCCCTGCTGTAAATGTACTGTCTTTTGGCCACACTCCGTCCCATGACCCGAAGCTGGCCTCCGGCGGCCGCCTGCTCCATGAAAACATTCGTCATAACTCTGCGTCTCTCGCCGGTTCCCAGCACCTGGGCAATCCGGACGATCGCGTAGCTAAAGCCGTACTTCCGGCTGTAATACTGGATCAAATGTTCGCAGGCCGCCTTGGTGATACCGTAAAGGGTCTTGGGAGACAGTCTCATCTCCTCCGTCCAGGGCATCATGGATGTGTCGGAATAGACTGCGATCGAAGAAGCAAATACAAACTGGCTAATGCCGCATTCTCCTGCAGCGATCAGCAGATTCTCCGTAATTACTTCATTGATACTGTAATCTGCCAGAGTCCCGGCGGTGCCCCGCACCGCTGCCAGATGGATGATCGCATCCACGTCGCCAAGGACTCCTGCCAGGCTGTCCGTCGTGTAATCTGTCTGCCTCCATACCGGACCTCCCGGCAAAGTATCTTTCTTGCTTCTTGACAGGGCGATCACTTCTGTCCCCGGCTCTCCCATGAGAACTTCAAGGACCTCCTCGCCGATAAAACCGCTTGCGCCGGTTACCGCAATCTTCATAGAATCATCCTCATTCTTTAGACCAGTTCATTTTCTAGTCCACTTTACATACGAAGCAGCGCTGCTTTCCGGTCTTCTCCGGCTCGATCACATCAAGCCACTCCGTCCTGATCGCGAACTCGTCTCCGTAGAGCTCCCGCACGGAGTCAATGAAATGCTGCTCGATCTCTTCTTTGCTCTTACTCTGGTTATAGGGGTCTGCTACCAGCTGGATGGTCATGTCATGGTAGGACTCCTGGATAAACTTAAACTGAGACAGGCCAACGGTATGGTTGGCGATCCTCATCAGCATCAGGGCGGAGGATTCTACGCCATCCTCATGCTTGACAAGGTCATTCATCCTTCCCTCGATCGCAGTGAAATAGCGGAGGCCGTCCTTCACATAGGACTTGCCCAGATCAAGGGACTCATAGTTGATCAGCGGGTAGGTCTTCTTGTAGAGGGTCGTAAGAACGATACGACCGTCATTGGCCAGCTGATTGTTTTTATCATAAACATTGGCTACCGCCATGTCATTTGCTACATAATAAAAATCATTTCCCGGGAACTTGTATACACAGCTTCCCATCTCGGAAACGCCGTAGGCGTCAATAAGGCCGGGACCGAACGTCTCGTTCAGCAGCTTTACTGTCACCTCATCAACCATCTCGCTGACAGGCACATAGAGCTGAGGCTGCCAGATCGGCATATCATGCTGCTTGGAATAAGCGGCGATACGTACCAGGCAGTTACGACGGAAGCAAAGCATATCCGGCTTATAATCGTTAATATCCCGGATCGTATCTGCAATGCCGTCACCGACACAGTAATCCTCGGAAACTACTTTACGGCGCATCAACCCGAACTTCTGGATGATGGAATCCCTGCTCTTGTCATTCGGATCCTTATGACTGGTCTGGAAGGAATACATCTTTCCGCGCAGCGGATGATAGCCGGCTGCGGAAAGGGCTCTGATCCAGTTGGCATCACTGAAAGCCTGCTCCTTCTGTGTGTAGAGCATCTTCAGGGGAACTCCTGAAGAACCACTGGTGGACAGGACATTGATATCATCGTGCTTCTCCGGATGCTCATCCCATTCCTTCTGCATCCAGAGACGAAGTTCCGGCTTGGTGAGGGTCGGGAACTTCACCAGGTCCTCACTGCAATGGTAATCATCCGGTGTAGTGCCGGATTCCTTGAATTTCTTACGGTAAACGGGAATACGATAAGCCCGCTTCATGATCTCATGGATCTTCTTGTTCTGATCCGCTTTGATCTTGCCGGGATCTCCCTCGAATGTCTTCTTTAAAGTCAGCAGATAATACAATGTATAAAAATTCTTTAATTTCTTCTGAATACTCATTCTTCTCTCCTATATACCGGGTGGTTAACCTTTACGGATGACGTAACCGCACTTTTCCACATATCCTGTGAGCTTGCAGACTGTCTCTCCATCCTCGTAGTACCATCTTACGTAATCCGCGCCGGAGAAATCATACTTGCTGCGGTCCACAATACTTCCTGTCTTCTCACTGATAAATTCCAGAGATGCTTCCTGCTCAGGGAAGGTCACTTCCTCATCCAGCACGCTCTCCCCATCCAGTAGATGGCGGAAACAAGCGTCCAGCAGGTCGGCGCCACAGTAGTATCGGATCAGCCTCCACATATGACAGCCATCCAGCCTTGGCGTGATCTCCAGAACCACCGGATGCTTTCCATCCAGCTTGATCTGGCAGTAGCAGGGTCCGTTCTCGATCCCTACCTTCTTCGCCACGCGAAGTGTAAGGTCGATCGCTGCATCCGCAGTCTCCTTATCAGTAAACTTAGAGGGAAGGATATGCTTTTTGATGATCCCGCCGGGATATTCGTCAAAAGTAATTCTGTCAGAGACGAGGGCAAACTTCAGCTTTCCATCCTGCAGGTAGGCATTCACGGAAATCTCCGGTCCGTCTATGAAGGATTCTATGATCACTTTCCCGCAGATCGAATAACTCAGAGATGTCTCAAAATACTTCCTGATATCCTCCTTGCTGTCCACACAGAAACAGCCCCTCTGTCCCTGGGAATCCACAGGTTTCATCATGCCGGGGAAGGCTTCAAAACCCAGTGCTTCCTCCAGATTGGAACAGGTAATAAAGTCTGTATTCCCATCGAAATCCTTTCCGAGCGCTTCCCGAAGAAGATGCTTGGAATGACAGATATCCGCAGTTTCCGGACTGATAAAATGTGGCAGTCCGAGCATCTCACTGGCCCTCATCACAGTCGGAACAGCAAGGTCGGAGCCTACAGAGTAGATTGCATCAGCCTGAAATTCTTTCGCCAGCCCGACAACTCCGTCAACGTCCCTGATATCAATCTGTCTGAAATGATCCAGGAGAGGAATGCCATGATCTGTGTTTGTATAGCTGCAGCCGATGACCTCATACCCTCTCTCTTTACAATATTCGATGGCATCGATCTGCGCGTTACCCGCACCCAGAATCAAGATCTTTTTCGAATTCATTGTTTTCTTGGTCTCCTTACTCAAAAATACCCTTTTGCATCGAAAACACATGCATCTTATAATAGTATCATCCTTTTTCGATCCCGTCAAATCCTCAGAGAAAATCCCCGGCCTGCCGGCCGGGGATGTGATGGATCATTATGCTCAATACTATCTTACTCTTACCTTTGTTCCAACCGGAATGCTGGAGTAGATGAACTTGGCAATCGGGGTAGGACATCGGATACAAGCATTGGAGATAGGTTTTCCAAGTGTCTTTTCCTTGATCTTACCTGAATTGTAAGTAGGGCGGGCATGGAAGGAAGCCTTCTTATAGAAGTGGGATACATAGCTGGAGTGCCATCCCTTATGCTGCCATTTCCGCTCTTTATATTTGAGGGTGAAAGTACCTCTCGGTGTTCTGCCGTCCGCAGCACCGGAAGCGATCAGGAATGTCTTCCAAGCTTTCCACTTGCCCTTGGATCCTTTGAAGATCGTAGCCTGCTGGGTATAGAGGCTGGCAAAGATAAGATACTTAGAGCGGCTTGCATAACCCTTATAGTTTACATAAGCCTCTCTTACAGCCTTGGAATACTTCTTCTTGGTATAGATACATCTGCTGTATCCAACATACTTGATCGTCTTAACGCGGCTTGCAAGGAATCTTATGTGAGCCTTGTAGTAGTCGGCCGGTTTGATCTTCTTGGTCGCATGTTCTGCGCTTCTGTACTTGCCGGAGCAAGCGTAGATCAGGAAGGTGTACTTGGTATCATCATTCAGACCTTTCACCTTCATCTTGGTCTTCTTTGTTTTGAGGATCAGCTTGTAGCTGCTGTCTCCCTCTGCCTTACGATAAACTTCGTAGGCAGTAGCCTTAGGTGTCTTCTTCCAGGAAAGGAAGAGGTAGCCATAATCATCCAGGGAGAACTTGGCACCCTGAACCTTGCCGGCAACCTTGGGAACGGTAACACTCTTGACCGGAGAGTAGGAAGCTGCGCTCACAGACTTCTTGCCCGGTACATAGTTATAGGAAAGGATCTTAAAAGAGTACTTGGTTCCTCCTGCCAGGCCGGTCAGCTTATAGGTGGTACCCTTGGTCTTCTTCAGAAGAGAATAAGATCCGGTACCCTTCTTGTAGTAAATGCTGTAGCCGGTCGCATTCTTTGCAGTAGACCAGGAAAGAGTGATCTTGCCTGTGTCAACTGTTGCGGAAAGAGCAGCTACTCTATCGGGAGTCGGTGTGTAAACCAGAGTGTAATACCAACCGTATCCATAGCAGCCATCCTTCATTCCGGCAACAACGGATGCGTACTTGCCGGACTCATAGGAGGATGCATCCAAGGAAGCGGATGTAGCCGATCCGGCTACGGTCTTGGTGATCTGATTCTTGGGCGCGCCCTTGTCACACAGAGTAATGTTAAAGCTGTCATAATCATTGGCCTGCTCTCCTGCCAGGGTCCACTTAACATCCACTCTGGTGTTATCATTGACCGCCTTCTGGGAAGCCAGTTTATCCCCGCCACGATACTTAACGGAAACAAAATCACCGCTCTTGGTATCGATCAGCTTTACGGTATAAACGGTATCGGGAGTATATCCGCCGTAAACTCCGGGATCCAGCTGAAGAAGATTCTTAGTTGCCGCAAGTGTTCCTTCTGCTACCTTTTCTTCTCCTTCTCCTTTAAATACTTCATACGTATAACCGCTGTCACTGAAAGGAACAAAACGTAATACGAGAGAATTGTCCTTGTAGATATAAGCGAACTTATCTACTTTCGCTGTAATGTCTTCTCCATCTGCCGCCCTGACATCCGCCTTAGCGATCGTCAAAGAAAATGCCAGACACAGACAGAGGAGGGTTGCAATCCTGATTGCGATTTTTTTCATTAACTAAACCTCCTAAACTTAAATGATCAACTGGTAAAAAATCAAACTATTCTCTACATGCTCCAGTGAATTAATTATAATTATATAGATTTTCCCCCATAGCGTCAAGGAAATTCAAAGTTATCTTTCCTTTCCCCGGAAAAACAGGGCCAGCATTCCCGGCCCCACATGGGCTCCGGAAAAGGGCTCATGCTGACAGATGGTGATGGGGATTCCCGGCGTGATCTCCCGGACATATTCCGCCAAGGTCCTTGCATCTTCCAGGCAGTCCCCGTGGGAGATGCAGATGATCTGGTCCGGCCCGTCCATCTTCTTCTCCCTGTATTTATCCGCGAGGGCCTTGACTGATTTTTTCCGGCCCCGGACTTTGCTGCAGGACACGATGTGTCCTGTACTGTCCCCATAGAGGATCGGCTTGATATTCAGCACGGTGCCGATCGCCGCGGTCGCTCCACTCACCCGCCCGGTCCTCTTCAGATAGTTCAGGTCATCCACGGTGAAATACTGGCAGGCGTGGGGCACTTCCTCATCCAGCAGGGCTCCTGCCTCCCGGGCATCCATCCCCTCCCGGCTCATTGCGGCTGCCCTTACCGCCAGCAGGCCGCTTCCGAATCCGCAGCCTTTGGAATCCACGATATGGACATAGCGGTCCGGATAGGTCTCCATCAGTTCTTCTGCGGCGATCCTGGCCGCATTGCAGGTCCCGCTGATCCCGGAACTCATGGAAACATATATGACATCCTTGCCCTGGTCCAGGACAGGGGTAAATCCATCAAGAAAGCACTGGGTGTTCAGCAGGCTGGTCGTCATTTTCTTGCCGGCCGCCAGGCTCTGATAAAAGGCATGCCCGTCAAAATTCTCCAGGTCTCCCAGATAAGTCCCGGGCTTGTCGTCAAGCACATAGTCGCAGGGCAGGAGAGTGATTCCTGCCAGCATGGACTGGGGCAGATTCGCGCTGCCATCTGCAAACACAACAAAAGACATTTCTTTCTCCCCTTTCCGATCTTAATATAGCCTTAGATAGTCTTTCTTAAAAGCAGCTTCCGAGATCACATCGGTTCAATAATCTGCTTGTATATTCTGTACAGGAAGACGATGGAAACAATGACCGACATGATCTCTGCCAGCGGATATGCCCACCATACCATGTTCACGTTCCCTGTCAGGGAGAACAGGTAGGCAGAGGGTAAAAGCACGACCAGCTGTCTCATGATGGACACGATCATGCTGTAGATTCCGTTTCCGAATGCCTGGAATACTGAGCCGGCCACAATACAGAATCCGGCTGCCACAAAGGACCAGCTGATGGTCTTAAGAGCCGGGATTCCAATCTTCAGCATGTTGTCGGAGGCACTGAACAGCATAAGCAGCGGCCCCGGAATCACATGCAGGAGGACAAGTCCCGCCAGCATGATGGCCATCGCCGTGATCATGGAAAGACGGATCGTCGTGAGGATCCGGTCTTTTTTCCGGGCTCCGTAATTGTAGGCGATGATCGGCACCATCCCGTTATTCAGGCCGAAGACCGGCATCATGATAAAGCTCTGTAATTTGAAATAGGCCCCGAACACTGCTGTGGCCGTCGAAGAAAATGTTGTGAGGATCCGGTTCATGCCATAAGTCGTAACGGAACCGATCGCCACCATGACCATGGAAGGCACTCCCACGTAGAGAATCCTTCCGATCATGGGAAGTTCCGGCCGGAATCCTTTGAACCGCAGGGTGATTTCCTTGTTTTTTGAAATATTAAAATAGTAGGCCAGACAGGTCGCCGTGATCTGTCCGAAGACCGTGGCGATCGCCGCTCCCTTGATTCCCAGCCTGGGCATGCCGAAAAGGCCGAAGATCAGGATGGGATCCAGGATGATATTAAGCACTGCCCCGGTGGCCTGGGTGATCATTGAATAAAATGTTAAACCGGTTGACTGGAGCATCCTCTCCATGATCACCTGGCCGAAAAGGCCAAAGGAGAGCAGGCAGATTACCGTCAGATAATCCGTGCCGCCCTGGAAAATGATCTGCATGGATCCCGCACTGATCTGCTCCGCGCCGGAGGACAGCTGCCCGGTCAGGAAGGGTTTTACCAGTGTCAGTCCGATGATAAAGAACATGATAAAACCCAGGAAGGACAGGAAGATACCGTGCACCGCTGCCTTGTTGGCCGTATCAAATTCCTTTTCTCCCAGCTTTTTGGAGAGCATGGCGTTCATGCCGACACCGATTCCGCTGGCAACGCCGATCATCAGGTTCTGCATGGGGAAGGCCAGAGAAACCGCAGTCAGGGCTTCCTCGCTCAGTCTGGCGACAAAAATACTGTCCACCACGTTGTAGAGGGCCTGCACCAGCATGGACACCATCATGGGAAGAGCCATGGAGAACAGGAGCGGAGGGATTGGCATGACGCCCATTTTATTTTCTTCTCTTACCATTTCTGTACTTGCCATGTGTTTCTCCTCCGATGTTGTTTTTATTATTTTTTTCAAATGAATCATTCTTCTTTCTTGCCGGATTTCCAGACATCCGTGTTGGTCAGTCCGATATTTTCTTCGTAGAATACCGGATCCTTGCCTTCTGCCCTCTGCTTTTCATAATCTTTTAAAGCGTCAAGGGCAATGTTGCCTAAGAGCAGGATCGCTATGATATTCACGACCGCTTCCAGTCCCATGGTGATATCCGCCAGGCACCAGGCCACGTCAATATTGTTGGAGGCGCCTACGATCAGCATGCCGGCCGCTGCGAGCCGGAACAGGACCATGACCGCCTTATTCTTCGTAATAAATAAAATGTTTGCTTCCGCATAAAAGTAATTGCCGAGGATGGACGTAAAGGCGAACAGGCACACAATCACCGTCACAAAATGGACGCCGATGGGTCCGATGACATTTTTTACGCACTGCTGCAGAAGCGGGATGCCGGTAAAGCCCTGGTCTTCCCAGGTACCGGTCAGCAGGATCAGGAATACCGTGGTGGAGCAGATCAGCAACGTATCGATATAGACGGAAATGATCTGGGCCAGGCCCTGCTTGGCAGGATGGGACACGCTGGCGGAAGCGCTGGCATTGGGAGCGGAACCCATACCTGCTTCGTTGGAGAAAAGGCCTCTCTTGACGCCGAGCACCAGACAGGAGCCGGTAAAGCCTCCGAAGATTGCCTTAAAGTCAAAGGCGTTGCGAATGATCAGCGCAAACACGGAAGGCATCATCCGGATGTGGGTGATGATCGTAAACAGTCCGATTGCAATGTACATGCCTGCCATAGCCGGTACTAACACGGCAGAGATCTTACCGATCACGTCCCCCGCAAAGAACATGTAGAGGGCAAGGACAGCCAGGGTAACTCCCACTACAATTTTTACGATATCCATATTAAGGCTTTTATAAGCTGTGAATGAGTCCACGATATTAAAAGCCTGCAGGCCGTTGAATCCAAAGGCAAAGGTTGCGATGAGGGAGAGCGCGAAGATGATCCCCAGCCACCTGGCGTTTAACGCCCTCTCGATATAGTAGGCGGGGCCTCCCTTGAAGGAACTGCCGTCCCGCTTCTTGTAGATCTGGGCCAGGGTGGACTCCACAAAGGCAGAGGCAGAGCCAAGAACAGCCATCAGCCACATCCAGAAAGCGGCTCCGGGCCCGCCGGCCATGATCGCCACCGCGACGCCGGCCATATTGCCGGTCCCGACACGGGATGCTGTCGCGATCATCAGCGCCTGGAAAGAGGAAACCCCCTTGTTATCATCCTTTTTTTCTAGCATGCAGGCCATCGCATCCTTGAATCTCCTGATCTGCACAAAGCCTGTCCGGAAGGAAAAATAGATTCCGGCCCCGGCCAGCATGTAGATCAGCAGCCAGGTATAGAGCATGTCATCAAAACTGTTCAGTATCGCACTAATATCCATTTCGCCTCTCCTCTTTCGGTATTACAAAGCTATTACATAGCATCATTTTATCATTTTTATTATTAATGTCTTCTTTATATTGTAACGGTTCTGGGGGAGGTGTCAAGAATCAAAAATCCTTTCAAGGATTTCGTATGGTGCCCGTCAGCCAGGATAAATAGTCTTATTACGACTATTTTCTAATAGTCAAAGGATGTCTCTTTATAATGAAAAAGGAAATAATTATCACTGTTCATTTTTCAATTGCTGATTTCAAATCATTTGTAGAGAGTAGCTCTTATGATATACCCCAAATT
>CAMOYC010000018.1 GCA_946629665.1 uncultured Lachnospiraceae bacterium
GGAAACATTTTCTCCGGAGAAACAAATTAATATAAAGCATCCAAAAACCGGTGGCTGCCACCGGTTTTTTAATTGGTATATTTTCTTGGTATAAGAGACAGAACATTTTCTGGAACAGATTCTTTTTCTTGCAAAGGGTTTCTCTATTTGCTATAATTAATCATTGACTGCAAATTTATGAATCATATTTCGTATAGAGGACCCAAGATCAGGAGGATATAAGATATGCATTGGTCTGAGAAAATTGCAAAGGACATCATCAAGAGATCCCCGGACAAGGAAGAATATGTCTGCGCGGCTGGAATCAGCCCGTCCGGTTCGATCCACATCGGTAATTTCAGAGATATCGCTACGAGCTATTTTGTATATAAAGCACTGGTGAAACAGGGTAAAAAGGCAAGACTTCTTTTCTCCTGGGATGAGTTTGACCGTTTCCGGAAAGTTCCGGTTAACGTAAAGGAGATCGCTCCCGAGCTGGAGAACGATATCGGCAAGCCCTACGTGGACGTGAAGGATCCCTTCGGATGCTGCAGCTCCTATGCAGAACATTTTGAGAAAGAGTTTGAGAAGTCCCTGGCCCGTTTCGGCATCAAGGTGGACTTCCGCCGTCAGAGTGAGAATTACCGCGCCGGCAAGTACTCCAGGTACGTGATCGAAGCGGTGACCAAGAGAAAAGAGATTTACGATATCCTCGATCAGTTCCGCCAGCAGGTGGCAACAGAGGAGGAGAGGGAAGCTTACTATCCGGTAAGCATCTACTGTCCGGTATGCGGTAAGGACGAGACCACCATTACTTCCTCGTCGGAAGACGGTGTAACCTGCGAATACACCTGCAAGTGCGGCCACAGCGGCAGCTGGGATTTCAGCAAGGACTTCAACTGCAAGCTGGCCTGGAAGATCGACTGGCCGATGCGCTGGCTTTACGAAGGCGTTGACTTCGAGCCGGGCGGAAAAGACCATGCAAGCCCGGGCGGAAGCTATGATACCAGCAAGATCATCGCTAAGAAGATCTTCCATACCAAGGCGCCTCTGTTCAAAGGATATGAGTTTATCGGTATCAAGGGAACAACCGGCAAGATGTCCGGATCCACCGGCCTGAACCTGACGCCGGAGACCCTGCTGAACCTCTATCAGCCGGAAGTGATCCTCTGGCTTTACTCCAAGGCGGAGCCCAACAAGGCCTTTGATTTCTGCTTTGACGATGAGATCCTCCGTCAGTATTTTGAGTTTGACAAGATGCTGAAGATCCATCAGGCCGGCAAGGGCAAGAACTTTGACTATGTCGAGGGGATCATGTACAACTGCCTGATCGAGGGCAGAGACCTTTATCCGGTACCCATGCAGCAGATCGTGAACTTCGGTTCCGTCGTTGATTTCAACGCAGACATGCTGGAGACCGTGTTTGAGAAAATCGGAACTCCTTATACAAAGGAGGAATTCGGAGAGAGACTGGGCCTGGCCAGGTACTGGCTGGAAGTTTGTTCCCCGGAGAATATGAATACCCTCCTCGGTTACAGGAACTGGGAATACTATAATACCCTGGATGACGTGGCCAAAAAGGAGATCGAGCTCCTCCACGATTACATTGCAGCGGGTGACTATGACCTGGATTCCCTGAATTCCTACATTTACACGATCCCGAGAGAAGCAGATCCTAACTTCGTTGAGGAGAACAAGAAAGCAATCCAGGCTCAGTTCTTTAAAGATGCTTATCAGCTGATGATCGGCAAGTCTGCAGGCCCGAGATTATATCTGTTCCTCTACGCAGTGGATCCGCAGAGATATCTGTCCCTGCTGGATTTCTCCACCCCGCAGACGGAGGAAGAGGTGAGACTGGCAGCGGAGGCGAAAGCTGAGGCAGAGCGCCGGGCAGCGGAAGAAGCAGCAGCCGAGGAAGCAGCCAGAAAGGCTGCAGAGGAAGAAGAAGCCAGAAGGAATGCAGTCGCTCCGATCAAGAACCAGATTACCTTAGACGAGTTTGAAGAACTGGACATGCGTGTCTGCAAGATTGAGGGCTGCGAGATCGTTAAGAAGGCGAAGAACCTCCTGAAATTAACACTTTTTGACGGACTGGGCGAGCGTGTGATCGTCTCCTCCATCCGCGATGAGTATAAGCCGGAAGAGCTGATCGGGAAGAAGATCATCGTCCTGGCTAACCTGAAGCCGGCAAAGTTTGCAGGAACCGAGAGTAATGGTATGCTGCTTGCCGCAACCCACGACAGCTGCGGCTGCAAGGTGATCTTTGTGGATGACGCGGTACCGGAAGGGACAGCGATCCACTAAATAGTATCGATTATGTATGCGCTGCAAAGTTTGTTTTTTGCAGCGCATTTTTTTCATACTGCAAAGTTTTTTCATATTGCTAAGAGTTTTTCAGTTATGCAGGAAAGGACAGAATGTGATGACAGAGATGAATAAGGAAGAAATAAAACGTATGCCCCTGATCGGCGATCCGGCACCGGAGTTTCGGGCCATGACCACCATGGGAAAAGTGAATTTCCCGGAAGATTACAGGGGAAGCTGGGTGGTCCTGTTTTCCCATCCGGCTGATTTTACACCGGTATGTACCACAGAGTTTATTACTTTTTCGAAAATGTCGGACGAGTTTGCCCGGCTGAATACCAGACTGCTCGGATTGTCGATCGACTCCCTGCATTCTCACCTTGCCTGGGCCAGGAGCATTGAAGATATCGACTGGAACGGGAGCGGGAAGGTGGTCGTAAACTTCCCCATCATAGCGGATATCAGCATGAAGGTGGCAAAGAGTTACGGGATGTTGCAGACCGTAGCCAAGACCCAGACTGTCCGCGCGGTCTACATCATCGATGCGGAGGGCATCATTCGGGCAATCCTGTATTATCCGATGTCAACCGGAAGGAATATGGCAGAGATCAAGCGGATCATCCAGTCATTGCAGCTGCATGACCAGGAGAATGTATCCACACCTGCCGACTGGCAGCCGGGAGATGATGTGCTCCTTGGTTCTCCTCTGACTTTGGAGGAGGCGAATGAGAGGATGGAGCATCCGGACCAGGACATGACCCCTCTTTCCTGGTATCTGACCGTGAAGAAAATGAAGCAATGACCGGCCTTCATTCTTTTGGAAAGGTTCGGAAAAGCGAATGAAGTTTGGATTCTAATGGATTATGAGAAGGATATGAGAAGAAAAAAAGATAAGAAAACATGTTTTGACCATGTCGGCCGGATCGCCGGAATTCTGGCGGGCACCCTGGTCGCTGCCCTGGCCCTCCTTGGAGGAATCCACCTGGACAGCAAGGCGGCATTTCCCCATGACATGGGAGAAAAGCCGGTGATCGCCCGGACAGAGGCTTCGGGAGTGAATGTCTACAGTGACAGTGATCTGACGACAGTCGCAGGCTCTCTGGCTGACTACGGCTCCGAGGTGAAGATCACGGGAGCAGAGGGGGAGAGCCTCTACGGAGAGTATGAGGGCGGAGAAGGCTGGTTTGCCATGGACAGTTTCGTGGATGATCCGGACTTCCGACACATTTATGCTACCGTGCGTGCCGAGATGACCGCTTACACGGACAGCAGTCTCTTGGAAGCCCGCGGGACTTTTGAAAAGTACACTGGAGTCATCGCTGTCAGCCGGGATGAGGATGCGGTCCAGGTAATCTATGATCAAAAGGACCACTATGAAATAGGGTGGATCTCCGAAGGAGATTTTGCGAATACCCTGCACTATGACGGCCGGGAAAAGGCGGTCCTCCGGGACGGGATCTACCATGTCTGCTGCGGTTATGCAGACAATGCAACAGGCGGGGTAAAAGATCAGTTTATCATGCAGTTGTATGAGCCCTATGACCTGGAATTGATCCACGTCAAAGGCAAGAAGTACTATATCAAAAACACGGCGGATGGCAAATACCTTTCTGTCTCCAACAGGCACCCGGTCTGGAAATCCGCCAAGGACACTGTAAACGGCAGGTTCCGCCTGGAACGGCTTAAAGGAGCTTTCCTCATCCAGGATATCCGGAGCGGCTCTTATCTTGCTGAAGATGTGGACCGGAATCTGGTGCTGACTGATTCCAAAGGCAGACTCGCCAGCCATTGGAGAATTAAGGCAGCAAAGAAAATCCAGAAAAACAAAGATCCTTTTGTGATCACCCAGTATGACCCGAAATGGTGCGGGACTCCTTATGGGACCGAGACCATGGAGGAAGGCTGCATGGGGACCGCAGGATGCGGGATCCTGGCTCCGGTAAATGCCGTCTATGCCTTGACCGGCCAGTACATGAATGTGATGGAGCTGGCGGATTATGCAGTAGAAAAAGAGTATCGGATCATCGGCAGCGGTACGGATGACGGGATCTTCGAGGCGGCAGCAAAGCGGTACGGACGCCAGTACGGATTTGCCTGGGACGGCAAGAGCGGCAACCTTGAGAAGCTTAAGAAGAACTTGAAAAAAGGCGATGTGGCCGTGATCCACGTGGATGGCCATTACGTGTCTGTCACTGCTTACAGTGAAAAGAAAGACAAATACCTGCTGCTGGATTCCAATTGCCTTCCCAAGAGGGAGGACACTCCCTACGGGGACTGGATCTCACCGGAACGCCTGATGGAAGGGTCCCTGGAGATGCAGATGTGCTATTTCTACAAACTCAGTAAAGAATTCTGAAGGATATAACAGATAGTGAAGAAAATGAAAACGAAAGACGACCTTAAAATGATGCTGCCCAGGCTTGACCGTAAGAGCTACGGCGCCTACAAATCTTTAGCCGGGTCCTATCGGTGGGACAATTACATCCTCCATATCGATCATGTGCAGGGAGACCCTTTTGCATCTCCTTCCCGGCTGCGGTTTGAGATACCGGCCGGGAAGCATGCTTTTCCGGCGGAATATCGGGACCGGAAAAACCGAAAGCTGGCCCTGGAGGACCAGATCCTGAGAAGGTTCCGGCGGGCTCTGGGAAGGCAGGAGAGAACCCGGAACGAAGGCGGCCGGGAGGATGGCCGGATGGGTTCCGGGAAAAGCGGCCGGATCACAACCTGCCGGACCGGACAGACCGTTCAGGAGAGGATTGCAGCAGTATTTTCCGAAAATAGTCTGGAATTCCGCTTTGAGATGGGTTTTCCCGCCAGGGGAAGGACCATCCTTGCCCGGGAGATGGAGAAACTTCTTTTTGATATTCTCCCCGGTCTTGCAGAGAATACATTTTATTACAGAAGGTGGAATGCCCGGGACCGAAAAGCCCTGGAGGAGGCGGTCTGGCTGTCCGATGACCAGTGTGCGATCCGGGAGGCATTGACCGCCAATCATTATACGGCCTTTGTGGCAGACGGGTCGATCCTTGCCCGGGAGAGCGGGGTGTCAGACAGGCCTATGAAGCAGGCAGTACCCTTCTCCAGTCCCGAGGATATGCGGGTGGCCCTGGAGCTCCCTCACAAAGGCATCATCACCGGAATGGCCATTCCGGAAGGGGTGACTGTGATCGCCGGGGGCGGCTACCACGGAAAGTCGACCCTGCTGAACGCCTTGGAACTGGGGGTATATGATCATATTGCCGGAGACGGCAGGGAATATGTGATCTCCCGGGCTTGCGGGACCAAGATCCGGGCTGAAGACGGCCGAAGTGTGCGGCACACGGACATCTCCCTGTTTATCCGTCATCTGCCTAACGGCCAGGATACCGCTGATTTTTCCTCGGAAAATGCCAGCGGATCCACCTCACAGGCGGCGAACCTGGTGGAAGCAATGGAGGCCGGTTCTGACTTAATGTTCCTGGATGAGGATACGTCCGCTACAAATTTTATGATCCGGGATGAGACGATGGCAGAGCTGGTGACCGATGACAAGGAGCCGATCAGCACGCTCCTTCGGCATATCCGGGGACTCTCCCGGAGCCGGAACATTTCCTTCATCATCGTGGTGGGAAGTTCCGGAGATTACCTGTCCGTTGCGGACTGTGTGCTGCAGCTGGACCATTATCACGTAAAAAATGTAACGGCCCGCGCCCGGGAAATCTGTGCCCGAAGAGGCATGGAGGACCGGTATCCTGCCACGGACCTTCCGCCCATGAACCTGGCCAGGACCCTGAAACCGGTCAGGGCAGGCCGGATGAAACTGAAGGCGATGGGCACCGATACGGTCATGATCGACCGTGAGATCATCGATGTGCGGTATCTGGAGCAGCTGAAAGAAGATGAGCTGACAGTGGGCCTGGCCTATCTGACCGGCCGGATCTTCTCTGACCTGCGGGAAGAACGATATCTTGGCGAGGTCATTGACCGGCTCTATGAAAAAATAGAACAAGAAGGTTTTGTTTCGGTGATTCCCCCTAATTATTCCTGCGGCCAGCCCGCTTTGCCAAGAAAGCAGGAACTGTATGCCTGCCTGAATCGTAAGCATTAGACGATTCTGTGTAAATTTGGTGAAATGGATTGTGTCCGGCCTCAAATGGTGATAAATTAGAGTTGCGATAAAAACTCGTGTTGAATTCTATAATATAAAAATATATCGCTGAGACGGCGATAGAACGGAGGACATCATGAAGAGATTATTATTTGGAGTTGCACTGGCTGCTTCCATGTGCATGCTTGCAGGATGCGGGAATTCCAAAAGTGCTGCAGAGGCTACGACCGACATGCCGGATGAGGCTGTAACCCCTACCGTACCGGTTGAGCTGGAGGCATCTGAATATGTTAAGCTTGGAAAGTATAAAGGCCTCACGATCAAAGCTACCCCGACAGAGGTAACCGATAAGGAAGTCGATGAATATCTGAATAGTCTTGCCCAGGAATATGTTGAGTACCAGGAGGTGGAAGACAGGAAGACCGTCCAGGACGGAGACTTTGTCAACATCGATCTGGAGATGAGTATGGACGGCAAGAAGAGCGAGGATTATTCTCAGGATGATCTGGATATTGAGATCGGTGAAGGGAACCTGGACTTCGACGGAACGGACGTCACCACAGATGATGAGCTCATCGGTCAGAAAGTTGGAAAGACCGTTACGATCAAGTTTAAGATCCCGGATGATTATGATGATGAAGAGATTGCCGGCAAAGATTGTGAATATAAGATCACGATCAACAGCATCGAGAAAGAAGTAGTTCCGGAGATCACGGATGAATTTGTCAAGGACAACTTTGAGGCGGAATCTGTAGAAGCCTACAAGAAGCAGCTCAAGGATGAGCTGAAAGCGGAGAAGGAAGACGAAGCAGCGTCCAACAATGAGTATAATCTCTGGGAAGAGATCGTGGACAATGCGGAGCAGATCCAGGATTTCACCAAGGATCAGATCGAGCAGGAGAAGTCCAATATTGTGATCACCTATGAAGAGACCGCTCAGATGTACGGCATGGAACTGGAGGATTTTATTGCGGAATACTTCCAGATGGACATGGATGAACTGGCAGTATCTAACTTAAAGAGCCAGTGCGTACAGGACCTCCTCTGCAAAGAGCTGAACATCAATGTGACGGACGAAGATGTGAACGTGGCGATAGAGAAAGCGGTTAAGGAAGAAGGCTATGAAAGCCGTGAAGAGTATCTCACCTACAATACGGAGGTCGATCTCAGAAACGAGCTGGAACACAATCAGATCATGGAGAAACTGTTGAAGGAGACAACCATAAAATAGAGGATTCTTCCTATGCATGATAGTAATACATTCTTGCTTTCGGAGTATGACCGGCAGCTGCCGGTTTTTCGGGAACTGAGTACAGTTGTTGAGAATATTCTGGATAATGCAATCAAAGAGAATCATTTTACTCCCATGCAGGTTGCAGGCAGGCTGAAAACCCGGGAATCCCTCTCTGAGAAAATATTCCGCAAGGCGGGAAAGTATAAGGACCTGAATGATATCACAGATATCGTTGGCTTTCGGGTGATCTTCTATTACTCCGACCAGGTTGATACCTTTTCCAAGGTGATAGAAGACCTGTTTCCCTTCGATGAAGAACTTTCCACCGATAAGCGGCGGCTGATGCCGGCCACATCTTTCGGCTACCTGTCTCTGCATTATATCTGCACCCTGCCGAAGGGAAAAGGGTATCCGGATTACCTGTGCGGACTGCCTTTTGAAATCCAGCTGCGGTCAGTGCTGCAGCATACGTGGGCGGAAATTGAGCATGATCTGGGCTACAAGACAGACTACAGTCTGCCCCGGGATATCCTGCGGGAATTTGCCCGGATCGCCAGCCTTTTAGAGATCGCGGATGAACGATTTGTGGCGCTCAGAAAGCGGACGGCAAGCTATACGGAGCTGACCCGGGAAAACATGTCCACAGACCATGCGGACGAGATGACACTCGACAGGGTTACCCTGACAGAGTTTGTCAGCAGAAGTTCGATCATGACCACTTTGGTGGCAGATATTGCGGAAATCTGCAATGCATCGATCCGGTATGTATCCCCGGAATTCTATCTGCCTATCCTGGCGGACCTGGGTATCCGGACTATCGGAGAACTGAAACAGGCCTGTATCCAGGCAAGGCCGGCAATCATGGAGCGGGCAAGAATGCTTCTTGAGGGTTCCGATATCGAAGAGCTGGTTTCCAATGTGGGATTGTATTATCTCTGTAAGGTGATGAGGCCGAGGCCCGAGTGACCAGCCACAGAAAGGCAGTACAAAATGATTAAAACGATTATCTTTGATATAGGCAATGTCCTGATGAAGTTTGACTATGGCCCCTATATCAAGAATCTCCTGAAAGACGATGAAGTCATAGAAAAGGTGAATGATGCCGTCTGGAGGACAGGATACTGGAATGAACTGGACCTGGGCTACGAGAAGGAAGCGGTTTTTTCCAAAATGCTGGAGGCCGGGCCGGATTGCAAGGACGAGATCCAGTCCATGCTTGACCATGTGGGAGACTGTATCGGGCCTATGGACTATGCGAAGACCTGGATCCGGGACTTGAAAGAACAGGGATACCAAGTGCTCTTTTTGTCGAATTATTCAGAGTTTATCATGAATTCCAGGCCGGATGTGCTTGATTTTCTTCCGCTGATGGACGGGGGTGTGTTCTCCTGCTATGTAGGCCAGATCAAGCCGGATCCCGCAATCTATCGGACGATCTGCGAAAAGTATGGTCTGACTCCGGAAGAATGTGTTTTCCTGGATGACAACAAGGCCAACATAGATGCGGCCAGGGACTTCGGGATGAATGGAATTCATTTTGTTAGCTTTGAGCAGGCGAATGAAGAACTTCAGGAATTGCTCAAATGACGGAATCCATCGGGTTTTAAACCAACGGTTTAGTGACATCCGATTGGATCAATGTTATATTGATACCAACATAAACAGATAGAAAAAGGATTTACATGGAAAAGACTACGCAAGAAGTCTGTCCAGGTAGATCCTTTTATTTTTATCAGATTCGTTTATGGAGGTATGATCATGGCTTACAAATTCGCTACCGTTTCAAGTTCAAATGTCCAGAAAGAAAATGCTTACATCCTTTACATGATCGTTGGCAGCTACTTTAACAGATGTATCTGTGTCAACAGATTGACGGAAGGCAACCTGTTCCTTTATTACAAGGAAATGCCTGCAGGGAAACAACTGTATAGAGAAAAGCAGGTCATTGACAGGACGGAAAGAGCGATCGGCTCTTTGGCGGAAGACCTGAAAGATATGAACTGTGAAGTTGAAATCCTGCAGGTCGCAGATGAGTTCCGGCTGGTCTTTCGAACCTGGTTCCACAGGATCGTGGTCACGGTTGCGTCAGACGGGCGGTACCGTTTCAAGGCTGTATTGCTGCTGTGATGGAAGCCGGCCTTTTTTTCAGGCCGGCCGCAGCCAGGCTGCGGAAAAGCAGAAGAGAAGTGTCGCAGTCCAGATACAGTTTTCGGTTTCTGGACTGTCGGCATTTTTTCAGGACCGAGGCTTCCGGGTGAAACTGTACTCCAAGTGCAAAGGTCTGATCATTTCTTTCCACGACTTCGATCATGGGAACCTGGCCGGTCATCGTATAACCGGATACTTTCAGGGGAGTGCCCTCCACACTTCTGACGGCCTGATGATGCCAGCAGGGACATCCTTTCAGCAGGTCTCTTTCCACAATATCATGGAGCAGGGTACCTTTTTCCACCTGCACATCGTTATGGGCAAAGTCCTTTGGGGCATCAACTTTCAGATCCGTATAAAAAGGCCGATGCTGGTATCTGTATTCTGCTCCCAGCTCCCTGAAATAAGAGGGGATATCCTGGATCATCTCAGCGCCGGAGACCACTGCCAGCATCTGCATGCCCCGGCAGGCTCCCAACAAGGGGATATCCCGGTCGAGGCAGTAATGCATGAGCAGGTAATCGGACACATCCCTCTCTGCAAGGTAATCTCTTTCCTTCATGATCTTATGCCAGGGTTTCTGGTGTTTATACAGGGACGGACTGACATCCTGTCCACCGGTGAAAAGTACCGCATCCACATTTTTCAGGACCTCCCGGGCGTTGGAATCCCGCCGGGCCGAATCCTGCAGCATTTTTCCGGCGGCCTCTGTCAGAGCGCCGGTGCCATCCACCCCTTCTGTCAGTTTGCCGTGGGAGTCATAGCTGAGGTGGGGAGAAAATACCTGGTCAAGCATGATGTAGTCCGCACCCGCTTCCTCGACCGCTTCGCAGAAGAAGCGGAAGGATACCGAGTGTCTGAGGGTGCGCCAGGCGATTCCTATGACCGGACGGGTATGGTGATTTTTATGTTGCATATTATCTATCTCGCTCTTTTAGTGTATTCAAAAAGTCTTTCGCCCTCTGGGTGCCGGGTGCGCTAAAGAACGCTTCCGGCTCATTTTCTTCCAGGATCCTTCCCTCGTCCATGAAAATAATCCGGTCTGCCACACGTCGGGCAAAATTCATCTCATGGGTTACGATGACCATGGTCATGCCTTCTCTGGCCAGCTCGGTCATAACGTCCAGCACTTCACCTATCATCTCGGGATCCAGGGCGCTGGTGGGCTCGTCGAAAAGCATTACCTTTGGGTGCATGGCCAGGCTGCGGGCGATCGCCACCCGCTGCTGCTGGCCGCCGGAAAGCTGGGCGGGCACCTTCTTTGCCTGATTCTCTACGCCGACTCGCTTGAGCAGGGCCATCGCTTCTTCTTCCGCCTTTTTTTTCGGCGTACCAAGCACTTCCCTCGGTCCTATGGTGACATTGTCGAGGATGGTCTTGTGGGCAAAGAGGTTGAAGGACTGGAAGACCATCCCTACCTCGGAACGGAGCCGGGCCAGTTTCTTCCCTTCCTGGGGAAGGATATCCCCGTCGATGACGATCTCGCCGGAATCGATGGTCTCCAGGCGGTTGATCGTCCGGCAAAGGGTAGATTTTCCGGATCCGGACGGTCCGATGATCACAACGACCTCTCCCTTATGCACGGTCAGGTTGATGTCTTTCAGCACGTGCAGGGAGCCAAAGTGTTTATCAATATGCTTCAATTCTATAATAGCAGTCTGTTCATTTGTTGCCATATATGTCCGCTCCTTTCCTAAGCAGCCGCCGTCTTCCGGTGTCCTGCCATGAAGACAGCCGCCCTATGCAGCAGATAATTGATGATGATGTAGATTACCGCAACTACCAGATACACTGCGAGCAATGCATCATAGTTGCTGATGAGCACTCTGGCATTCAGCATCATATCCGCATAGCTTACAACATAGGCAAAGGTGGTATCCTTCAGGACGATGACCAGCTCAGCGATCAGAGAAGGGATCACATAGCGGAAAGCCTGAGGGAATACGATTTTAAAAAATACTTTTCCGTCTGTCATACCCAGAGAGAGGGCTGCCTCAGTCTGCCCCTTCGGAACAGCATTCACGCCGGACCGGAGTGTTTCCGCCACAACGCCGGAGGCGGAGATGGCTACGGGCAGGGTGATCTTCCAGTAAACGGGAAGCATGATACCAAACTGGGACGGAACCAGGAAAAAGAAATAGATAAACAGCAGGGTGGGGATACCTCGGCTCAGTTCGATAAGTGCCACGGCAATCCAGCTGACCGGCCGGATGGAACTGAGACGTCCGAGCATCATTACCATGGCAATGGCAAAGGCAACCAGGCTGGATCCGAGAGCCACTTTCAATGTGCCGAGAAGACCTTTCCCCAGATAGCGCCAGGTACTTGCCCTGGCAAAAACGGACCAGTATCTGGAATCCAGCTGGCCGGTAATATAAAACTGATGAATGACCAGATAAATGAGTGCCGCCAGGACCACCAGCGAGAGGACGGTGGCAGCGGCAATTATTTTTTTGGCCTTTGGGCCGGGGGACTCGTAGAGTGCGTCCCGTATGGAAATCGTGCCGTTCGTCATCGCAGGATCCTCACTTTCCGGTCGATCTGATTACCGATCTGACCAATAATGACCGCGGTTCCGCAGTACAAGACGGCGGAGATCAGGAAGGCGGTAATCCCTCCCACCGCGTGGGTATTGATGTAGGAAACGATACCGGTCAGGTCCGTAGGATTTAAGGGGACCTGGGATGCCAGGGCGGTGGTGAGCATGGTTGCCACTAACAGATTTGTCATGGGAAGCACGCTCGAGCGTATCGCCTGGGGCATCACGACATGCCGGATCATCTGCATAAAGGTCATGCCCAGGGACCGGGCAGCCTCGATCTGGCCGGCGCCGATCGTATTCATACCGGACATCAGATATTCTGAACAAAATGAGGACGGAATCAGGGTGGTGGCGATCAGCACGGCTGTGAAATAAGGCAGGACAATGTTCAGGTAGGGCAGTGCATAAACCAGGAGGATCAGCAGGGCAGCTCCGGGGATGTTCCGAAAGATCTGCACATAAAAGTCCGCTGCAATCTGAAGCGGCCTGATCGGAGAGACCCTCATCACGGTGATGATCACGCCCAGGATCGTAGCCAGAAAAAAGGATATAAAGGTCAGCTGATAAGTGGTTATCAGTGCCTGCAGGTATTTGTCGCCAAACTGGGCAAGCAGTTCCTGGATGGTCATAGTTAAAATCGCTCCTTATGTAAAAGAGGGCTCTTAAGGGATTCCCCCTAAGAGCCGCATGGTTTGATTTCGTGTCTTATGGCATGGCGAAGCCAGTCTATTTGATCACAGGGGCTTCAGGTACCGCAGTGATACCGGTGCGGTCGCCCAGCGTGATCTTCCACAGCTCTGCCCAGGTGCCATTCTCTACAAGTGTTTTCAGGAAATCATTCACAAAAGCAACTCCGTCGGAATCTAAAGGAAGGCCGATACCGTAATTGTCTTCCGGTCCGAAAGGCTCGCCTGCGATCTGGTAAGCCGCCGGGTTTTTAACCAGGGCATTCAGATGAAGGGTGTAATCCGTAACATAGGCATCCACACGTCCCTGTTCCAGTGCCACACGGGCCTCCGCATCATTCTCAAATTCCTGGATCACTGCATCCGGAGCAAACTCTGCCAGGATGTCAGGACCGGTAGATCCGGACTGGGTTGCAACGTTCTTGCCTGCCAGGCTGTCAACGCCGGTGATCTCCGTGTTGCCGGCTTTCACAAGCACGCCCTGCTGGGAAGTGTAATAAGGACCTGCAAAGGAAATGACTTTCTCCCGGTCAGGTGTGATGGAATAGGTTGCGAAAACCGCATCCACCTGATCATTCTGAAGAACGGATTCACGGGTGCTGGAATCTACCTGAGTAAACTCCCACTTGGTTTCATCTCCCAGGATGTAGCGGGCCAGCATCTGGAAAAGGCCTGCATCAAAACCACGGATATTCTCATCCGTCTCGTCCATCTGGCTGAAAAGGAAAGAAGTGGGTGTGGTTCCTACCCGAAGAACACCTGCCTCCTTCACTTTCTTAGCCCATTCACTGGCGTTGATGGCAGCGTCATCGGCAACGGGGCCGGAAGCTACCAGCGCATCGAAAGCATCTTTGTCAAGAGAAACTGCTGCCGCTTCCTCAGAAGCCGCTTCATCCGTACCTGCGGATGTGCTTGTCTCCGGCGCTGCTCCACCGCATGCAGCGAGGCTGAACATGAGGACCAGGGCCAAAAGTAAACTGAATAGTCGTCTTGTCTTCATAACGGTTTCCTCCATCATTATTCATGGTTTACGTAGAATATGGAATTATTATAACATAAAATTATAGACTTATGGTATATTTTTGTAAGAAGGGAGGGACAATGATGCGCTCGTATCTGGTTAAGGGAACGATGATAAAACTGTCATCCGGAGAATGCTTTCAGATCATCTCCGACCTTCCGATCGGGGAAGGCGGCGGAGGTGTGATCTATGATGCCTTACGGATGTACAAAAATGACGAAGGATATCAGGCCGGAGAGATCCGGTATGCCATCAAGGAGTGCTATCCTGTCTCCAGCCTGTACCGGTATGAAAGAAATGCTTCCGGAGAGATCATTTCTTCTGATGATACAGAGGAAAGCAGGCGCTATCTGGACTCTTCAAAGAAAATGCAGCTGGAGGAGATGCAGGTTACCGGGCAGATCTTTAAAAAGGGTTTTCGCCTGACTCCGGTCGTCGCCGGCGTGAACGATTGCCAATATTCTTTTGACAATGGAGATACTTTCTGCAAAGTCCATAATACGGTTACCGTGATGGAATCCCTGGCAGATAAGGGCCGGTCCCTGAAATCCTACCTGGAAGGCGGAGAAAAGCTGACTTTGCTTCAGGCCTTCCGGACGATGGAACAGATCCTGATGGCTGTGTCGGAGGTGCACCAGGCCGGTTACCTCCACCTGGACCTGCAGGACGGTAATATCTTTATCAAAGGCCAGCTGGATAACAGCAGTGATTTTGCGACCCTGATCGATTTCGGCTCCGCAAGAAAAATGGAGGCGGACGGCTACTGTGCGCCGATCGCGGACAAGGTCATTTTCTCCACGGAAGGGTTCACAGCGCCGGAGATTGTCTTCGGGAATGACGGGACGCTGCGGCTGGGAACCGGGGCGGACATTTTCTCCCTGGGCTATCTTCTGCTCTACATGATCCTCGGAAAGAAGGTCAATCCGAGAGAAATCTACAATAACGAATCCGGGAAGTTCATATCAGGCTTTCGCATGAAAAAGGTGAAATGTCCCAAACATCTGGAAGACCGGCTGCAGGACATCCTGGCGAAGATGCTCTGCCGGGATCCCGGCGGGAGATACGGGACGATCGAAGAAACGCTCCTGGATATCAAAGATTTTCTTGGAGCGCTTGCGCCTTACCGCACGGATATTGCATCCGTGAAATATGATGCCTTCATCTGCTACCGGCACGGGGAGATCGACAGTGATGCGGCACTGAGACTGCAGAATGATCTGGAACATTTCCGGCTGCCGAAGGAGGCGGGCTATGATAAGAGAAAGATCGAGCGGGTCTTCGTGGATGAAGGGGAACTTTCAAGCTGTGCGGATTTCGGCCGGCAGATCAATGAGGCCCTTCGAAATGCGGGCTGGCTGATCGTGATCTGTTCTCCCGGAACCAAAGAGTCTCCCTGGGTCAACCTGGAGATCGATACTTTTTTGAAATATCATGACCGCAACCGTATTCTCGCAGTGATCACGGAAGGGAATCCGGCTGACGTCTTTCCGGACAAACTGAAAAGATCCAAGGCAGATTCTTCCGATGAAGTGCTGGCAGCAGACGCCAGAGGCAGGAATAAAAAAGAGATCCTTAAGAATCTCAGGAAAAAAGCGCTCCCCAAAATTGCGGCACCGATGCTCGGAACGACTTTGGAGACCATCACCCAGCGGAGGAAAGCCTATGTTCTTCGCCGGATTCTGATGGCTTCCAGCCTGGTTATTGCCGTCCTGATGGGCTTCATTGCCTACATCCTTTGGCAGGGCGCCCAGGTGAAGGAGCAATACAGGAAGGCCAGGGAAAACCAGGCTAAATATCTGGCAAAAAATGCCCTGGAGGTCTATGAAAAGGGAGATCGGACCAAGTCCCTGCAGCTGTCTCTTGCGATCCAGCCAGGCCGGGACGAAGACGGACCGGTGGTCCCGGAACAGCTCTACTCCCTCCATAAGGCCCTATCCACTTATAAAACCGGCTTGTCGGCAGACTATGACCCCACTTATATCGGGGAAGCGGAAGGAGTCAGCAGCGGTGCCCTGTCACCGGCAGGTACCTACTATCTGGGCATCGACAAGGATGGTGCTGCCGTATTTCTGGACGGAGCCAAAGGAAAACTGCTCTGGCGGCTTACCGGGCAGGATCTGCCGGGAGAAGAAAATGAAAAGGATGATCCGACGGTCAGGCAAGTGATTCCGGTATCCGAATCAGAAGCGCTCCTGTTTACAGGACAGACCATGGTCTGCGTGGACCTTATAAAGAAGCAGGAAAAGTATCATGTTACCTGCGAACAGATTCCTTACACAGAGGATCTGTATGACCTTCATAGGGGCCAGGGCCATGTCAGGCTTGCGATAGCAAAGGAAGGCCTTGTAAACGTTTATGATCTGAAAGATGGAAACCTGCTGCAATCTTTTGATATCAATAAAGAAAAATATAAAAGTCATATTGAAAACAGTATTAACAGCATTCGCTTTAATAAAGGCGGGACAGGTCTGGTCCTGGGGCTTAGCTATCAATATTTCTATTACACGGAACAGGGCGGATCAAACGAGACCAATGCGGAAGAGTATCCGCAGCTCGCCAAGGCATTTTTTAAAAAGCATTCCGGAGAAGGACTGGTCGGGTATTCCCTTTCCGGCAAAAAAAAGACAGTGTATTCCGGCGATATGACAAGAAAGATCTATATAACGGATGAGGGACAAATTGCAGCGATCCACGTAAAGGAGCAGGCGGAGGAGATGCTAACCGAGAGTTTCGGAGGCTGGAACAACCAGTACTTCTGGCTTTCGGTCTATGAGCCGGAAGGAAAAGATCCGGTCTATGAAAGCTCTTATTATTCTATGACCTCTGATCTGTGCGGGATGAATGCCGGGATCATTAAAACGGACAAGGGTTCGTGGCCTGTCTTATACTGCTGGTTCCGGGAAATATTGCTGGTCATCAACATGGATACCATGTCCCCTTATACGGAAGTGTCCTTTAATTCCAGCATACGGTACGCAGGGAATTATACCAAAAGAAACTGTCTGGTTGGCCTGAGCGCAGGATATGCCCAGCTCGTCGGCCTGGACAGTTCACTGAGTCAATACCGGGCCCTGGATGTGGATAACAGAGTGCTGGATTTTGTTTATAACCGCAAGAAAGACACTATGATCCAGCGCATGTCTGACCAGCTGGTATTCAGCAGCTCTATGGCTGATCCAGGAATGAAAGTGGCTTACTTAGATAAAAACGGAAAGAGTGACAGACAGGTCTCAGATATTCAGTATTTTGCCCTGAACGGGGAATCATACCGGTGTGTGAAGGTAAAGCGAGGGGGCCGGACGAATTCCCTTTTGATCTATAAGGCTCTGACGGGCCGGCTTCTTTATTCCTTTGATTGTGAAGGCGAAGAAGATGAACTTTACCATGTCGGGATGGGAGAAAAGGATCACAAAGCCTACCTCTCTTTCTTTGTCGGGAAAGGAGAGGACTCTCTGGACAGGCCCTTTGACTTCTATAAGATCAACATTTCAGAGAAAAAAATTGAGATCCATGATGAAATGGACCATCTCGAAGAAGTATATTATTACAGCGATGTCAGATACGGTCCGGGAATGGACTATGTTCTGATGAAACACGAAAACGGCCTGGTCAGATACGACATTTCAGGGGCCCATGCAGTTCCTCTCGGAACGGTGATCTTTCCTTTCTGTGAAGTTGACTGCTTTGGTCTGGCGGAAAGCGGCAGATATCTGGTCGCTCTGGGAAAAGGCACAGGAATCTCATCTGATTCCGGGACATGCCTCCTCCAGGTTTATGACCTGGAGAAGGAAGAGTACGTCAGCAAAGAAAAGGGCCTTGCTGACAGGGCATACACCCAGCTGATCATGGGAAAAGAATCCGATTGTTTTGCTGTGTTCGATGGAAAAGGAAAGATTACACGTTACTCCTGTTCCGATGGGACGATAACGGGAGAACTAAAACTGAATCTGAAGAATAGTCCCGGCTACGCTTCTTTTAGTTTTTATGGTGGAGACCGGATGATGATAGCAGTTGATGGCGACGAGATCAGCCTTTGGGACCTGGAAAAGAAAGAACTGATGATGTCTTCCCGGATAGAAGGGGGAGGATTTGGAAATAATGTGGCTGCGATGCCCGGGACAGACCTGTTCACGGTAAAGGACGACTCAGTCTCCGGCGTGGTTGGAGAAGATTACGGCTACAACAAGCAGAAACTCATTCTTTTTTCCGTGGATGAGTCATATCAGTTCTACCGGATCTGTGATGTGGAGTTCGGTTACTTTGATTTTGACAGTAAAGAGATTGCTGTTGATGAAAGCAATGCCATTGCCTGGTCAGACTTATATGATTATAAGCAGCTGAAGACAATGGCACTGGATGTTCTTGACGGAAAGGAACTGGATGAAACCGATAAAAAAGAATATTTTATTTCGGAAGATCCGTAACATATTTTATTCCATGGTCTCTGGCAAACTTCTCCGCGTAAGCCCCTTTGCTGACATGGAATTCGATGATGGAAGAACCGGCAAAAGAGCTTTCATCGATCTCTTTGACAGAGTCGGGGATATAGACTGAGAGTTTGACCCAGGGGTCATCACTCTCCAGCCCGGCGAAATTATCTGCGCCGATCTTTGTAAGACTGTTCGGGAAAATAATTTTAACAGGTAGGGGGTCACTGCTTGAGGAAGACAGGTGAAAAGCCCCTGATGAGACAGTTTTGGTGCCCTCGGGTACCCGGACTGTCTCATTGTCTGTCTGCAGATAATAGATGACGGAAGCGTCTTTTTTGGAGAGCACAATCCCATCTCTGATCTGAAAATACGGATTCTTTTCGTCAATCTGCAGGTCTGCCAGATAATAAAGGGATGAAAGACAGTTGTCCGTCTCGGAATCGATCCCGAAATCTTTAAATGAGGCAGGGATGGACAGGCTCTTCACTCTGGATCCGCTCATTGCTGCCGGGTATATTCGCTCTACCCCTTCCGGAACCTGATAAGCGGTCTCCTCTTTGCCGTTCGGGTACAAGAGCAGGGTCCGGCCCTCTTCAGAAAGCAATACTCCCTCTTCGGAGGAGAATCTCGGGTTTCCCTCTTCTATTTCTACAGCCTTTAGCTGAGTGAGCCCTGGTAAAATGGATGCAATCTCATTATCCGTCATATCGGTAAGCAGGGTTTCCCTGGGGATCGTGATCTTCTCGATCGAATCATTCTGATAGAAGGCATTGTTTTCAATTCCCTTTAACCCTTCCGGCAAGGTAAACTCGGTTCCTTCTATGCCGGCGGGATAAAGGAGCAAAGTAGCCTTGTCTTTACTGTAAATGATCCCCCCGTCTTCAAAAAAGGCTGACACATGGTCAAGGCCTTTGATCGTAAGGCTGTTGCACAGGTTGATGCTTTCCCATTCCCGGATATCTCCCTGGACTTTCAATGTTTTCAATGTCTCCGGCAGATTACTGCTGTCAAAATATTTCAGGGATTTCGGGAGCGTCAATGTTGTGATCCCGGAATCGAAATAAGGTTCTCCCAGATCATTCAGGCAGGAAAGAAATGCGTCATTGTTCTCGAAGGCGTCGACAGAAATATTGGTGATCCCTTCCGGAAGAGAAAGATCCCCGGTCGCCGCTGTCGGGCAGGCGAGGAGGAAAGACCCGTCTTTTGTCAGCAGTAGACCCTCCTTGTCGGTGTAAGTCTTGTTGGAGGAAGCTACGCTGTAGCCGGAAACATAGTAAGCAGAAAAGGCATGCTCTCCAATCCAGGAAACATTTTCTCCCAGATGGATCTTTATCTCGGGAATCGAAAAGCCCTTCCTGACTTCTCCGTCAGGATCATAAGTGATTTCCAGGTCCTCATAGAGGCTGCCGGGATCATAAGCGGAAAAGGCGTTTTCTCCGATGATCTCCAGACTGTCAGGTAAAGTGATGGCAGTCAGCCGGGTCCCGGTAAAAGCATTGTTGCCGATATAGATGAGGCCTTCCGGGAAGGTGACCTCAGATAAATTGCCGCAGTATGCAAAGGCATGATCGGCAATCTCCCTGACGCCGGCCGGGATCTCGAATTTGCCGGAAAGGGAGCCAGGCACATAGATGAGGCGTTTTCCGTCCCGGGAATACATACAGCCGTCAAGCACCTTGAAAAGAGCATTTTCTTTTGAAATTGTCAGTTCAGTAAGATTGGGGCAATCCACGATAGGGGAACCGTAAACCTCTTTTACAGATGCCGGAATATGTACTTTTTTCAGCTGGTCACAGTAACCGACGGAATCTGCCTCAAGAATCTCGAGGCCTTCCGGGAATACCAGTTCCGTTAACGCATCACAAAAATGAAATGCATTACTCCTGATATGTTTTATTGAGGAGGGGAGACCAACGCTTTCCAGCGTTGCCCCTGAAAAAGCACCCTGGCCGATGGTTGTAACCGGACAGCCCGCAACTTCATCGGGAACGATAAGGGACTGATCGGTCCCCTCGTAACCTGTCAGCTCAGCCTGACCCTCTTCCAGGAAGAATGTCAGAGTACCGGAATCTGTGGCAACCTCTTCCCGTTTTCTATCCGATCCTTTCTTGCCGGACTGGAGGACCATAAGGTCGGAAGCAGCGGTCGTGCCATCTTTCAGCCTGATGAGGAGCTGGGCGGCGACATTGAGGTCTAAGGCGGAGATCTGCATTTTTTTAAAAACCGGTTTCATACCTGGAGCGGGGCTGAAACAATATGTTTTATTGCCGAAATAATCGGAATCCCAGACTTCTGCCGGCTTTAAATTACCCTGGGCATCATATTCCGGGTCGATATAGAGAAAAGAGTTAGTCAGATGGGTACCGTTTGCCAGGAGCTTCTTTGCCCTGACCGGATCCTGACCTGCCCGAAACCTTTGTTTCAGTGAATACTGCAGGTTCCGGTCCCCGGAATCTTCCCCGGTCAGTTTCAGTATCGTCCACATTTCTGTCAGATAGCCATCCTTTTCGGTGCCGATCTTGGTAAATTCCGTGGACCAGCTGTTCTTTCCCTCCTGTTCCAGGCGGTAGATGGGAACGCAGGCATCGTTTTCCGGAATGCATAAAGTACATATCTCCTGGTTCCTGGGGACATGGATAATCCCGGAGTCATCCGTTACCGGTTTGCAATTTTCTACGATCGGAGAATACCGCCGGTCTTTCCCTTCAGAAAACTGGAGCAAGGTATAGGAAATGTCCTCTATGGAGTTCCGGTCGATCCCGCTCAGATCGATCTGATACTCATCTTCCAATTCTGTATATTTGTATGGGGAAGCCTGGTCGGCAGAGGCAGCCTGGTCTGTCAGGCTTGTGGACCTCTCAGATTCCGGGTTGGCAGAAGAGCAGCCCCATAGCAGACAGACCATCAGATACAGACCGATTATTTTTAAACTTATTTTTAAGCGAGTCATTGTGAGTCCCTCCTGACTGGCTGTGATCATTTTCTTTACATGATTAGGATACAATAAAAAAACTCCTAAAAAAAGTCCTTTTCTTTGAATTGTATGATGAAAGAACTAAAAAGAGGAGGTCTGATGATTTGGAGATACGCAAATATCAAAAAAAGGGAAAGAAAAAATGGCAGTGTGAAGATATCCTCCTGTGCGAGAAGAGTGACGATCTCGTCTTTTGCGGGATCGCGGACGGACAGTCCAACAAAAAATACTGCAGGGAGGGGGCGAAGATCGCTTTGGATACCGCAAAGGATTATATGCTTCGTGAGCAGGATTCTTTAACTGACGGAAGGAACAATGACAGATACAATGATGAGATGCAATCGGAATTGCTTTGTGAGATACGAAAGAGGATAAGGGACCACGCTGCCGGGACCGGGGCCGACATGGCTGATTATGCCTCTACTTTATGCTGTATCCTTTGTAACCTTGTGACCAAGACCTTTAGCTGCATTCATCTCGGAGACGGGCGGATTGCGGGCATCAGCAAAGAAAAGAAGATCCAGACACTGAGTGCTCCAGAGAACGGGCCGATCAAAAACTATACCTATCTGACGACCACTGACGGGGCCATGTCCCATGTCCACTTCCATTTCGGAGATCTACACAGATTTCAGCATCTGATCCTGTTGTCTGACGGAGCAGAAAGATTATTCAGAACCCTTCGGCTTAATAAAATATTATGTGATGAGATCCTGCTGCGGGATGAGAAAAGCTTCCCGGAATACTTTCGTGAAAAAAACTTTACAGATGATGCCAGCATAATTATCCTTTCCGAGCGCTGATTCTATGATATAATCATATCGGATGACTGACGATATATTTAGGAACTTTGGAGGCCCCATGAATTTTTCAGATCAGTATTCACAGGATATCAGTGAGTTTTACTGGAACTATGAGGATGATTACTATTCTACTTACCATAAAATAAAAGCGGCAATTGAAAACATGTCGGAAGATATTACCCCTGCCTATTTCCGGGAGAGGCTGGAACCTGTCAGGGAAGAATTGCTGTGCTCTGCAAGGCGGTTCCTGCTGGATTATGTGAAAGGACTGTCTGTCCCGATCGATGAAGAGAGTTACAGCGTTCAGTTTCAGGGTAAAAGTTATGAATTTCACGGGAGCGGGATGCAGTATTCCGTGACCATGCCGGACGAGGAAAGAGAGGGCTGTATCGAGCTTCTCACAGACATCGCCATGGAAAACAATGATCCGGATGGCGATTATCTGGTCCGAAGAAAATGGAGATCGCTGATGCGAAAGGCTATGCTCTGGACCGGGAAAAAGAACGACACTTTTCCGGGATTGCTGAGCCGCGACGAAGCCCTTCGGATCTGCCACGGCCTGGGATTTGATTATCAGCAGGCGGAAGCCTTTCTGGTAAGGACCCAGGAGGATGACGGATTTATATTTACCCGCTCGGAGGACCTGATCGAAGCATTTTGTTTCCTGCACAGAGAATCCAACAACTGGCACAATGCGGAAGACCTGAAGAACGAGTACTTCCGGCTGACAGAGGGGATTCCCAAACAGACTATGAGTGAACGGCCGGAGAATTATACCCGGGCCTTGTCTGAAAATCTGCCGGGCAGGATCACAGAATGGGAGCAGAATGCAGACGTCCCGACGGAAGAACTCTTCCTTAAGTGGCTGGTGGAGCGGGCGGACAAGCTGGACGTGCCCGGCAAGAGTGCCTATAAGAATTACAGAAACCTGGCCCTGCTTTCCTGGGAGCTCATCACTGACCAGGACCGGGCAGAGCAGATTCCGGCAGAGGAACTGCAGGATTACATCCTCGACTATTGTGCAGAAGACCATGACCTGCCGGAAGGACAGACCTGGTATACCATCATGGATACGGTCTTTTCCTACAGCGTGAATAATTTTGATAACGCAGATATCAAGAATCCGAAAGAATACTGGAAGTCATTCCGCTACCTTTCCCTGGACACCCGGGGGAATGTTGCCGTGAAGACCATCGGCAACAGGGCGATTGAACTCCTGGAAGGGGATGTCCCTGTGACAAAGGCAGACCTGCTGGTGCTTTTGTGGCTGGTCTGTGACCTCAGCTGGTCCATCCTGACAGATGCGGACTACACGACCAGGTTCTATAATCATATTTCTGATTTCTGGGTGCTTTCGGAAGACCTCCTGGAAGGCAGTATGCTGCCGGCTTTCTACGCGCCCCACTTGCTGGAAAGGTCCATGCTCCTTAGCATCTGTGCCTTTGACGATTATGACAACCTGTCTAAGCACGGTGATTATGAAAAACCCTTTGAGATCTATGAGAAAATGTGTGAAGGGCTGACCTTCCGCAGAGCAGCCCGCAAGAAGAAAAAGGAAGCTTCCGGTCAGAAGGACAAGCAGACAAAGCTGACCAGAAAGATGTGGGAGCAGGAGGCCAGGGAATCCTTTGAGAACGGGAGATGTGGCTGGAATGGGCTGGAAAGCCTGCTGACAGGATACTTTGATGACCGGGCCCTGGAGAAGGGCACAGAGATACTCTTTGCGACAGAAGGGATTTCTCTTCCCCCGGATCCGGATCTGATCATCCTTTATCCGGATCCTGAGATCGGAGAGATTTTTGATTCAGGCAAGGAAGGGTATTCCGATGAACGAAATAAAGAGCATCGATTCAAATATCTTTACAGTCTCTACCTGTATCTGAGAGAAGAACGTTCAAAAAAGAAAGAAAAGATAAAATGCAGATGTAACTACGTCTCGAAATGCAGCCTTACTGTAGTTTCATGATATCGAATAACTCCAATGGATCATGGATGATCACTTCCGTGCCCTGTGCTCTAAGGAAGTCCTCATCCCTGAATCCCCAGGAGCAGAGAACCAGATCAAGGTCTGCATTCTCAGCAGTTTTTATCCATATCCTAGCGAGAAGACCCCTATCCTCTACAGGTAGGGGATGAATCGCCCCTGACTGGCT
>CAMOYC010000019.1 GCA_946629665.1 uncultured Lachnospiraceae bacterium
TTCTTGTCATCAGAATCAGACTTCTTCTCCTCTGTAGCCTTTGCTTCAGAAGATTTCTCCTCAGAAGAGCCCTCTTTAGCCTCAGTCTTCTTCTCAGTCTTGTCTTCCTTCGCTTCGGTCTTGTCCTGAGAATCCGACTGTTTATCAGACTCTTTCTCGTCTTTTTTCTCTTCTTTCTTTTCTTCCTTCTTGTCCTCTTTCTTTTCTTCTTTCTTCTCCTCGGACTTGGCCTTGTCTGCCTTTTCTTCGGAAGCTTCCGTCTTCGGTCCTTCCGCCAGAACAGAGGCAAACCTGGTCACACCGGTGGAGGTGAAGATCATAGTAAGAACAAGGATCATGGTGATCAGTACCTTTAGCTCTTTCTTCATCACACTTCCCCTTTACATTTGTTGTTCAGGTTTTCATTTGTTTACATAGTAACATTTGTTTTTTGGAATTTAGGTTGTCATCTTTTTAATTGTAAAATAGAAAATGTACTCTAATACAGTTTTTTGATCGTCTCTTATCACTCCCAATTCTTCATTCTATACATTGATCCCGTTATGGATTCGTCCCATGCGGCGGCCCCATCCGCCGACATTCCCCATCCGGACAGACCCTGCCGGAAATAGATGTCATTCTAATATTAAATCGAACAAAAAAACTCCGAAAATGAATCTCTGGTCCGCAGATACCCCTGCACCTGTCAAACATGAAACCCATCTCATCGGAGTCAACGCACAGGTTAAAACATAGAAGTAATAACCAAATATATTATAAGATGAAAAGGGTATGTCATATTGATATCTTTTAACCAGGTGTCGTTTTTATCATCTTGTCCGAAGATAAAAATACATACAAAACCAACACCGGATACTGACCCGGTGTTCTTTGTTTTGATGATTGACATAATTCCCCCTAATCCCTCAAAGGACATGAAAAAAATTTCAATATCCCCTAACCATATTATACTGAGAAAGATCTTTTTGTCCAGTGAAAAATGAAAGATTTTGTTAAGAACTTTTTAAAAATCCCTTATTTCTGCCACTTTTTCATATTATCAAACAAAATACATAAAATGTCTATTATTACAAATCTGTATTTTTGCGTAAAAAAAAACGGGAGCCAACCTGACTCCCGGCATATATGCTTAAAAATGATCCAGATCACCGAGCCTTCCGGCATCGATTATTCCGAAATCTGCTCAACAAACTTGGCAGTCTCTTCCGCGATCGCCTTCATCCTGTCGATCATGGCAGCTTTCTTCTCAGTCAGCTGAGCGATCGCAGCCTCTTCCACTTCCTTGGCTGCAGCGCTCTCCTCACGGAGCTTGCCGATCTCATCGATCAGAGCTGACTTCTCGTCGTCAGCTTCCTTGACGATCGCCTCTGCCTTCTCTGTCGCCTCGTTCACAAGTTCTTCTGCTCTGCTGTTAGCCAGATTCACGATCGTCTCTGCCTCATCATTCGCCTTATTCACGATATCTTCTGCTTCGGTATTCGCCTGACCGAGGATCGCTTCCTTACTGTCATCGATGGATGCCAGCTGTCTGCAAAGAAGGTCTGCGTTACGTACATACTGCTGATAAGCTTCATCTGTAGTGACAGGCTGTCTGGACATCTCTGCTTCCTCGGCAGCTTTCTTCATCTCTTCAGCCTCAGCAATCGCCTGATCAGCCTCAGCTGCCTTTAACTCAGCTGCCTCGATCTTGTCAGCTGCCTCAGCGAGCTGGCCGCTGACATCTGCCAGCTTCTCTTCTGCTTCCTTGGCCCTGTCTTCCGCTTCTGCCTGGGCCCTGAGGGCTGATGCAAGAGCTGCTTTCAGTTCGCCGATCTGCTGTCTTAAGTCACCTTCGGTTGCAGAAGCATTCTTAAGTGCTTCGTCCGCTGCAGCTGCCGCAGCTTCTGCTGCCGCTCTCTGCTCGGCTGCTTCCATGGAGGCCTTCTCAGCTGCTTCCCTGGCTGACTTGGATTCCTCTTCTGCCTGCTGGGCCTTCGCCTTGATCTCACGGGTATCTTCTGTCTCGATTACCACCGGTGCAGACTCTGCCGGCTGCGCGCCCCCCTCCAGCTGCTGTTTAAGGCTGGCGATCTCCTGATCTTTCGCTCCCACAAGAGCTTCCATCTCATCGCAGATCGTATCCAGCTGCTCATTCACTTCATCCTGATCGAAACCGAACATGCTGCGCTTAAAATCCAGCTCCTCAATGTACGTAAGTAATTCCTGTAAAGTCACGGGAATACCTCCTCTCTATTCTTTTCTAAGATAAAAAAGTCATAATGACTAATTTCATTATAAATCACCAGAAAAAGGAAGTCAACTTGCTTTAGCTCTGGAAGAAAATGAAATACTCTCCCATAAAAGCAAGCCCAAAACCTGCCTACATGGAATCTGCTTTCGCAGTGCAAGCCCTGACTGCTTCGATCACGGCGGTGCGGAAGCCCTTCTCCTCCAGTTTGGTCACCCCTTCAATCGTGGTGCCGGCAGGAGAACATACCATATCCTTAAGCTGTCCGGGATGGATCCCGGTTTCCAGGACCATCTTTGCGGATCCCAGCACAGTCTGGGCCGCGAAATGATAGGCCTGCGCTCTGGGCATGCCGTCTGCCACCGCGGCATCTGCCATCGCCTCGATAAACATATAAACGTAAGCCGGCGATGATCCGCTTACGGAAGTGACCACAGACATCAGGCTCTCCGGCACCTGCTCTGCCTGGCTGAACGCCTCCAGGATCCCGCCAACCAGCTTCAGGTCCTCCGGATCCACATTCCGGTTGGGACAATAGCCCGTGATGCCTTCCCCGACCAGGGCGGGAGTGTTGGGCATGGCCCGAACGATCTTCTGATTCTCACCCAAAAGGGCCTCCAGCTCAGCAATGCTTTTTCCCGCCATGATGGACAGGATCAGTTTGCCCTTCACCGCCTCCTTCACCTCGGGTGCTACCAGGGGGAATACACCGGGCTTTACGGCAAACAATACCATGTCCGCACCCTGTACGCATCTGACATTGTCTTCCTCCGTATGGATCCCCATCTCCTTCTCAGCCTTCTGCCTTGCCGCTGCTGATTTATCGGAAGCCGTGATCTCCTCCGGCTTCATCATTCCTTTGGCAATCAGCCCTCCTATGATGGCGCTGGCCATATTGCCGCATCCGATTACTGCTAATTTCATCTGTCTCTCCTCCGGTTTTATGTCCACAGCTTCTTATTCGAAGCGATCCATTCTATTCTCCCATGCACGAACAGCCGGGCCTGGTCCATATTGTTGACCGTCCAGACCACCAGAGTAAGTCCGGCCTCCCGGACCTTCCTCATGTCGTGCAGCTTATTTTTCTTCTCGTTACAAGATACCTGGATCCCATTTTCTTTGTAAAAAGGAATCATATTGGTGTCGATCACAGACACAATATGGAACAGGGTCACATTTCGGATCCCCTGCTCGGACAAAATGTGTTTCAGCCCCAGCAGTGAGTTCAGATTAAAGGACACATAGATCACAGGCCGGTCTTCCATGACCTCCCGGGTCCGCCTCACGATATCAGACAGTACCTCGTCCGAAAGCGGCTCCTCCACGTTCCAGTTATCCTTCAATTCCATCATGGGGACCATGCCATTGTCACGGCATATAATCAGGAACTCTTTTAAATTAGGGATCCTGGTTGCCTTGATATCATCATGGTAGATCCCGTTATTCCTGCCTCCTGTGATCGGGATTTTCCGGATCTCCTCGTAGGTAAGATCACAAACCTTCTTGTCCACACCACACATTCTCTTCAGGCTGGCGTCGTGGATCAGCACCGGCTTCCCGTCCTTGGTATAGCGGATATCCGTCTCCATGGAATGAAATCCTTCCTCCGCCGCCAGCTCAAAGGCCTTCACCGTATTCTCCGGAGCCTCATCGCTGTACCCCCTGTGAGCGATAAAGCGTGCACTGCCCGCGTGGACTTTTACCGTCTTCTTCAGGGCTTCCGCCCGCGCTTTTCGAAGCGGTGCCTTGGCCGCATCCGATACCTTTGATAATTTCATGTCAGTACACCTCCCGTGTAATTCTATCTGTCATGCAGCATCCGCTACATCTCAAATACCAGGATCCGCTCCCGGCTGTTTTTTCCCGGAAACAGATCCTGGCAATCTATCTCATCCACAAACAGGGCATCCGGCAGGGTCATCAGATAGCTAAGATATTCGTCTCCCGGATAATAAAAGAAAAGCCTAACCGGCCGGGGGTCTGCATAGATCGACTCCCGGATCCGCCCCAATACCTTCTGCAGGATCAGCACGGAAAAAGGATTAAAAAAATAGAAAATGTCCTGGTCTTCCACTGAGTATTCTTCCGCCTTCTGACAGAGGAATTCGATTCCCTTATCGCGGGCCGGAAAGGAAGCCAGGTTGTCAAGCGCTTTCCGGTAGACATCCGGGTTAAATTCCACGCCGGTCACCCTGCAGCCGATCTCATGGTTCAGGTAGAAACCCACACGGCCCTTGCCGCTGCCATAGTCCACTACCCGGTCTTCCGGTCGGATCCACTGGCTCTCCTTCAGCCTCTCCAATACCGTGTAGGGGGTCGGCTCGTAAGCATAGTGGGTATCGTCCTCCCGATTGTACACATGCCCGCAGGTACGGATCTTTAATTTTTTATCCCATTCGTATTCCGTGCGGGCATTATGCGCCAGCCTTTTCAGATTGCGAAAGGCCATCAGCTCATCCTTTGATCATATACTGCCATCGCCGCCTGGTCTGCCACCACAGATACGTTGTTATGTAACTGGAGGATGGACGCCGGACAAGCCGGTGTGATCGGTCCGCAGATCATATTATAAACGGCCTCCGCCTTACTCTCGCCGGAAGCGATCAGCAGGATCGCCTTTGCCTGCATGATATTCTTGATACCGGTGGAATAGGCGAACTTCGGCACCTGATCCATGCTGTCAAAGAAGCGGGCATTAGCCTTAATAGTATTCTCTGTTAAGGCAACACAATGGGTCTCCTTATCGTAGGCTTCCCCAGGCTCATTGAAACCAATGTGTCCATTGCCGCCGATGCCCAGCAGCTGCAGGTCAATCCCGCCCAGCCCGGCAATGATGCCGTTATAGCGCCGGCACTCATATTCCGTGTCCTCTTCCAGACCGTTAGGGATATAAGTATTCTCCGGTTTGATATTCACATGCTTAAACAGGTTCTCTTTCATAAAATAAGCATAGCTTTGCTCGTCATCCGGGCCCAGCCCCTTATATTCATCCAGATTCACGGAACGTATCTCACTGAAATCAAGATCACCCTTGTTGTACCAGTCGATCAGCTGTTTGTATGCTCCGATCGGTGAAGATCCGGTGGCCAGTCCCAGGACGGCATCCGGCTTCATGATAATCTGCGCAGAGATGATATTCGCGGCTTTCCTGCTCATATCTTCATAGGTTTTTGCCCTGTAAATCTTCATAATAAATCCTCCTGTTATTTATTCAGACTATATCACAATATTATTATATTTATTTTATCATACTTTTTAGTAAATAGGAATGGAAAGGGGCTTTGACTGAAGCCAATCCGGAGACAGTTCTGTGATCGGCTTTGATTGGGTCTGGGCCAAGCGAAGGAGGGCTTTGACCGGCCCGGCCTCCTTTAAAAAACGTAAACGGTTGATAACTTGCTCTATGAGCCAGATTTTTCAACTTTTTCTTGCAAAATATGAGCTCTAGTTCTCTTTTTTCAACCTCTGACCTCGTCATAAGCGAACTTTTTATGATGATCTCCCAAATCCGGGCTTTTGACGGTTGTAAAATAGGCTGGCCCCACCTGATATTTTCAAATTACAGTTGAAAAAATCTCCATATAATCCCTGTTTTACTACCGTGACGTTTTTTTGGGACACCTTAAACGCCGGTCTGCGCCGGTCTGCGAGAATGCGGGTAACGTATGTATAATGGCGGGCAGGGTTTCGGACTAGAATAATGTTGGGAGAGCAATACCAAAAAGAAGGGCCGGGCACCGTAGTGCCCGGCCAAGTTAACTTGCTTCTAATAAATTGATTCTGCCTTCAGATTGAAGCGGTACCTTTCATACCGATCATCGCTATTTTACACGCACCTTGATCTTCTTGAAGACACCATTTTGTGCATATGCGTATACAAAGCATTTGCCCTTCTTAATGCCTTTGATCTTTCCAGCTGCATTAACCGTTGCTACCTTCGGGTTGGTTGACTCGAAAGCGATCTTTCTGTGCCGTTTGATCTTCAGCTTCTTGGAAACCGGTACTTCCTTGGCTTTGATCTTGAAGGTCTTCTTCCTCTTCAGAACTACACTGCCTTTGTTCACCTTGAGTTTCTTGGCATTTCCGACCTTGCCGCCCTTGGTTGCCGCATGCATGGTCTTGGATGTCGCAAGAACACGGAAAGTGGATCCACTCTTCTTGTAGGCAACTACCAGATACTTGTAGTACTTACCCTTCTTGAGCTTCTTATGCAGGTAGGAGGTAGACTTAACATCTGCCAACTTCTTGAACTTATATGCGTTTCCACACATGTTGCCATATACAATGTAACCAGTTGCTCCGGATACCTTCTTCCAAACAACCTTATTGCTGTTCTTGGTATTCTTGGATACTCTTGCCATCAGCTGGATGTAGCTGGATCCCTTAGGATCTCCGTCGCCCTTCTGCGTTGTGATCGCCTTCTCCTGGGAAGCAAGGGAAGGAAGTTTGGCATCCTGAGGGTTCTCCGGCTGAGGAGCAGGTGTGCTGCCGCCGGGCTGATTATCGCCGCCGCTTGGCTTGTCACCGCCACTCGGCTGGTCTCCGCCACTCGGCTGGTCTCCGCCGCTCGGTTCATCCGGTTTCACTGCCGCATTGACAGTTACCTTACAGGTCGCGGTCTTGCCGCCATCTGTTGTGGTTACTGTGATATCAGCGGTTCCGGCTTTGACTGCCTTAACCTTGCCATCTGCGGAGACTGTAGCTACAGCCTCATTACTGCTGGTCCAGGTTACAGACTTGTCTGTTGCACGATCCGGTGTCACAGTGGCAGTAAGAGATTCCTCATCGCCCTCAGTCAGAGTAAGCGTTGTCTTGTCAAGACTTACCGTAGTTACAGTAACCACAGGGTCTTTTACAGTTACCTTACAGGTTGCGGTCTTGCCGCCATCATCCGTTGTCACTGTGATCGTTGTCTGGCCGGCTTTGACAGGAGTTACAACACCGCTGGAAGATACGGTTGCAACAGATTCATCGCTGGAAGTCCAGCTCACTTTCTTGTTGCTTGCATCTGCAGGTGCCACGGTTGCCTTAAGAGCCCCAGTCTTTCCTGTTTCCAGTTCAAGGGTTTCCGGCTCAAGGGTTACCGACTCTACGGGAATCACTTTAGGTTCTACGGTTACCTGACATTCTGCGGTTTTACCACCGCTTTCTGTCGTTACGATGATGGTTGTCTTTCCGGCCTTGACAGCTTTCACTTCACCATCAGCAGAAACTGTGGCAACATCATCGTCGGATGATGTCCAGATCACATTCTTATTGGTTGCATCCTCAGGAACCACAGTTGCTTTCAGAGATTCTTCATCTCCCTCAATCAAGGTAAGCTCTATCTTATCAAGAGTCACTCCCTCAACCTCAACTACAGGAGCTACCGGGTCTGTAACGGTTACAGTGCAGCTTGCAGTCTTCTCACCATCTTCTGTGGTTACCGTGATCACTGCCTGTCCTTCTTTCAGGCCGGAGACAACGCCACTGGCATCCACTGTAGCCACAGTCTCATCGCTGGAAGTCCAGGTCACCTTCTTGTTGCTTGCATCCTCCGGTGCTACGGTTGCCTTAAGAGCTCCGCTGTTTCCGGTGATCAATGCTAACTCTTCCTTATCCAGGCTCACGCCGGTGACAGGAATGATTTTCTTTTCAACGGTTACCTGACATTCTGCGGTCTTGCCGCCGTCTTTTGTGGTTACTGTAATGGTTGTGGTTCCAGGCTTCACAGCGGTTACCTTACCATTTTCTACCGTTGCAATGTCCGGATCTTCAGAGGTCCAGATTACAGCCTTGTTGTCCGCATCCTCCGGTGCTACCGTTGCAGTAAGCTCAGCGGTATCTCCCTCTGTCAGGACAAGGGTTTCCTTATCAAGGGTAACTCCTGTTACCGGTACCGGTTTCTTGTTGACAGTCACTGTACATTCTGCGGTCTTGCCGCCGTCTTCTGTAGTTACCGTAATCTTTGCAGTACCAGCTTTCAGAGCAGTGATTGTTCCGTTCTCAACGGTTGCCACTGTCTTATTCGAAGATTTCCATGTGACAGCCTTGTTGTCCGCATCCTCCGGTAATACTGTTGCGGTGAGTTTTGCAGTGTCGCCTTCTTCCATCTCCAGGCTGGAATGATTCAGCTCGACGCCGGTTACCGGTGTATGCTGGGCGGAATCAACGACGGTTACCTCGCAGCTGACAACGTTATCCTCATCATAATCTGAGGCATATACCGTAACCTTGCCTGGCTTAAGACCGGTTACAGTACCATCATCTAGTTTGATCTCCCCGCTGCCGGTATCATCGCTTTCCTTCCACCAGCTGATTCGCGGATCGGTTGCATTGGCCGGCTCCACTGTCGCTGTGAGCTTCTTGGTCTCTCCGACTGCTATGGTCATCGTTTCCTGATCCAAAGTGATTTTCTTCACAGGGACGAAGGTTCCCCACTGGGCCGTTAAGGTGACATCTCCCTTGACATCGTACCTACCCGAATAGAAGGTTGTGGTGCCGTCGGACCAGCCAGTGAAATCATCATCGGAATAATTGAATCTCCAGTTATAATAACCACATTCGCTTCCATCCTTGAAGGAAGGCTCTGCCCAGGTTTTTCCCATACTCAAATAACCATCTTTTGGAACAGTTATCACAGTATCCGAATCATCCTGGAAACCAACACTTCCGGCATCTAAGGTTACCTTATAACCTTCTGTCCAGGATGCCTTCAGAACCGTATCTGCAGTAATCGGATATTTCTGAGGAGTTCCTTCCTCGCCGTCTTCAAGCGGAAGCTTCTTACCGTTCATGATCCATCCGTCAAGGACATATCCTTCCTTCTTATAATACTCATTTCCTCTTCCGTCTATGTTGTCTCCGTTTGCATCATAGGCTCTCAGTCCACCATAGGTAGTACAGATATATCCGCCCTCAGGAATCAGGAGATCGCTCATCGACTCGTCATCGTATGCCAATGTTCCTCCATTAGGATCAAAGCTTACCTTAAAGGCATCTGTCCACTGGGCCTGTAGGGTCACATTTTCTGTGATAGGAATCTCTTTATATTTCTCTACTACAGTTCCGTTCAATGTCCAGCCTTCCAGATATTTATCACCGTTACTGATGTCATCTGTCCATACTTGATCATATTCATTTTCATCATAATCCTCAATATCAAAGCCTTGAGGGAAACTCAGGATGTCTGAACTTCGGATATAAATATATCCGCCTTCCGGCACGTTAAGAGTAGTATCCTGTTCATCATCTTCCTGACCTCCATTCAGATCAAGGGTCACTTTATACACTTGACCCCAGTCAGCAGTCAAAGTGATATCTTCTGTTACAGGAATCTTCTTCCCTATTTCCAGAGCCTGTCCATCTTTCGTCCAACCTTTCAGATAATATCCGGACTTGTAGAAATTACCTCCGTAAATGGACCTATAAGAATCATCTTCTTCAAAGTCAGCATCTTTGACAAAACTATGGACTGTTCCATTCTTATAAGCAACGATAAATCCGTCCTCAGGGACCTCTAATACTGCTTCGTTCTCTTCATCATACTCACCGCCGTTGGGATCAAATGTAACTTTAAGCGTTTTGCCCCAGCTTGCAGTCAGCGTCATGTCCTCTGTGACAGGGATGTACACGCCGGTTTCCAGAAGCTGGCCGGCCTTCTCCCAGCCTTTCAGATAGAAGCCATCTCTGGAGAACGCATATCCTGCAACCCGGCTTGTCCAATCCTCAGCATCTGGTGTATTATAGCTGTATACACTGCCATTCGGCCTTATCAGAATACGGCTGCCCTCAGGAACGATTAATTCGGTATCCTCATCTTCATCCACTTCACCTTCGCCGGGATCAAAAGTCACTTTGCAGGCTTTACCCCAGATTACCGTCAGTTCCATATCCTGGTCGACCGGCACATATTCCCAGGCTTCCAGAGGATTGCCTTTGGAATCCTTGAACCCTGTCACAATATATCCCTCTTTTTCGAAGGACGAGAAGTAGATTTCCTGATGCCGCGTGCCAGCTTCCGTACGGCTTTCTATGTAACTCTCTCCCAGATAGATTATTCCAGCTTCCGGTACTTCTAAAACAGGATCGCCTCCATCTTCATAAGAGCCTCCATCAAGATTAAAGGTAACCTTATTTGTCCTGCCCCAGACAGCGGTAAGAGTAATTGGTTCATTAATCTGTTTCTCTTTGTCCGGTTTCATGATGGTGCCGGTTTCATCCTTCCATCCCTTCAGGTAATAGCCATCCTTGTTTAAACGATAAACTGATAACCTATTCAAGTATCCGTAATAATCACCTTCTTCATCAAACGCATGATCACTGTAGGAATAAATATTCCAGGAAGCATCCATGACGATTACGCCGCCTTTGGGCACTCGAATCTGAGCGGTATCTTCCTCGCCGTCCAGGGTTCCACCGTCAAGATCCAGAGTCACAGTTACCAGATCTTCCCAGACTGCAGTATAGGTTTCATCTCCATTAATATAGATCTTCTCCCCTGTTGCAAGCAGGTCGCCGGCTTCGTTTTTCCAGCCCTTCAGAATGGAATCTTCTTTATAGAAGTTCTCCGCAGATACTGAATTGATGGATTTCTCATCTGCATCATAGCTCCGGACATCCAGTTCGGAGTCAATCATAACATATCCATCTTCCGGCACCGTAAGGGTTGGAGTATAGCCATCGTAATCCACTTCCCCTTCACCAGGATCGAATGTGATTGTGTGTGCCTGTCCCCAGCTTGCAACAAGAACCGTATCCTCATTGATTATTATCTTCTCATCAATTGGATAAGGTGTACCATCTTCTGATTGCCATCCGGCGAAATAAGAATTCTCTTTCCTGAATGGCATGCTGCTATAATCTTTGTATGTTCCGTCAGCAAAAAAGCTATCGATGTAACCGCTCCTATCGATAGTAATATATCCACCTTCCGGCACCGTAAGTGTCGGAGTCCAGTCTCCGGCTTCTCCCTCGCCAGGATCAAGGGTTACCGCATGATAACCAATCCAGATTATGGTAAACTCTGATTCCTCTGTAATTGGAATGGTATCACCAATCTTGTATATTTGGCCGGAGCTGTCCTTTAAGCCTGCCTCAGTTGCATTTTCTTTATAGAATCCATAGGCTGTCCCTATTTGCTCGTCATTTTCATCATAAGCATAGATGTCTCCAGAGGAGCTCATGGAAATGTACCCGTTTTCAGGTACCATTAATGTGTCATTATAATCATCAAAAGGAGGCTCGCCTTCGCCAGGAAGAATGGTCACCTTATAGGCCTTCTCCCAAACCGCGGTGAGCTCCATGTTCCCAGTAAGGGGATATTCTTTATAAGGATCCAGAGTATTACCATCCTGGTCCTGCCAGCCCTTCAGATAAGCTCCATCTTTCTTGAAACCGCTATGATAAACTCGGCTATAGTATTCCCAGAATCCTTCTTCTTCATAAACACCTGCGGAAAAACTATGGACATCACCCTCTCTGCTCACCACAATAGAGCCGTTTTCCGGAACAACCAGTTCCTCCGGATAATATTCACCATCGCCCAGATTGAAGGTTACCTTATAGGCCTCGCCCCAGACTGCAGTAAGCTCCATGTCCTGGGAAATGCCTGTCTCTACATTGACTGACAAAAGATTGCCATACTGGTCCTGCCAGCCCTTCAGATAAGCACCATCTTTATGGAATGGATATGCTGCAACATAGTCATAGGAGTTTTCTCCGCTGTCATATGCTCCCGGTTGATAACTCCGTATGGAGAAATCAGAATCAATGACAATGGTTCCATTTGCAGGAACAGAGAGCTCAGTGTCTTCGTATTCATCCACTTCCCCGGAGCCCGGATTAAGCGTAATCGTATGCAAATCTCCCCAAAGGATTGTGAACTCGGCATCCTCAGAAATATCAATACGTTCACCGATTCCATAAACCGTGCCGGAGGCATCTTCTAGTCCTGTCGGAGCAGAATTCTCCTTATAGAAGCCATTGGTTCTGTAAATATAGTTATCATTCTCATCATAACTGTATACATCTCCACCTGAATCCAACATGATATAACCATTTTCTGGAACGGTTAAGGTATCTGAATAATCACTATCAGAAAGGTTGCCCTCACCTGGCAGTATAGTCACTGTACAGGTTTTAACCCAGACTGCAGTAAGCTCCTTAGTTCCGTTAACGGAATATTCCGTTTTGGGTTCCAGAAGATTTCCTTCTTCATCCTTCCAACCTTTTAGATAATACCCCTCTTTACGAAACGCATAACTGGAAACTGAATCATAACAGTCCCAAAACTCTTGATAAGTATAGTCGCCCGGCGGATAGCTATAGATATCCCCCTGATTTCCTACAACAATATGACCATCCTCGGGTACGATCAGGTCTGTATCATAGTCCTCGACTAATTCACCGCCATCCATATTGAAGGTTACGGTAGAAGTTGTCCCCCACACAGGAGTCAGCACAATATCTTTTGTAATCGTATAACTTTCTCCGAATTCCAGGACTTCTTCATCCTGAGTTTTCCAGGTCTTCAGATAGCTTTCATCCGGAGCAAGATCCTTCCCGGAAAGCGCATCAAAATAAGTGCCATCCGAAGAATAAACGATTGCATTTGAATGATTATCCACTACCATATAGCCGTTTCCGGGTGCAATGACCGAAGGGTTATCCTCCTGCCCCATGTCAGCGGTCACGGTATAAGCCCGGGATGCATACACTTCAAACTCACCTGTCTGTTCTTCACTCAAATACTTGCTACGAACGGTGTAGGTGTTTCCTGCAGTGAGGTCTTGCTGCATCAGGTAGTTATAAACGTTTATCCCATTATCATCAGAGTTGATCTCTTCCCCATCCTGAAGCAGATACCCATAGGTATCCTGGTCCGACTTTGACCAGAACAGATAGGTTCCGTCTTCCTCCGGTGTAAAGGTCAGATCAACCGTCTGTCCTCCCTCTGCGATATCGACAGTTGCCGGCCCATCCAGGGTCAATACCCCATCAGCCGCTTTGACGCTTGCCGGCAATAGAAATACTGCAGCAAACAGCATCAATACTGCCAAAAAGCACTGGTTTACGTGTTTCCATTTTGACATAACTTCTTCCTCCTTCTTTTGTTCTGCATTAATATAAAAGTGCACAAATAGCTGATTGTATTATATCAATAGTTGGTCACAATTGACAAGGAGTATAATTGACAATTTTACTGAAATACCTACCAAAAAAACACAGGGAACGCAAATCGGGGGACGGTTCTGTGATCACTTGTCAATCACAGAACCGTCCCCCGATTGCACTTGGCGTGGCGTCCGATTCCTTTATTTGATTTCTATAATATCCAGATGATATCCCTGCAGTTCCCCGATACTGGTGATCTGACCCTTCACGGTAATTTTATCTCCCTTGCTCAGGTCCATTATCTTGTCTTTCTGCTCCTCGGACTTGATATAACAGGAGACCTCGCTAAACAGATAGTCATAATCGTCTTCCGCGGCACCGACACCTATATAAGCCCCATCACTGTCGATCGTCCCGACATATCCTGTAATTTTAACGTATTCATCCTGATGATTCTTCTCCGCCTTCATGGCGTTTGACTTCAGGTCATCAAATAATTCCGTAACATCATAAGCATGGTACTCTATTTTCTTCTCCTTTGTTGTTGCTTCAGAAGCTTCCCCTACGGCCTCCTGCTGAGCCTGGCCGGAGTCCGTCGCCTTCTTGTCATCGCCACTTCCGCCGAAGGCAGCACCCAGCAGACCGATGGCAACCAAAGCGATGATAATCCACTTCAACTTGCCTCCCTTCACCTTTTTTCTGCAATTAGGACATATCTTCGCATCATAAGGAATCTCTGTTTTGCAATGCTTACACAACTTAGTTTCCGGTTTTTCTTTCGCCATAGTTATTCCCCCTTCTGTCACTGAATCCGACTGTTCTAATAATTAAAAATCCTGAATCCAAAACGAATCCGTCGTTTTTGAATTCAGGATGATTATAGCAGAAGGCGGAATGAAATTGGTTTGCTGCCAGCATACTGAGGCAGAATAATCTTAGCGAATTATCAGAAACAATCCGGGTGACAGTCTCATATCGCAGACATAGCAGAAACACAAAGGACAATCACTCCAAGCATAAGCGAAAAGAGGATGAAAACTCCCAGGATTCTTCTCAGAATCCTGGACCGGATCCTGCTGATGCCGGGAAGTCTGTCCAGACAGTTTCGGTAATTGAAAAGAAGTAAGATGGCCATGATGAAAAAAGCGAATACAAACGTTCTCTCCATCCACAAGTCCACCAGGGAAAAAGGCCCCTTGAGGGTGGATTCTATATCCATAGTAAAGCACATCCAAAACACCAATCCATAACCGGCTGCGGCAAGAAGTATACTGCCCCAGTTGCCGGAGCGAAAGCCAGGCGGCAGAAAGCTCTTCCAATCATTTTCTTCATATGCAGTCACGCCCGTGGCATCAGCCTTCCTAAGGCCGGCAGCCGCCGCATCCTGATCATCCGGAACATTCGCAAACTTCCTAAGGTCTTTCGTCAGTTCTCCAAGTGACTGATACCTGCCCTCGGGATCCATCTGCGTCGTTTTCTTTATGATATCCTTCAACACTCCATCATAAGAAGTCTGCTTTAAGTATCCGCCGGTAAGAAGAAAATGCATCGTCGCCCCGATACTGTATATATCGCTCCTGATATCCGTCTGTCCAAATCCATAGGATTCCGGCGCCGAGAAATGATGGGAAACCAGGGAAACCGTATCTACATCAAGCCCGTTTTTGTACTCTCTTGAGATATTGAAATCGATCAGGTATATTTCTCCCTTGCTGCTCAGGATGATATTTCCGGGTTTGATGTCCCTGTGAATCACAGGGGGCGACATGGCGTGGAACTGTTCCAGGATATCACACAGGCTGATCATATAGGAAACCACAAGGTCCTCTGGCAGTGGCCCCTGGTTGATAACGACCTGATTCAGATTAAGGCCATGAATATACTCTTCGATCAGCATTGTTTTACCATTTGCCACTTCAATTCGGTATATTCGGGGAACGCCTTTCAGAGGGTGGGCTTCCAGCTGTTGATACAGGTTCAGGTTATGAACCGAGATATTTTTTTCAACCAGAACCTCTTTGGTCTGTCGGTCCATGACCAGATAGACATCGGCATCCTGGTCGAGAGGAGTAAGAATCTCGTATCTGTCAATTATAGAATCTGTGTGAAACATTTTGTTATCCATTCGCATTCTTATCCTTCCCAAAATCCGCAGTTACCTTTATAATAATAGCATGAAAAAAGAGCAAAAAACACACGAACTTCATAAGGTCCTCCAGTCAATGACTCTGAAAGATTATGACAGCTATATCGCAAAGCATCATATCCTTCCTCCAAAGACGATTTCATCCTATTTTGAAGAGTATATCAAAGAGCACGGGCTGACGAAAAAGGAACTGGTAAGCAACAGTCTTCTCGACCGTACTTATGGCTACCAGATTCTCAGCGGCATGCGCAAACCATCAAGGGATAAGATTCTGGCACTTTGTCTTTCCGGGAAAATGTCTTTTGAGGAGATCCAGAGAGCACTGGAGATCGGGCAGGCAGGAATCCTTTACCCGAAAGACCCCCGCGATGCTGCGATTATCCTTTGCATTCACAACAAAATGTACAACTTAAATGACATTAACATCTACCTGGACCAGAATGGCTTTCCTACGATAAAATAGGACACCAATCGGCGTCCCCCGACTGCCCCGATTGCCCCCCGTCACAAAATCGTAAGGTTTTACAGATTCTTTTTATAATTATTTTGATGCAATATTTCTAAAACTATACTATAATAAGTTTGATTAAACTTATAATAATCCATGGGGAAGGGGGTTATCGATCATGACACTGGAAGCCCAGGTAAAAGAGTTTGAGCACTTAAAAGCATTGAAGATGAAGATGATGTACCGCAGCCTGATCATGCAGGAACTCGACCAGGTTGAAGATTCGGAGCACCTGGAGAAGATCTATACAATCCAGCATCAGCTCTGCCACATGAACACCGAAGAGTTTGAGGGATTATTCTCCCTTCTTGATATTTATATGGGAGCAGAAGATAACACCATCCGAACCTACCAGAAAGATATCATACATGAGGTCATGACAAAGCAGGAGAAAAAGGACTTAAGCTGCATCCGGGAACTGGTTTCCCACATGTAACACCATTTGTAATATCAGATTAAAAAAAGACAGCACTGGCTGTCTTTTTTTTGTTTCTTCTTCAGCTTTTTTCTTTGTTCTTTTTGATATAGCGGTTGATGCCTCTGGCAATTCCCTTCGCTACCTTGTCCTGGTAGTCTTCCGTGGCAAGAAGGGCATCTTCTTCCGGGTTCGACATAAACCCTACTTCCACGATGGTGACCGGTACCTGGCACCAGTTGATCCCGCTCATTGTGTCAGTTTCCCAGACATATCGTTTCTCACATCCGGTCTCCTCAACCAAGCAGTCCAGTACTGCTTCCGACAAGGCTTTGCTTTTCTCATGGAGGTCACTGTTATAGGGATTATCCTCGGTCTGACAGATGGTCATGGCTCCCTTGGCCGAAGAATCGTCCGTTCCGTCAGCATGAATGCGGATAAAGGCATCTGCCTTCGCATCATTTGCCATCTCTGCCCGCTCCGAATTACTGATATTCACATCATGCTTGGTCCGGATCATGACAATTTCATATCCATCCTTCTCCAGGATCTTCTGCAGTTTTTTTGCAAGGATCAGGGTCAGTTCATATTCATCCAGTCCGCTGACACAGCCGCTGGTCCCGCTGGAAACCTTGGGTTTGGTTTCATCAGCGCCAGGCCCGATCGGCTCCTGCTCGCTGTTGCCCTCCGCCTGATGGCCGGCGTCTATGGCGATCACGTAGCCCTCTCCTTTTTTCTTCTCTTTTTTCATCTTTTTCTTCTTCTTTTTCGCCTTCTCCGTTGTTCCTTCCGGTACCGCTTCTGTATTCTGCTCTGTCACCGCCTCAGTCTTCCTGGCCTCTGCCAGGGTGGATGCTTCATTCCCTGATGCTTGCTCCACGGTTGTTCCTTCCTGTTTTCCGGAAGAACAGCCCAGCAGGCTGATCAACAGGGCGCCGGCGACCATAACTGCCATGCACCTTTTAATCTTTTTTCTCATATTTTTTCACTGTCTCCATTCCCAGAATATCTTCTTTATAATACCGGAACACATCAATTCCACGGTTCCCCATGCTGTCCGGATGCCACTGGATTCCGTATACCGGAAGGGTTTCGTGCTCAAAGCCCTCTATGTGGCCGTCTTTTTTATCCCACATGGTTGCCACCAGACCCTCTCCCAGTTTTTCGACGCACTGGTGGTGATAATGATATACGGATTCGCTGGTCCCGAGCCTGTAGTAGAGCCAGGACCCTCTCTCGATCTTTACCCTCCGGTTCTTCTTATGCCACCCTGGGATATGTTGATTGATCGTTCCGCCAAAAGCAACATTCACGAGCTGGCAGCCTCTGCACACCCCAAGGATCGGCTTCTTCTTTTCTGCAAAGGCCTTCACTGCCGCGATCTGCAGCTTATCGATTTCTTCATCGGTACCGTAAGTATGTTCGTCTCGCTCTGCTCCATAGATGCTTGGTGTAATATTATGGCCTCCGGGAATGACCAGGGTATCATAATCCTCCACTTCAAAGTCCATGGAATCAACCATAGTTACATCGAATCCGGCTTTTGTCAGATATTTTCTCATCCTTTTGGAACTGCCTGTCTCATTATCCACGATCAAGGCCCTGGGTTTTTCTTCCTCGCCAAATGCTTCTTCCGAGTCAATTGGAGCAATGGTAGTTTCTTCTTTAAGAGAAGTCTTTTCTTCAGCAGAAGTTTTTTCTTCAGAAGCATTTTCTCCAGCAGAAGAATTGTCTTCAACGGAAGTCTTCTTTTCAATAGTCTTTTCTTCCTCTGTCAGATTCTGCTTCTCCGTGTTCTCAGCAACCTGATCGGATGTTGCTCCAGGCAATTTTTCCCTCAATCCGCAACCTGTCAAAGAGATCAGAAGGATAAGAACAAGAAGCCAGCAAATGGCATCTCTTTTACGATTCATTTTTTTCTCCTAATCGTCATTCTCAATCTCATCAATCAGACCAAAAAGGTACTGACCGTACTTGGTCTTCTCCATCTCGTCCGCAGTCTCCCTCAGCTGGTCCACGGTGATCCAGTGGTTTTTCAGCGCCTGCTCCTCCGGGCAGCCGATCAGCTTACCGCTTCGCTGGGCGGTACGGATTGCCCCGGCAGCCTCATAGAGACTGTCCGCATTACCGGCATCAAACCAGGTATACTCATTCCCCAGCGGTTCAACATGAAGTGCATTCGCATGCAGATAAGCATTGTTCACCGATGTGATCTCCAGCTCTCCCCGGGCGGACGGCTTCAGATTCTTTGCAATCTCAATGACCCTGTTATCATAGAAATACAGGCCCGGAACAATATAATTGGACTTGGGATGCTTGGGTTTCTCCTCGATGGAAAGTGCCCGGCCGGCCTCATCAAACTCCACAACACCAAAGGCTCTGGGGTCGTTCACGTAGTAACCGAAAATTACCGCATCCTTGAAATTCTTCACGATCTTTCTCAGACGGTGACGGAAAAGCGGTCCATAGAAAATGTTATCTCCCAGCATCAGGCACACGGAATCATCTCCGATAAAATCAGCGCCGATGATAAAAGCATCCGCGATACCTCTCTGCTCTTGCTGGGCCAGATAGCTGATGGAAACCCCAAGGCTGCCGCCATCTCCCAGAAGATGACGGAATGCATCCTCGTCACCAGGCGCATGGATGATCAGGATGTCCCGGATGTTCGCGCGCATCAGTGTACTCAATGAATAATAAATCAGTGGTTTGTCATATACCGGAAGCAGTGGTTTGCAAACCGGTTTTGTGATAGGATAAAGACGGGTTCCCTTGCCCGCTGCAAGTATAATACCTTTCATTTATAGCCCCCCATAAGTTATATTACATTAACAGTTTTTAAAGATATATTACAGCATTTCAAAGATTTTGTAAATCTGATATCACCTAGAAAGGGAGGATGTTACCATGAGCCAATCAACACATTACGACTACACTGCCGATGCTGCTTTAGAGAGACTGAAAGCCGGCAACAGGCGCTACGCAGAAGAATCCTTTGCCAGCATGGATATATCCAGAGTAGTCCTGAAGCGTTTTCAGGATTACGGGCAGCACCCTTACGCGATCGTCATCACCTGCTCTGATTCCAGGGTCATTCCGGAAGCGATCTTCTCTGCAGGAATTGGGGACCTCTTTGTCATCCGCCTGGCAGGAAATGTGATCGACGACCACCAGCTGGGAAGCATCGAGTATGCAGCGGACCACCTGGGTACCGGCCTGGTAGTTGTCCTCGGGCACACCAACTGCGGTGCGATCGAAGCCGTATTAAGCGGCCACGCCAGCGGTTATATCCGTTACATTGCAGAGGATATCGCCGAGGCGATCGGCCAGGAAAAAGACCCCTACGAAGCCTGCTGGAAAAATGTAAGACACTGCTGCGAGAAGATTGAGAGCAGCCTCCTGATCAAGGAGGACGAGGAGAAATACGGACTCCGGGTGATCGGCGCGGTATACGACATTGAAAACGGACAGGTTACATTTGAAGAATGAAAAAAATGAGGACGTCGTTGCTGACGTCCTCTCTTCATTAATCATATTTGAATTTTTTCAGAGCTTTCTTCAGAGCTTTAAAGGTCTTAGGGCAACACTTTTTAAGACTCTTCGGATGGGTCCAGTAGTCAGCCAGCGTCTGCGCAAAATATTCCGTACTGGTGCTGGTAACATAGGCCCGATTGGTATTCTTGATCGCCGGTTTATACTTCTTTTTCTCTGCCTTGTAAACCTTTTTGAAAGCTGCCTTCTGAGAATAAGGCTTCAGATAATAGTTGACGCCGTCCTGTGATACCATACTGCCGATCACATAATCTACATAGTGCCCAAACTCGTGATAAAACACGCCTGCACTCTTCTTCTTGATCTTAATCTCTCCCCTGATTTTAAAGGAAGAAGGATCACTGTAATCTTCCATCACGGGAATCCCTTCACAGTATCCTACAAAAGAACCCGGCAGCTTACTAACCTTATAAATCTTACCGCCGTTTTTGATAAATGTTTTACGAATCTTTTTCGGTACCTTCTTAACCACCTTGTTCGGATTATAGTAGGTTCTCGCGCTGACCCCTGCAGGTGCAGCCGTACTGATCAATAATGCTGTCATGATCAGCATCATCATTTTCTTCAATGTCTTTTTCATAGGCTCTCCTTGTTGTAAAAAAATAGTATCTTATTGTTAATGTGCACGACATACAGGATTTACAGAGCAAAGGTAATGATATCCCCGTCCTCCAGCAACCTGCCACCACATTTTTTTATCATCCTTAGGCAGCTGACATTATCTTTCCGGGTCCGGATGAGCAGCTGACTGTCCGGGAACAGGATAGCCGCTTCTTCTTTCATCCGCCTCACAGTTTCAGTCCCGATTCCCTTGTTATGCAAGGAAGGATCCACATTGATCCCAATCTCCGGCCTCCCGCTATTGCAGTAGTCGAAGCTGCAGGTCCCCACCGGTCTGCCGGATTCCTTTTCATAGATCAACATGGTCAGGTTATCCGAATCTCCCAACACATCCCTCCATAGGATATCCGCTAATTCTCCATCCCGGTACTGGTCCGGATAGTCGGATACCAGGCTGGCGGCATACAGGTAATCATCCCGGTCGGAGGCTTCCAGCGATCGGATAAGCAATCGGTCAGTGCTGATATGAACATTCTCTTTTCGTCCGGTTCTCATATTCCCAGGTCCTCCTGGTCCTCCCTTAAGAGCCGGAAGAATCTCTCCTTAAACACTTCCGCCTTGGTCTTCTTAACCACTTCATGGACATAGTTCTCGAAGAAAATGTAGGAATCATAATGGATATCCTGCCTGTAAAGGATGACCTGCCCGTGGGTCTCATCGTCATTGGTTATAGTGCTGGCGTGGCAGGTGACCGTCTCTTCCATGTAGTCGGACCAGACAAGACAGGCCATGGCGACCGCATCCGGAACCGTGGAAACCTGCTTACCGATGGCTTTCTTATTATATTCCATCAGGCCTGATAGCGCCTGGGCCAGGAAGGCACTCCTCCCACCGGCCTTCATCAGCTGCCGGTAATCCTCCGGGGTAACAAATGTCTCTTCCACGTTAGTGTCAAAGCCGACGATCGTCATGGGAATCTCCGAATCCGTCACGATCTTGTAGGCCTCCGCGTCATAAAAAACATTGTATTCCGCAACAGGTGTCGCATTCCCCATGCCAAAACCCGCGGTGCCCATGGACCATATGCGGCGGACCCGGCTCATTGTCTCGGGATCCTTCCGGATCGCCAGGGCGATATTGGTAGCCGGAGCCAGCATCATAATCTCCACCTGGTCAGGCCACTTACGGACAGTCTCCAGGATAAAATCAACCGCGGAACCGTCCTCCATCCGGCGGCTTGGATGAATCAGGTCCTTATCTCCCATCCCATCCTTGCCGAAAACGCTAAACACTTTTCTGGGCTGGCCGGTTACCGTGCAATCTGCCCCTTCATAAACCGGTGCGTCGCAGCCGGTAACCTCCAGGGTCATCAGAGCATTCTTCGCAGCCTGGTCCAGGCTGACATTGCCCGCTGCAACGGTCACGCCAAGGATCTCAATATTGGGGCTCAAGGCAGCCAGCATGAGCGCCGCCGCATCATCACCCCCGGTATCCGTATCAATGATTATCTTCCGTTGTATGTCATTATGATCAAAACAGTTCACCATGACGCCCTCCCAACCTTCTATAATAAATGCAGGCTGTATTATCTGCTGCTTGCTGCATTCATTGTATCACATATTTGATCCGGGCAGTGTATGATTATCCCTCATTTCTTCAATAATAATCCTAAACATTTTCTTCCGTAAAGATATAATAAAGAAAATGGAAACTCCGAACAAAGGAAGGGGGAAAACATGCGCATAGCAATCTACCAGTTCCAGAACACTCCGGGAGGATGTCCGAGCTGCAATCAGGCAGGAAACCAGATGATTTCCATCGGCAGGGAGTCGTGCATCGAAAAAGCGCAGGAGCTTTTTGACGAAAAATGCGAGTTCATTTTTTATCTCGACCGAAGTGAATCCCGCCTGACCGGAAAAGATATTCATAATGTAAAGAACCGACCCAGATTTCTTTCTCTTCTTTCTGATATAGAAAAGGGTGACATTGACGTAGTGATGGTCACTTTCATGGGGGAACTCACCATCGAGGAAGAATTTATCATCGAATTCTACCGTTATCTGAAAGAACACGGTGTAAAACTTGTCACCGTCAGGGAAGGGTTTAAGATCATGGATATGCTTGACCAGGTTCTGGCACTTTGCTGATCTGAATATTACTTAACAATCGTATCATAAAAAAGAGAAGGATAAGTGGTTGGTTGCTTATCCTTCTCTTTTTAATATGTTTTAATGATCTGTTATATTTGTTTTCTGACAACCGAATACTCATCACCATTCCGGTAATAGGGACAGCTCTTATACTTGCCCTGCATCAGCCGGCAGTAATCGTCCTCATCCATATTCGCGTCGCAGACATACTCTTCATAATCTTCATCGTAAGTGTAGTAAGCACACTCCTGACATTGATCTCCCATTGAAATCTCCCTTAACCATATATTTTGGAATTAAACCATACTCTCAGGAAAAGGTGTTAACTTAACGCGGCAGTCAAGCTTGGACTCCTGGCTGGAAGCCACTCCCAGATTCGAAGCCTGGCCGGGTGTCGCCGGGTTCAGGTGACTTGCACTCACGTTCTTTTTCCCAACGCCGAGTTTTTCTGTCTTATTAACAGCCTTCATATTAGTGCTCAACTCAGTAGTTTGATTGGTTCCTCCATTTACAGCTTCAAGTTTCTCTACGTTCAGTTTATCAAATCCTTTATTATTCATTTTTCTCCTCCGTTTTTCTCTCTCTATTTCATTATCTTATCATGTTGACTTGCTGGTGCTAGTTTATAATATATACTTTCACAGAAACATCACACATCTGATTGGTACCATGAAAAAGGGATAAATGCAAGAAAAAAGGGGGCCGGATCAACTACTTTTATTCTCCTGAAAAAAAGTTCTTGCTTTTTTTTATCGCTTGTGGCATAATTAATTCTCGTAAGCGGATATGGCGGAATTGGCAGACGCGCTAGATTCAGGTTCTAGTCGACATTAGGTCGGTGCAGGTTCAAGTCCTGTTATCCGCAGA